>CAYOVN010000092.1:0-13492 GCA_964407425.1 uncultured Gemmatimonadaceae bacterium
GCTGGCAGTGGTAGCCAGACCGATCCAGGTCAGGATAAGGACGGCTCGAAGCATAGCGTCCTGTCGGTTCATCTGGGGGGTCACTAAACCAGGACCCAAAATAAAAGGAAATGCCCGGGAGAAGGGGGGGGCGAAGGGGAGAGGGAGATCAATCTTCATCTCTCTCGTTCCTGGCAGCTGGGCTATCCCCGCTCTTGGGGACCCCTGGCTTTGCGCCCTGCCGTTACCGGCAGTTTGCCCTTCTCAGGCACCTTTTTCAATCTAAGATAGTTTCGTCCTTGCGCCAATCCTCATGAACTGCGGCATTCCCGAGCCGGTCGAGGGAGGGCGGCCCTCCCCCCAGTCTCCCCCGACCGTTATCCGCCTGGGCTCGCGGGAAGAAGAGACGGAAATCCCTCGGGGGGCCGCCGATGCTGGGTGCCTTGCTCATAGGCATAGGCGAGCTTGAAGAGAAGGCCCTCGGCGTATGGACGCCCGAGGATCTGCAACCCTGCGGGAAGATGCCCATAGGAAAAGCCCATGGGGACGGTGATGGCCGGCATCCCGGTAGCCGGGGCCACCCTTTGGCTGTTGTCTCCACTGTATTCCTGCCTGCCCCGGTCGATGTGAGCCGGCGGAGAGGTCCAGGACGGATAAACCACCGCGTCCACTCCGGCCCTGTCCATGGCTGCGATCAGGTCCGATCGATAAGCCTGGCGAGGTTCATTCTCGAAATAGTCAGGGCAGGGTGGGTCCCACTGGGAGGGGTGAACATCCAGCGGGCGGTTCTCATGGGACCGGAGTGATCGTTCGGCGTAGGGGGAAAACTCACCAGCCTCCAGAACCTCCAGGACATCGGTCATGGGAGCGGCGTCACCCAGGGATGCGAGATACTCATGCATGTCGAAACGGAAGCGTTGGCAGAACATTCCTGACCGGTCGAGTTGTGAGGCAAGATCGAATTCGAAGGGATCCACGATCTCCGCACCGAGCCGGGCCAGGTCGACGAGGGATTCTTCGAAGATTCGGGCGATGGCCGTATCCGTCGCTTCCGGGTCCACCAACTCCCGCATCACGGCGATCCGAGCACCCTGCAAGCCATTGGCGTCCAGGAAATCCGTGTAGTCTTCTTCCTTCTTGTCCTTACCATCGTCTGTGTACGGGTCCGCCGGGTCATATCCTGCGACCACGTTGAACACTCTCGCCACGTCCTCGACAGTCCGGCCCATGGGTCCGGCGATGTCCCGATCAAAAGCCAGGGGGATCACTCCGTCCCGGCTGGTGAGGCCGATGGTGGATCGAATCCCCACAAGAGCCAGGTGGGAGGATGGTCCCCGAATGGAGTTCCCCGTATCGCTGCCGAGCCCGATGAGGCCGAAACTGGCGGCCACGCCCGAGGCGGTCCCGCCGCTGGAACCCGCCGGGACCCGATCGAGGTCATAGGCATTCGCCGTTGTGTCGAAGGATGAGCTGACCGACTGACGGGGGCTGAAGGCCCACTCGGCCATATTGGTTTTGGCGATGATGATGGCGTCCTCCTCCCGGATCCTTCGGACCATGAACGCGTCGTCGGGAGGATAGTTCTCGACCAGGGAGATGGAGCCACCACTCGTGACCATGTCTTCGGTGTCGAAATTGTCCTTCACCAGCATGGGTACACAGAAGAGGGGTCCCAGGCTCTCCCCCGCCTTCACGGCGGCATCGAGTTCATCGGCCCGGGTGAGGGCGTTGGGATTGAGGACCGTGATGGCGTTCACCGTGGCCTCGTCGTAGGCCGCGATCCGGTCCAGGTGGGCCTGAACCACCATCCGACATGTCGTCCTCCCATCCCTGACCGCATCCTGTACTTCGGAGATGGTGGCTTCCACCACATCCATGGGCTCGGGAACCGGGCCACAGGAGGTCAATCCAACAACTAGGCCCGCAATCAGGACTACGATCGAAGCTGGACTTGCGACGAATGGATGCTGCTTCATTTGGGACCCCGGGGCTCAGGGAGGAGGACAAAGCCATCAGTCTATCAGGTTGGACAAACTTATGGTTGAATCCGGGTTCGGCCAGGGAAGGTGGGAAAGCTCCCGGGCTATTCCTCCCAGTACTCCCGGGCCAGCTCCCGGTGACACCCTTCCACCAACTCCCGGATCTTCTTCCTGGCACGACATAGTGTGGATCGGAGGGTGGTTTGGGTGCGTCCGAGCTCACGGGCCGCCTCGCACGGTCGAAGGCCGTTCAGGTCCACGAGATGGAAGGCCATCTGCTGGAGAGAAGGGAGGTCTGACGCGGCTTCCAACACCGCGGTGGCGAGTCGCAGGCTGTCTATGCAGGTCGTGTCCGGTTGAGAAGTCGACTCCTGGCCGCCGAGTTCCTTCCACATTTTGGCCTGGGTCTGATCTCGGGACTTCCTCCTGCTGAAACCTGAGGCTTCATTCACGGTGACTCGGTAAAGCCAGCTGGAGAGGCTCGAGTCTCCCCGGAAGGTCGAAATTTTGGAGTAGAGCCGCAGAAGAACCAGCTGTGTGACGTCTTCCGCATCGTCCGGATCCCGGGTCCTGACCGAGGCCCACTGGAGGACCACGGGTCTGGCCATCTCCAGGAGGGCGGAAAGAGCATCCGGATCTCCCCCAACCGCATCGGCAACAAGCGGTGACCTTTGCTCCTGAAGCGTTCCGTAGGGATCCGGGAGTCGGGTCATGGGCTGAGAATCCGGGTGTATTGGTCGATTTTTCCCCTTCTGCCCATGGGGTCCTGACGTGGTCGGCTTGGTTTTGGGTCCGGACGCCCCTGAGCAGTAACTACTTATTTAGTTGTACAATGAAACCAGGTTAAGGTTCCCGGAGGTCAAAGCGGATGATGAAGGGTATGTCCACCTCATCGAGTTCCACGCCCCAAACCGAGGAGCGGGATACCCATTTGGCCTCGAAACGGGCCGGGAGGAAGGTGTGTCCGACCGGTTCCAATTCTGAGTCGAGGATATCCCAGCGGATGGAATCGCCAACCGGCATCTCTCGCTTCAGCCAAAGGGATCCGTCTGGCCCGAGGATGCCGTGGGTAACGGAGGGGTGGTGGACTGGCCAGGTCACCTGATCCCGGATGAGTTCGGCGTAGCGATCGGGTGTGAGTTCCCGGAGGGCTGCACCGGGGGTAGCCACGCTCAGGGAGACACTATCTCTCCACTCGGGGGTGAGGGGGAAGGGATCGTAGGGGATTTCTATGGCCAGGATTGTGTCACCCTGAAGGTCGGTCTTGTATACCCGGAGGAGCGTTTCCACTCCTTCCAGAGCCGCCGACCGATCCACGATGAAGAGATCGGTTCCATCCGGCGCCACCAGGATGAGATCAATCCATGGTACGGGCTGGGCCAAGACGGTAGGTGGACGCCCAGGGACCTCGATGGTGGTGTAGCTGTTTTCGACCGAGGTCACCACCAGCGTATCCAAGAGTTCGCCCTCCCGGGTGGCTCTAACCCAGGATTGCTCGATCGTCGTTCCCGTAATGATCAGAAACGATCGAACCGGTGCAGTACACGCCACGGTTCCATCGGCCAGGAGGAGGGCTGGCTTGGTGGGGAAGCCCAGTTCGGCCGGTGTGGGTAGGGTGAAGGAGATCTGCTCCATGAAGTCCCCGTCCGGTGAGAACAGGTTGATCCCGGACATGAAGTCCAGGACTGTGACGCTGTCTCCGCGAAACCGGATGGCTCCGGGGGTTTTGAATTCTCCTGGGCCCTCACCTCTCCCGCCAAGGACGCTCTGGAATCTTCCGTCCGCCTCGTAGACGTAGACTTCAGCGTAGGTGGGTTGGGATGCATAGACCCTCCCCCGGGGAGAAACAGCCACGTCAAAAACCGAGGACAGGGCCCCCTCTCCGTCCACCGATCCATAGACCTGGCTTCGCTGGGCCACGAGCCGGGAACTACCAGTAGATGTGGGAAAATCTCCACGGGTCAGCGTGTAAGTTCGGACGCCCTCGACTGAAAGGACGTACAGCTCACCGTCCAGCAGAAGGACGTCGGAGGGGTATTCTGGAAAATCCTCCCGTTGAGAAACACCCACGATCTCGACCCACTCCTCCTCGGGGGTGAGAAGCAAACCGACGGGGTCGTCTTTTCCAATGAGCCAGAGGAGAATTCCCTCATCCGAAGCTGAAGCCTTGAGGATCTTGGGCACTCGTCTTTCATTTCTTGTGTCCCCCTCTTTGACCACATCGTACCTCCGCTGCATCTCGTCCCTCACCGACTCCGGGGGAAGGAGGAGGCGAGATTCCCCGTCGGGGAGTTGGAGGCAAACGGCCCCATTCTCCATATCCACCAGGGCCAGGGCGTCTCCGAAGCGGTAAACGATGTTGCTTGTGACGAAGTCCTGATGGGGGGATTCCATGCCAGGGGGTCGGGGGAGGAGAAGGGCTGGAGGGTCGCCGTCCACTGCCAACTCCAGGTAGTGGGTGTCCCCTGCGGACGGAAGAAAGAGGCCTTCCCCCTCAGCTGGGAGAAAGGCTCCCGAAAGGGAGGCTAACGTCAACGTAGTCTCATCCAGGATCTGACCGTCCGGATCGAACCGGGTGACTCTGGCATTTCCACGGTCCCAGACAAGGAGGTCGTTTCCCTGGGGAGTTGCCCAGGTGGGTGAGCGGAACTCCCCTGGGCCCTTTCCGGGGCGTCCGAAGCTTCTCCCGCCCTCGAGACTACGAGGAAGAATGGCCACTTCCTTCTCCCCGTTGTCCAGAATGACCAGGGAATCCCGCCACGCCAGCATCATCCATGGACGGCTCAAAAGGGGGCCCGGCAACACTTCCAATCCGGCAATCCTATCCCTCACCAGTTCTCCAACAACGAGGGGGCCCTCGGGCGCGGCGTCCCGAGTGCCCGTACAAGACACGAACAGGGTCATGCCGACGAGGATTCCTGCACGTGCCATCGTATTCATTCTCCACCCCGTTTGGTCCAGATGAGGATCACACCGCATTGGGCGTTGCTATCGAGGAACTCCCCCGGCACCTGGGTGAACTGGAAAGACCCGGGCTCGGCCGGGTCTGCAGGCTCCGGCATCGGGGCCGCCATTTCGGGGAGCACTGGATCAAGAGGGGACCGGGAGGGTGCCAGGTCGATGGAATCCGGGGCCAGAAGGAAATCCAGTGACCTTGTCTCGGACATAGAGAGCTCGACCTTGACCTTCGGACTCTGGAACCCTGGGAACGAAGCTTGGACCCGGATGGTGGCGTCGGCCGGGAGACCACAGAACCGGTACCGCCCCCTGTAGTCTGTTGCCGCCGAATCCACGTTCATGGTTGATTGCCAACCGCCCCTGACCCGTTGAAGTGTCTCAAACTCCGCGCCCAACCGGGCTCCGGTGATGGGTGTTCCGCCGGCCATTTGTCGGACGGTTCCCGTGAGGGCAGTCTCCATGTCTCCCGAACCACACACCTCTCGAAGCATGGAAAGTTTCGAGGGTCCAACCAGATGGACTGTGGCGGTGTCAAAAGGGACCAACTCAACCTCGGTACCTGCGGGTGTCACGCCTGCGGAATCCAGTTGGGGATGGGTGAAGGATGTGGTATACACCCCCTCGGGCAGCCATTCCAGGATGAAGCGACCTTCGGCGTCGGCCGTTGTCCGGTAGCTCGTTCCGGAGAGGAAAACGACAGCTCCAGCCATTGGAGTGGATCGTAGGCTGTCCCATACCTGCCCCGTGAGAGTTCCCGTAGGGGTAGAGATGGCCGCGGTCCGGGTGAGGGGTGTGATCCGAGTGATCTCACCGCCCTCTTCCTTCAAGCCAAGGAGTCTTATTCCCGAGGCCGCCCCTCCCGGTAGAACGGAGGAGTCGATCCCCATCCGTGGCATCCGGATCCACCAACGCCGGACGATCCATGCGCCGGATGAGAGGCTCTGGAATTCGATGTTGCCTCTCGCCGCTCCCTCAGCTTCCGGCCATGGGGCCCAGTCGTACTCATACTCGATGTGGTCCAGTTGGGCGGTTTGGAGGTCCAGCCAAAGTGTGCCCAGGATATCGGGGACCCGGTTTTCTCGAACGGGTTCGAAAGCCAATCCCACCATCTCGGGCTTATCGCCGTCCAGAGCCAAGCGGAAGCAGTGAGTGTCGAGGAACTCGTCCGAAAGGAGGATGGCAGCGTCGGGGCCGTGGTAGACGTAGTGATGCTGCCTGGCATCGACAACCTGGACGAAGCCCACTGTTATGAGTTCTTCGGGGGTGAGTTCAGTCCGAATGGGGCTCCTTTGGATGACCGTGGTCACCTGGCGATTCGGGTTCCCGACTTCCTTGCTCCGAGTGTCCAGGTCCCGATCCCAACTCTCCATCTGGAACCGATACAGACCTTCCCGGTCGGTCCAGTCCTGTACCGTCAGCGCCTTTCGGGCTTCCTCCCAGACCGACGCCAGAAGGAGCCCTTCATCGGGGCGAACGACGCACTGGTGTTCTCCCTCCACCGTTATCTCTTCCAGGGGGATGGGGGCGTATGAGGTCTCCAGCGTCAGAGATAGGGTTTGCCCCATGGATAGGGACACCGTGTCGGATAGGGCTGTTTCATACCCGATGCGTTCTGCCCGAAGGAAGAACCGACCCGGTCCGTTGGCACTCAGGAGAAAGCGACCGGCTGCATTGGTGAGGTATCCTCCAACCTCCTCGCCGTCGGAACTCAAGAGGAGGACCAGAGCCCCTTCCACAGGCTCCCGGTTGGTCCGGTCCAGGAGTTGGCCCTGCACCACTTGGGAGGTCGCCACCTCCGGTGCCAGAAGGAGGATGGCAAAAAGCAGCGGTAGCCTCGCTGTCAGTATGCGCATTAAACCCCTTTGGGAGAGCCTGGGTCTCGAATCAATGAGAGTCATCAGAGAAACGGTAGGCCCGAATGGATTCCACCATCATCTCGTCCTTGTAGACCCCCAGCAGGGTTGCCTCCTGCACCGTGTGGGCTCGGAACCCCTCGGGTGTTCTCACTCTTGCGACCAAGATTCCCCGAGAGTCGAAGACCAGCCAGCTTCGTTCCGGCGGCCTGTCCAGAGGCGTTACAACGCCCAGTCCGTCATAAGACCCGATCCAGATCAGCCCGTCGGAAGAGGCGAAGATGGTGGAGTAGGGCGGAATGAAATCCTTCTTGGGCATGGACTCCATCATGGCCCGGGCCTGGCCTCTCGCCGCCTCCGGGACCGTGGCGAGCCCTTTCTCCAGGAAAACAGAAAGCGTGTCCTCCGTTACCGGCTGGGGTTCGTGTGGCCATCGGATGATCCGAATGGGTGCGCCATCCGGTCCGTAGACCGAAACCTCTGGGACATCTCCCGTACCGGCTACCAGAGACTTGGAGAAGGTCGCCGCAGCGGTCATGAAGGAGAACAAGGGTGATCCCATGGAACGTGCGTTCTGAAAGAGCTCGTTCCCCGGAAACTCTCCATAGCTTGATTGAGAATGCCCATCCAGGTCGATACGGAGCCATTCCGTATAGGTCCGGTATGCGCCTTCCGGCTGAGCTGATTGGAAACCGCCCCGGTTGAGGAGTGCCAGGCCACTCGGCCCGAGAGATCGGACCCAGGTATAGTCGAACCCCCCTGCTATTTCACGCAACGACACTTCACGGCCTAGTTGCCCCTCGGCGTCAAAAACCGTTAGGCGCTTATAGGAGGAGTCATAGATCCCGATGGAGTCCCCGGGAATAGGAACCACCGAGGTGATCGTTCGGAACTCTCCCGGGCCTTCGCCGGGGCCGCCAATGGTCCGGAGAAAGGCCCCATCCTGAGAAAAGAGGAGCACCTCCGTTCCTCCGCTGTTTGTTACGGCAAGTGTCCCTCCATTGAGGACGGCCACCTCCGAGACGTCGAAGAGCAGGAGGCCAGCCTCACCCTCCGATTCGATGGTCAGGGTGGGGTTGGGGTTCACCGTCCAAGTCGGCACACGATTTAGGAGCGCCGCACCGTTCTCAACAATTGTGATGCCTGCCGAATCGGTGACGGTGAAGTCCCCCTCGTTCGAATCACCCCCGCAGGAGATGGCCAGGCTCAGAAGGACGGCGAGGGCAACAGCCACCGTAAGGGCCAGGGAGCAAATATGGGCTGGAGAGCCGTTTGAGGTCCTGGGCCGGAAGCTCATGGAACACTCCCATGTTAGATCGGGCGGAAGACTCAGGTTTGTATGTGAGAATCTCTCAGACACCAAACCGTTGCAAGAGTCAGAGGATCAGGGGGCCGGTCCTCTACGGCTCCAGATCACGATGACCCCGCACATGGCACTAACCGTTCGAGTTCAAATGAGGCCTGAGGCGTGGATCATGTTCCTGAGCCCATACTCACCTCATACCTGGTGAGATAAGGCACGTCGAACTCATCGGTGGTCAGGAGCCATACCGAATGTCCATCGGCGATTTGGAGTTCTCCCCATTCGCCAATCTCCATCTCCGCAACCGGTTCGCAATTCTGACTGAGGACCATCCATGGCATCGGGCCATCCTGGGCTGGTTGAGTGGCCACCCAAATGGTTCCATCCTGCCCCGCTACAACACGATCTACCGGGGGGAAGTGGGGGGGAATGAAGAGAGCGTCCTCCACATCATCTTCGCTGAAGGAGCTTCCTGCCATTCTGTCCAGGATGGAGTCCAGGTGGGCCGGGGGGATGGCTTTTGGCTCGTATGGAAAGGTTGCTGAACACACGGTGTCCCCCGACATACCCACACGGTGGACCCGATAAGTCGGATCCGCTCCCTGCGGCCCGATTCTTCGATTCACCACGAGAACGAACGATCCATCGGCTGCCACCGTCCACAGGTCCTGGTCCTGAAAAGGCTGGACGAAGGGCCTGACCATTCTTAATGCGCCTCCGGTGGTTTGGGTCAGGAACCCACCGATGTGATCGGCGTTCAGGAACGCAAGCGTATCGAAGAGGCCGTTGGCCTCCAGGATCATGGGAACGGGGGTGGTGGTGGTCGAGGGTTGGTCCAGGCGCCGAACGTCGGAAACGTAAATCGACGAATTGCCCGCTGCGACCGCGCCGATTCGTGGGTGTCGATCCGGGTGAAACTGAGGGATTTCGGGGTAAGGCTCACTTCTGAGGAATTCACCGTTAGTAAACAGGCTCACGCGGTCGGCCCCGCCGTCCAGGACCCAGAGGGTATCGCCCACGAAACCGAGGCGATTCGGGAGGGTGAATTCCCCAGGGCCCTCGCCCTTCCTGCCGATCGTGGCGAGGAAATCTCCCGAGGGGCCGAAGACCTTGATGCTCTGCTCTTGATGGAGGAGGATGTGGAGGGCCCCCTCCGGGCTCAGAGCGACGCTTCTGATGTCGGAGAATGAATCCGGCCCTCCCTCCAGGCTCCCCAATTCAAGGGTGGGGCTTCCCAGGGCCCACTTCTCAAGGGCAGGCATCTCCTCCGAGTCCACAGATTCTAATCCGCACCCCAGGAGCAGAAAGAGGCTCACTGCAGCCAGGAGAGGATGGCGGAGGTCCATCACTTCCTCACAATCCGCTCACGAACCAGGTAGGAGATATCCAGCTCATCGGTCACGACACTGTAGGCGTATCCCCCCTTGAAGATCGGATGTGGGGCCTGGTAAACCCGGTTCTCCAACCTGCCCCGACCCAGAAAGACTCCCTCTTCATCAAACATGAGGAAGACCTTGTTTTGGTCCTCCCGAGATGCGATAGGGAAGATGACGATATTCCGCCGGTCGTCCATGAGGATTCTTCGGACGAGGGTCTTGGTCGGTGGGATGTCCTCCGCCTCCAGGCGAACCGGTCGGCCTGGGCGGTTGTAGGCTGCCATGATGGAGTCAATCTCGGCGTCAGATACCGGGACTGGGCCGATGGGGATGGAGAACCCCCGGATGGTGTCGTAGTCGGCGGTGACCTGGTACACCCGGTTGTCACGGGTCCGGGCGAACCAGAAAAAGCCCTGAGGGTCGAGAAGCCGGGTAAGCCCATCGTAGTAGGGTGGGCTGGCCATGGACGGAAGGAGATCCCCGGTCCGGAAATCCAGAGACCTGAGGGTGTCAAAGCTGGAGAAGTCGTGGGAGGTCCGGCGGACGGAATACCGGATCAGGGTCCCGGGACTATTCCCGGCGGCCTCTGGCCGGTCTACGCCGAAATCCCAAAGGCGTCCCTCCGAGTCGAATTTCCCTGGCCAGGGCGAGAGTCTTCCTCTCGGCACCCGAGGATAACTCGTCAGGAACTCACCCTCCGGGCTAAAGACCGAGAAGCGCCGGGACTCATAGACCCAGAGGTTTCCTTCAGGCCCCCAGGTCATTCCCGTGGCGTTGCTGAACTCTCCCGGCCCCTCCCCCTTCCCGCCGAAAGTCCGGATGTGGTTTCCGTCGGGATCGAACACCCGGATTTCTTCTGCCATGCCGTCCACGATGTACATGGTGCCCTGGTCGTCCACCGTGAAGGTTCCGATCCGGCTGAATTCGTCAGGGCCTCCACCCGCGACGGATCCGATTCGGAGGTCTTCCTGTCCCACGAAGGTGGGAAGCGTATCTCCCTCCTGGAGCGGGGGGTTCTCCACCCATACGACCCCGTTGGGCAGGACCTCGATGACCGGGTTCTGTCCGTATTCCTGGTCCCCAGGCCCGCACCCCAGGAGCAGAAGGCACACGGTGGCAAGGATGATGGTCATTGGCCTTCGGAAACGAATGTTCATTTACCGCGTCCTTCTCCAGGATTCAAAAGAGAGTCGAAAGGGCCCACAACACCGCACCCAAGCCCAGGGCGAACAAGCCACGCTCCCAGGTGAAGGGATTTCCCCAATCCGACCGTCGCCAGATGAAGATCTGCCCGCATCGGTCGGGGAATTCGCCGTCCACTGATTCGGCGTATCCCCGGTAGACCTCGATCCCCTCCAGGTCCAGCGCTTCAAAATCCCGATAGCCATCCAACAAGGGCATTCCGTCCAGGAAGAACTCAGGCGAACAAAAGACGCCTCCTCGGGCGTTGGGATTAACCAACACAGGGACGTGATTTCGCCCTTGAGTCCAGACGCCTGGAATGGTCTGAAGGATTAGACCCAGTCGGAGGCTTCTTCGAGTCTCGATCTCTTCCCGAGTAAGAAAATGGCCCTTGCCCCTTTGTTTGTTTCGGGCCATACGGTCATAGAACTGCTCCAGGCTTCCGTGCCTGATCTCCCTCCGTCCCACGACAAGGATGGGGTCCAGGGGGATGGCTTCTTCCGCCATCCGGAGCTCTACCTCAACGGTTTCCTCATTCCTCAAGGTCGTTTCGACTTCGATGCCCGCGAACCCGATGCGGGACACCTGAATGACGAACCGGCCGGCGCCTGGGGCAGGTAGGCGAAAGTGCCCGCTCTCGCTGCTCTGGACCCGTGCCAACGGAATTCCGATGGAATCACTCAGGGTGAGTTCGGCTCCTGAAACGCCCGTGGTGTCCCCCTCCACGATCACCCTTCCGAAGACGGACTGGGCAAGGACAGGGGTGGGGAGGAATGCCGCGAGGAAAATGGGGAGGCAGACCCAGGCCCATCGGGTGAGGAGGCAATTTTGGGAGCAGGAAGATGGCGTGGATCCATCCTCTAAATGCACGGCTGCGCCTCCGGTCACAGGGTCGCCCTCAAGGTCCTTTTGATGAGAATACCTCAACCACGGAACCGTTGCACGAATTAGCTTGGGGAAGTGGGATCTCCTGGAATTCCGCCTTCGTGATATTCCTTCCCCCCTAGATGATCCCCATCCCCCTGAGCTTCTCGATGAAGGCCAGGATCTGCAGCTCCATGGCGGCTCCATAGTTCGGTTCCCAGACGGCGGATTCCACGATTTCGATATAGGGGCCATCGTCTTCCTCGGCAGCATCGAGGGCTGTCCGGAACTCCTGGGAGAGGGACGGGCTCTCGCCGTCCGGGTTCACATATTCGAAGCCTACCCCTAGGGTTTCGTTGAATCCGTCAACGTCGAAGGCCAGTGAGCCCTGGGCCCATTTGAACACCAGGGGGAAGTCTTGTTGGAGGGCCACGGCGTTCTCGAGGAAGACCTGGTTGATTACCTGCCGGGCTTCGTTTTCCGTGACCATTTCGGGAATCACCGGGGGTGGACCCGTCACCCCGACCCCGTCACAGGCTTCGGTCAGAGCCACTATCAATAGGGATATCAGTCCACCTTTTGCCGTCTGGCCGACCGGGCTCTTCCGTGATCGGCGGTAGGTTCCCCGGGGGTACTTCGCCCTGGTATATCGCCGCAATCTCTTGATCTTCATCTTGCGTCGCTGTCGGGACTGAACAGGCAGTCCTCCATGTATGAGGAAACGGGGAATGACCTTTCGTAGAACTTTCGCCGAAATAACTCCACATTATCCTTCCACAGGCTACTGGCCAGCCCATCCACGATGGGCATCAGCATTCTTTCGTGCTCACAAATTATGGTGGGGACTGTCTTGAGATCCCCGGTGGCTCTCCAGTTCACACACCCGCAGAATGTGGCGCAGCGACCCTCCAGGGCGCATCCTTTACAGTTCTTCTTCTCTGCATAGTTCTGATCGATGAAGTATTGGCGGCGTTCGGCATGGAAACCGTCGAAGATGTCCCCGATACAATTCGCCTGATCCCCGGCTTGGTCCTCCCCGATGAATTGAACGCAGGGATAGATCCTACCTGAAGGTGCGATGGCGATCTGAGAGTTGGCCAGGTCACACAGATCCCCATTCTGGTAGGGCTTCTGGGCCCA
The DNA here is from genome assembly GCA_964407425.1 of uncultured Gemmatimonadaceae bacterium. Taxonomy (GTDB): domain Bacteria; phylum Gemmatimonadota; class Gemmatimonadetes; order Longimicrobiales; family Gaopeijiaceae; genus JABDNZ01. The sequence continues at coordinate 12,635 of CAYOVN010000092.1, forward strand.
TGTTTTGATGCGTTCATCGAAGGGGCTGTAGTAGATCTTTTTCCCCGCTCGAAGGGCGGTTTTGTAATAGTCAGCCAGATCCAGGTATTGGGATCGCAGATCCCTGACCTGAGCGTCCTTCCAAAGGGCCCCGTAGTCGAGGGTCTGAAGGACATAGCGGAAGCCCTTGGAGAAAAGGGCTTTGACACCTGATGCGATCCGGCCGGCAGTTTCAGGAGTCACCACCGAGACTGCGATGGTGTAGGGGTTTGCTGCAAAAACCGCCGGAAGGTGTCGAACGATGGATTGGTAGGACCCACGTCCGCCGGAGAACTTTCTGTGGGTGTCGTGTTGTTCCTCGTCCCCATCGATGCTGAGGACAAAATGCACCCCATGATCCTTCAGGAAGGCCAGCTTTTCCTCATCCAGCAGGGTCCCATTGGTGCTCATCCGAAACTGCATCTTCTTGCCGTGGCGTGAGAGGGCGTGCTCCACGGTGGTCTTCATTAGACCAAACTCGATCAAAGGCTCCCCCCCGAAAAAGGTCACCGTGCAGTCCCCGTTGCTGGCCTCGGCCAGGAAGTCCACGGCCTCCCGGGCCACACCAGGGCCCATGCTGAGGCCCCTCCCGGTCCCGGCGTAGCAGTAGTCGCACCCAAGGTTGCATCGATGGGTCAGGGAGAGGGCGCTGTACCGAACGGGGTTCATTTGACTCGTGCCCTCCGTGGGCTTACAGCGGTCTCTGCGAGGGGCCTGTGCCTATGAGAATGGTCCGGTAGGAAAACCGTTGCACGATCGTTAGGAGCCACTCCGGAGTCGACTGTTCAGGGGCCTGGCCGGTTCACGGAGGCCCCCCAAAGGCCATCTGTGTGGCGGGGT
>CAYOVN010000093.1:0-13349 GCA_964407425.1 uncultured Gemmatimonadaceae bacterium
TCTTGGCAGTCGAACGGAGAGCGGAAACGCTCCGTTCCAGAGAGAGGTTGTTTGGTATCGCCATCCTGATCGCCCTTGTTCTGGCCGCCATCTCGGCTTTCACTCCCCAACTACTCGCTGTCGGCGGTGACGAAGTCGAATTGGCCACCTTGTCTGCTGAGAGTCTCATTCTCAGGGATTCGGAAGGGAATACCCGGGGAGGGTGGAGTGTGGATCCAGAAGGTAACTCGCGCCTTACCCTTGCGGATCGTCAGGGGCGAACCCGGTTGAGCTTTTCCGTTCTCAGTAATGGATCGCCAGGTTTGTCCCTCTCAAATGCCAATGGACGGAATCGGGTTGCTCTTGCCCTTCTTCCGGATGAAAGCGTGAGCCTCGCTTTCGCCGACGGGGCCGGCGTTCCCAGGACGATGCTCGGCCTCTCGAGAGCGGATGCGGCGTTCCTGTTGTTCGCGGATGCCAACGGTGAAACACAAGTCTCCCTCGGTCTGGATGGATCGGGAGAAGTCAGCTTTGTTCTCCCCGACTCAGGGTCGTCTGAATCGGCCACTGAGGGCGGGGGATAAGGGAAGAATTGGAGAACCATATGTCTTCAAAACCACCGGTTTACACGTATTTGTCCCCTGATGGGCAAGAGGAAGTAGTTGGAGAGGAGCCAGAGAAGATCCAGACCGCCTTCTCGGAGGTGGCTGATATGATTCTCACGGTCCTCACCTGGGTGGTCCTCGCCATTGTACTGGGGGTATGGGCTGTAGTTGGCGCCATCTTCTGGATCCCGCTGATGGTGAGGGCCATGTTCAGGTTCTCCCTCAGCTTGATCGAAGCGACTCTGGAGGGTAGGAAACCAACCGCAGCAGCGAGAATGCTGAAGGAAGCGGTCAGCTTCTACCGCCGGGGCTTCGTTGTTGCCATCGAGGTCGTAACTGGGGAGGATGTCGGGGGTCGGGATGAGGCACCTCTCGGGGACAATCGGTTGTTCTCCGAGTTCCTCTGGGCTCTCCTCGTCTGGTACTTCATCTCTCTTCTCTTCGGATGGATCCAAGCCTCACCTCTGGATCTTTGGGATTGGCTGACCTCCATCCCATGGGCAGAGCATTTCGGAGATCTCCTGCAGAGATTTAGAGCTTAGTTAGCCCCTATCTCGGAGGGAAAGAAAAGGGCCGTTCAGCTGGGTGATCGCCCCTATGTGGGGCTGACCCAGCCGAACGGCCCTTTCTCTTTTGGAGCCTGCTCTTAGGGAACTCCCGCTTCTTTAGCGGTATCGGGAGGAAGGCGAGGACGCCCTCCGGGGGAAATGGGGGTAGTCTCTGGCACCCCAGTCTCTCCAGGATCCGTCGAAGAAGCGGGTTTCATAACCCAACATCCGCGCGATCATATAGTTCACGCTGGCTCGCATTCCGCTCTGGCAATACGTGACCACTGTCTCCCCCGGCTCTGCGCCGGCTTCGATAAAGAGGTCTGAAAGTTCACCCACAGGAAGGAATACCGGCCGGGCGCGGGACTCCACCAACTCCTCCCAGAACAGCTGCCGTGCACTCGGGATGTGTCCGGGATTCAAACGGCCTCCCAGCCCATCATCCGCCCCGGAGTATTCATCGTCCGGGCGTGCATCCACCAGGGAAAGCCCATCGTGGCCCAAACGCACCAGAATCCAATCAGCCGATACCAAACGCTCGATTCTCGGCTGGAGTGTAAGGTTCCCTTTGGCGACAGCAGGCGTATCGGTGGAGACCGTCCTACCCTCTTCCTTCCAGACCTGAAGGCCTCCATCGAGGAAAAGGGGCTCGGATGAACCGGCTCCGATTATGTCGAGCGTCATCCAGAGTCGGGCTGCGACCATAGGGTTGGTTCCGTAGACCACCAGTCTGCTTCGGTTCGAGATCCCCGCTGCCTCGAGGGTCTCCCGAATTTCCGTAAGCCTCCTGAACTCCATCCCCAGCCCGGTATCGCCGTCCCAGGCGATCCGGTCCAGGAGGACAAGTCGGGCTCCCGGGATGTGTCCCGCTTCATAGTCGCTTCCATCCCCACTGGCATGAAGGACCACGAGGTCGGGCTGGGAGAGGTTCTCCTGGAGCCAGTCACCCGATACCAGGAGCCTGGCTTGCTGGGCCCCCAAAGGGGTGGCGAGGAGAAGGAGCAAAGCGGGAAGCAGAGAGAGACGACGCATGGGGTTTTCCGAAATCCAAAGAGGACTGGAGGGAGGCCATAGAGGGAATCGGTGCCGGGTCAGGCCGGGCCCGAAAGGTGTCAGCCTCGCCTTCCGGACCCTAATTCAAATCTACACTCCCCCTGAACTTCCTACCAAGGAAATTCTTTTCTTTCGGAAACGTATGTTTATTTCCAGTCCAGGACCAGACTCCCGATGAAGAACTCCATCATCCGATCCCGATTCAGCCCGGCGTGTCCCTGGTCGGGACCCAGCTGAACCTCGAAGTGTTTTCCAGCCCGCTGGAGAGCCGTGATGAGCTGCATGGTGTTGGAGGGGTGGACGTTGTTGTCCGCCGTTCCGAAAAACAGCATCAGATCGCCCTGGAGATCTTCAGCGTAGTTCATGGCCGATCCGGCATCATAGCCTTCAGCGTTTTCTTGAGGAATCCACATATACCGCTCGGTATAGATGGAGTCGTAGTTCCTCCAATCGGTGACGGCAGAAGAAGCCGAGGCGGCTCTGAACACATCGGGATTCCGCAGAAGGGCCATGGCCGAGGAGGTTCCACCGTAGGACGTGCCATAGATCCCGGCCTGCCCTGGGGTGACGTAGGGCCGGTCCCACAGGGATCGGATTCCGGCGGCCTGATCATCGATTTCCCCGGTGCTCAACTTGAGGTAGATGGCATCCAGGAACCTTTTCCCCCGGCCGGCCGCACTTCGGGAGTCCAAGCTGGCAACCAGAAAACCATACTCGGTGAGGGCATTGGGAAGAGTGAAGGTTTCCCGGGCGCCGTTGGTGGCCGGGCCTGCATAAACGGAGACCAGGACAGGATAGGTCTTGGTGGGATCGAAGTTGGACGGCTTATGAAGCATACCATGTAGTTGGGTGACCCCATCCGCCCCGGTGAAGGTGAACATTTCAACCTTCTTGAGGCCCAGTTCTTCAAATCGGCTCATATCGCTGGTGGCGAGTTCCTCGACCACGGTCCCCTTGGAGTCGAGCAGGCGGGTTGTGGGGGGGACGTCATGGGTTTGGGCCACATCGACGAAATACCGCCCGTCTGGGGATAGCGTGACGGAATGGTTGAATGCTGGATCGGTGAGGCGCACGTCGCCTGACCCGTCCAGGCCCACCCGATGTAGCTGCATCTTCATGTGGTTGTCACCGTCCCGGGCCATGTAGTAAAGGGCGCCGGCATCTTCGTCCACCTGAAGAATGTTTGCCACCTCGAAGTCATGATCCGTGACGGTAGTCAGTAATTTCCCGCTCAGGTCGTACAAGTAGATGTTCCTGAACCCGGTGCGCTCCGAGATCCAGAGGAAGCGTTCGCCGTCTTCCAGGTATTGTCGGGGTGGGTGGTTCATGACCCAACTGTCGGGCCACTCTTCCCTGACGATGACCCGGCAGCTCCCCGTACCGGGATCACAGGCTGTGAACTCGTTGATATTCTGTCGTCGATTGGTCCTCTGGAAGGTCAGCTCGGTTCCGTCCGGTGACCATTCGATGCGGTAGACGTAGTGGCCCACCACGTCATTGGTGAAGGGTTGGCCATCCCGGGCATTTATCTCCACGGATTTACCACTGGCGAGATCATAGACGAACAGAGTTACGACAGGGTTGGGCGCCCCGGCCTTCGGGTAAGCTTCGATGTCCAGGTCGCTCTGGACTTGGGTCTGGTCCATCTGGAGGTAGTAGTCCAACACAGGGCCTTCATCGAAGCCATAGTAGGCGAGCTTCGACCCGTCCGGGGACCACCACATGGCTGTGTTCTGGTTCAGCTCCTCCCCGTAAACCCAGCTTCCAGTGCCGAACTTGGTCCGGGCCTCTTCGTCCCCTTCGGTGGTGACTGTGATCTCCCCACTTCCGTCGGGGGCGCTGATATGGAGATTCCGGTCCCGGTAGAAGGCTCGGAGAGTGCTGTCCGGCGACATGGCTGATTCGTACTGCCGGCCCCGGGCTGGACGATTTCCCCGGCCGGGCCGACCCTGCGGACCCTGTTCAACGGCTCCGAGGTCGGTGGTTTCACCTGAGCTCAAAGTGTATCGGTAGCGCTGACCGGATCGGACATACTCGAAGGTGCTTCCGTGCTCAGCCCAGTCCACCGAGAGGGCGCCGGAGGTCATCGCTCCCCGGATCTGAGGCGCCATCTCCTGATATTGATCATACCCGGGAAGGCTTGGGAGTCGATCCTGCCCAAGAAGGGTATCCGTCCCAAAGGTCGTCATGCCCAAGAAAAACAGGGCCAGGGAAGTGAGTATCCGAGAGCGCATTATTAAGACCTCCGCCTAAGCGAGGAGAGCCGCACCTAAACCTGGAAAGGCCGTAGGATAGGTGTGAGAGGAGCCTTTAGGCAACGGTTGGGACCCGTTTCCGTTTGTCCTACTTCACCCGTAGTCTCGCGACCGATCCGTCCGGGCCTGCTGCCCAACCTGCTGAGCCGGAAAATGCCACCGCATTAAAGGGCCCGGAGTCGAAGGCCACCCAACTCTGCCCGCCGTCGGTGGAGAAACTGGACCCGGGGGTCCCCACAGCCACCCACATGGGTTCAAGGGGATCGTTTCTCCATGCCACACAGGAGCGAAATCCGATTCCATGAGGCTCGGGTGCAAGGGCCCAGGTCAGCCCACCATCAGTGGATCCGGCGATCGTCCCCGCCACCAGGTTCGGATTTTGGTAGTCCCCCCCTACCGCCATGGCAGAAGTGGGATCACGAAAGGCGATGGAGAAGATCCCGGAGGATGCGTTCCCACTGGTCATTGGGGTCGAGGAGACCTCCCAACTCTCCCCTCGGTCGGCGGATCGGAAGACCCGGGCAACAGGCCCACCAGAGACCACTGCCATACCTTCCTCCCCGAAGGTGGCGATATTCGTGCCGCTGGCAGCGAAGCCGAATTCTCCCTCCATGACCCTTGGGATTTGTGGCCCGGAGAGCCGTCTCCATGTTTCGCCACCGTCTGACGTGGCCAGAAGGAAAAGGCCTCCGTCCACCGGATCACCCACAACCACGCCATGCCGTTGATCCCAAAAGGCCATTCCGTTGAAGAAGCCGGCTTCCAGGGGGTTTATATGTTGGAGCGCCCAGCTTTTCCCCGAATCCACCGATTTATAGATGCGGGAGAGGGCTCCGGATCCGGCACTCATGATGAAGGCAGTTCCGTCCGGGAAGGCTTCCACATCCCGGAAGTCCAGAGCCTCCGCACCGGGCACGATCTCCACCGACCAACTGGATCCACCGTCCTGGGTGTGGGCGACGCTACCGCCGCTTCCACTGATCCATACGGATTGAGAATCCACCACCGAGAGGCCCCGAAGAGACGCCTGAATACCGGTTTCTACGTACTCCCAGGACAGGGAAGGGGGCTGGCCGGAGCATCCGACGAGGAGTGCAGCGAGGAGGGAAATCGAATACGCGGAGGCTTTCTTCATGCTGTTGTCACTACTCCCATTACCTCTGTGAGGAACCACCAGGCAGCAACGGCCAAAATGGCCCCGGGGATAACCCACCGGACCCAATGATAAAGGACAATGGACACCCTACTTGGAGGGCCGTCTTCGGGGGTTGAACCCCATTCCTTCAGGACGGCGCTCTTCTTCATGCCCCAGCCCACCGCGAGGACGGCCACCAGCACCCCTGCCGTTTGGGCACCGGATCCAAACGCAAGGTCCCAGGGAATGAAGATCCGCATGTTGACCATGGGAGGAATCGCAAAAAGAAACACGACCCCGGCCATGGTCCAGGTGGCGGTCTTTCGGTTCATGCGGGTGTTATCGGTCAAGCCTGCCACCAATACTTCGAAAGCCGCGACACCCGAAAGAAAGGCCGCTCCGGACAACGAGACGAAGAAGATGGTGCCGAAAACCTGACCTCCCGGGATCTGGGCAAAGACTCTGGGGAGGGTCTCGAATATCAACCCTGGTCCACTTCCCGGCTCCATTCCCAGGGCCATGACGGCAGGAAAAATTGCGAACCCAGCCAGAAGGCCGGCTGCGGTGTCCCCGAGGACCGTCCATATGGCGTTCCGTCCGAGGGGATCGTTCCGGTTCAAATAGGAACCATAAACCACCATGAACGTCCCACCCAAAGCCAGGGAGAAGATGACCTGGCCAAGTGCCGCCATGGCCACCCTCGGGGTGAGGTCTGAGAGCTGGAACTTGAGGATGTACCACTGGATCCCGGCGCCGGCGCCCGGAAGGGTGACGGATCGAGCGATGATTATGAGGAGGCTCAGGAAGAGGAGCGGGGTAAGCACCGTACTGGCTTTTTCGATCCCTGAACGGAGCCCCCTGAGAATGACCATCACCGCGGCCCCCACCACGGACCCGGTCAGGGCTAGCTGCAGTAAAAATGATCGGAGCCCAAATCCCTCATTCGGCGGAAGGATGTCCGATGCGACGAGGGGGACGCCCAAGGGGGCCAGGGCCCCGGCCAGCCCGTGGAAGACCACCCAGCCGATGGCGTTGGAGTAGTAGGCGGTCGCTGCCGTCACCGTTCCGAAGAAGACCCAACCCAGAATCCGGCCCCCCGGGAGCCCCGCCCGGTGGAAGGCTCCAACCGTCCCGCGTTGGGTGTACCGGCCCAGGCTCCACTCGGCCATGAGAGCCGGGATTCCGATCAGAAGCGCAAAAAGGAGGTAGAGAAGAACAAAGGCCGCGCCCCCGTAACGCCCCACCATATAGGGGAAGCGCCAGACATTTCCCAACCCCACGGCGACCCCAACCATGGTGGCCAGGAGAGTCAGCCGGGAGGAGAAGGTCTCCCGGGTCATGGGCGCCCTCTCACCGAGTCAGTTCCAGCAAGGCATGGAGGAGGGCGTCAACATCCTCTTCGTTGTTGAAGAAATGGGTGGACGCCCGGATTCCGCCGATCCCGGAGGTATACCTCTGGGCGAGGTAAATCTTCCGGTTGAGAAGCTCGTCCAGGAGAACCCGATCTTCTTCAGGCGTGTCGAAGACGTTGAAGATGGTTATCCCTGAGCGGGCTTCTTCCGGTCCGCCGGGGGAGATCACCCGGGCGCCCATCTCCAGGAGACCGGCCCGGAGTCGTGAGCTCAAACCCAGGATGTGTCTGTGGATGGCGTGTATCCCAATCTCGTTGATCTGGGCCAGGGATGCCCCCAGCCCTATCGCTCCCGGGTAGTTCGAGGTCCCGGCAATCTCGAACTTGGTGGCAGTGTCGGGAAAGTTCCAATCGGAATAAGGGGTGATGTCTGGGCGTCGGAAGTACTCCCCCCATCCGCCTTCCGGCTCCTCCAGGGCCAGGTAGCCCCAACTGTCTGGGTTCAACTCCTCGATACACCTGGGAGAGACGTATAGAATCCCACACCCGAAAGGGGCGTTGAGCCACTTGTGCCCACCTCCCATGAGGAAGTCCACCGGGGTTTCCTGGACATCCAGCGGACAGGCCCCAAGATGCTGGATCGCATCTACCACGAAGTAGATATCCCTCTCCCTGCAGAGGTCTCCAATCCCTTTTAGGTCGACCTGGTAGCCGGAGCACCACTGGACAGAGGACACACAGATCACCCGGGTCCGGGAGTCCAGGGCCTTCTCGAAATCCTCCGGGAGTAGGAGTCCGTCGGGGCCGGTCGGCACGGGCACGATTTCGACGTCGACCGATGCTTCCTTCATCTTCCAGGGGATCGAAACCTGGAGGTACTCGGTGTCGGCAACGAGGATCTTGTCGCCCGGTTCAAGGGGAATGGCATTGGCCGCGATGTTCAGTCCGTGAGTGGTGCTTTCGACCAGTGCTATCTGATCTTCCTGAGCATTCAGCAGAAGGGCGGCCTCTTCGATGGCCTGATGCCTCATGACGTCCATGGTCATATGGTGCCTGGAAGCATCGGCGGCATCCGGGTGGATACAGATATTCAGGAAGGCCTGGATCTTTTCCAGGACCGGCTGGGAAATGAGGGACACCGCGGCCGCGTCCAGATAGACCAGATCCTGAGTGGCGGGAAAAGTCTTTCGGGCATCAGTAGGGGTCACGGGCATAATGGAGGTCCTGGGATTCTGTTTTTGAGAGCAGGAATCGTTGACTGGTGTCAGGCTACCTCGGTTCGGAGTACCTCTGCAAGGGCGTCCAGGGCGACTTCTACGTCCGCCAGGGTTGAGTAGAAGTGGGGGGCCAGGCGAATCGCCGGACCCCTGGCCGAGGCCAGGACTCCCCGGTCTCGCATCTTTGTCTCCACGACATGGGAGTCGCCTTCAACAAAAAAGGCCGTGGTTGGCGCCTTTTTCAGTGGGTCCTCGGACCCCATGAGCCGAAAGCCACGGGCCTTCCCTCCTTCGATCAACGCCTTTGAAAGCTCCTCTGTCCAACTCTGAATCGGAGCGAGGCCGATCTCGCCCAGAAAGTCCATGGCAGCCCTGGCCACATAAGCCTCGAAAATGGGTGGAGTGCCCGTATCGAACCGCCGGGCAACCGGGGCCCAGCTCAAATCCTTCACATCGAATGCGAAAGGATTCTCCCTTCCTCCCCATCCGGTAACGGTCGGCTCCAGCTCTTCCGCGACGGAGGGCTTCACATATAGGAATGCGATGCCCGGGATGCCCATGAGGAACTTCAGGTTTCCGGACGCCAGGAAGTCCAGATCCAGCTTCTTCACATCCAGTGGACAGGAGCCCAGCGTCTGGTAAGCGTCCACGTAGACCAGGGCCCCGACTCCCCGGGCCTGGGCCACGATTTCCGCCAGGTCCTGTTTGAATCCCGTCTGGTAGTATCCGTGGCAGGCGGAGACGATAAGGGTGTCCTCATCCAGGGTGTCCTGGTATCCCCGAAGAGGGATGATCCCGTCTCGGGCGGGCACCCAGGTCAACACTGCGCCGTGCCTCTCCTGGGCTTTCCATACGTGCCCCACGGTGGGGAACTCCCCTTCCGTCACGGCGACCTTCCTCCGGGAACCGGAGAAGTCCAGGGCGCTGGCTACACTCGACGTGGCCTGAGAGACGGAAGCACACACGGACACCTCGTCCGGGGACGCGTTAATGAGTCGGGAGAAGCTGATTCGGGAAGCCTCCACCTCTCCCATCCATCGATCCCAGTCCATCCCGTCCTGGCTCCAGGATTCCAGATAATCCTCGGCCGCAGCCCTTGTGATATCCATCTGAGGGGCTTGAGAGCAGTTGTTCATGGGAACAAATCGCTGGAGTAGGGGGATCCTTCTCCTGACGGACTCAATGTCGTACGATGGACTCGGGTTCATGCCCCCCCCTGGAACGGATTTTGATTGGGAGTGAATCTAGCTTCCCACGGACGGTTTGGCCCGGACGTGACTCTTACCCCGCACAATTGGTCTATCGGATAAGGACAGATACTCACACCACAAGGAGACACCCATGGGACTTCTGGATTTTGTTAAGGAAGCTGGCGCGAAGCTCAGCGGAAAAGAAGCGAAGAGAGAACGAGCCGAGGCTGAGGCATTTGAGGAACTCAGGAAGGGGAATACCCTGGTGCAGCATGTCTTCGCCATGGGGCTGAAGATCGAGGAGATGAAAATCAACTATGACGACGGGATCGCGACGATCCAGGGAACCTGCCCCTCTCAGGAGGAGCGGGAGAAGATCATCCTTACCGTCGGGAACGTAGCCGGGGTCTCCCAGGTGGATGACCGGATCATGGTGGAGAAGCCTGAACCCGAAGCTACCTTCTACACCGTCGTGAGTGGGGACTCCCTCTCGAAAATAGCCAAAGCGCAGTACGGGGACGCCATGAAGTACCCCGTGATTTTCGAAGCCAACAAACCCATGCTCGCGGATCCGGACAAGATCTATCCGGGCCAGGTCCTGAGAATTCCGCCTCTCGGCTGATTCCCAGGACGGGTAGGGAAGGGGCTGGGCGGAAAGAAACGGCGTCGGGGGGGTCTCCTCCGGCGCCGCTCTTCTATGGCCCTTCGGGGTCGATGCAAAGGTGGCCGGACCCCGCGATGGTCGAAGCCTCCGGCTAAAACCTCAGAGCATACTGAACCTTGAGCGTGAGTTGGGTGGCTTCCAGGGCCCATCGATCGGGGCGATTCATCCCGCCACCAAGGGAATCCGGATCATCGGACTGGTCTACCACGTTGTAGTTGTAAACCAGGAAGAGGTCGCCGAGGGGATGAAAGGTCCACCGAAGGCGGGTGTTCGTGCCGAGTTGCTTGGATTCGTCGTCGTACTGGACGAAGCCCGTGAGCTGAATGTCCGGCGAGAAGTTGGCAAGGACCCGCAGTCCGTAGACTTTTTGGTCGATCTTGCCTGCCTCAACTTCCCCTACGTTCCGGGTGGCGGTGAGGTCGAAGATCAGAAGCTCAAGGGGCCGGAACTGAACCTTGGCCTCAACCTGGTCCAGATCTCCGTCGTAGAAATCTCCGAACCACCAGGTGAGCTGACCGCTGACCATCCTTTTGGCGGCCATCTCCCATTCCAACCGGTAGCGGGTGAAATGATAGGATCCCGGTTCGATGATGACATCATCGGCGATGCGGAAGGGTTCTTTCAAGCTCTCCCCTTCCGGGCTCACATTGATTTCGATTCGGTCGCCACTCTCAAAGCGCCAGTTGATGGGAGCTGTGAAGATCCTGTAACTCTCCCAATCCCCCTCAAGGTCCCAGACCACTGAGGGACGGAGCTGATGGTTCATCATCCGGAGCCAGGGCGTTGAGGTGGGGTAGACCTTGAAGCTCCCCCCTCCCAGCAGTTTGGTGATCCCCTTTCTCGGCACAAAGCCCATGGCCGGATCGAATCCGTCCCCGACTCTCAAGAAAGTGAGGGCCACGTCCCAGATGTCATTGGGGTAATCGATCTTCGCCCCGAAAGCGGTCTTTTCCCCCTCCAGGCCTTCCCGATCAGTGGTCAAACCCCAGGCACCCATGATGAAATTCTTGGATCCCAGGAGGCGGGAGGTCTGGTAGGTCGCATCGGCCCCCACCAGGTAGCTCCCCTCGGCCCCTGATGGATCCCCGAACGTAGCCAACGCGCCGAGGTTCGAACCCTCCCCGACATTTTGTCTGACCCGGAAGGCTCCCATGGTTGTTCCAGGGACAAGCTCCTCTACCTGCCCCGTGTGGGTGACCAAGCCACCGAAGTTCGTGTTCCCCACTTTCCCGCTCACTTTTCCCCCGATCTCCAGAGGGACCTCCTCACCCTCGTACAACCCGATGCGGCGGGTGAAAAAGGGCACCACGTCCGAGTGATAGAGGGAGGACATGCCGACTCCGAAGTCGAAGATGTCGGAACCCTCGAGGAAAAACGTCCTCTTTTCAGGGAAGAAGAGGGGAAAGCGGGTAAGATTGGTCTTACGGGTATCGACCTCGGTTTCGGCAAAGTCGGTGTTCACGGTAGCCATGGCAGTGGTGTTGCTGCCCAGGCGCTGGGAGAGATCCAGGCTCGGCTCGAACGTACCCTCCCATGAACCCTCATCTCCAAACTTCTCGCCCCCGGTCACTATCGCAGGCCTTATGGTCAGGCCCAGACCGGTATCAAAAACAGGCAGGCCCGTTATATACCCAGCCCTGATGGTCTGGGCGATCTTGGCGTCACGGAATGGGCTCGCCCATCGACTCACCTCCTGGAGACGCTGGACCCGGCGTTCGAAGTTGAACCCCCAGCGTCGAATTCCACTGTCGAAGGTGAGACTCTGAATTGGGATCCGAATCTCTGCCGACCACCCCTCCGGACCCCTGGCTGTTGCCGCCTCCCAAACTGCATCCCACTGGGGGTCTTCCCCTTCGCCCCGGCGGGCGACAAGGGCGTCGTATCGGGCCCCGCCAGGATTCAAAGCAAAGATGTACCCGGTCCTCCCATCCAGGAATGGATCGAGGACGACTTTGATATAGTCCTCTGCCGCCAACACCGGGTCCCGGGCTTTGGACGTGCTCACGATCCCGCTCGGATCCGGGTCCCGAGCGTCCACACCGATCAACAGGAACCGTGGGCTGGCCAGGACCGTTATCAGGGTTCGGGCGGTGGGCACCCCGCCCTCCTGGGGCTCGATCATGGTAAGGGTCTGGATACCCGGACTGGTTCCCCATGCCGGCTCCGACAAGATCCCGTCCAACGTGATCTCCCCTTCCAGGACACCCACCGGAACGGAAGGTCTCGAGGCGTCAGGGTTTTCAGTGGGGAGCTGGCCGGCGGCAGGAGCGGCCTTCGCCCCAAAGCATAGGGTCAACAGGACCGGAAGAGCCCGGAACAGGGAGGTGGGTCGTGAGGAAGTCGGGCTTGCGGGGAAAGGGGACGGTTGAACGGTTTTGTATGGTCGAGGCATCAGGAAAAGCCTTTACGGCATAGGAATCTCGAATAGTCCGCCCAACATACTCCCAGCCGGCGCCGAAGGGGAGATGAAGAGGATTCCTGACGATCACGGAAAGATCCCGACTAGCGACCCAGCCTGTAACTGAAGCCGATCAGAGCCAGCGGCCGTAACACGGGCTGATTCACCGCGTTGTCGGCGTCCGAATAGGCATAGTCTTTCCGAGGATTTACGTCGTCTCCGTCAGGGCTGTAGGAGGTGTCGTGGCCGGACAGACGGGATGAGAAGAAGTATTCCCCACCGCCGGATACCAGCAGGCTCATCTTCGAGCTCATGGGAAACTCAAACTCTAATCCGGCCGCCACGCCCCATTGGCTGGTGGTGACATCAAAGTCTTCATTCCCGCCTACGAAATTGAAGTTGGCAGTGAAGGTGGAGTAGCGGACGCCCCCGAAGAAGTTGGTCCGATCCCCCACAGGGTAGAGGCCGTCAAAGCCCATGTCCCATGTTTTTCCAGCCTCTTTGGGAGTGCCATTCGTTGCGTCGTTGATGAAGATCTTGCGAGCGTCCGGGGCACTCCCCGGTTCCATGGTAGTCCGGGCAAGCCGGAAACGGGCCTGAAGAGGGAACCCCTGGGCGAAATTCGTGGCGGTACCAAAGGCCTGAAAACTCACTCCGTTCAGGTATCCCACAAAACCCCCGACAGAGAACCGCGACGAGGTGGATTCAACTCCCCGGTCATCGGCCGAAGAAGGGATCTGCCCCGCCAGTGGGGTGATGGGGGCCGAGAGGAGAGCCAGAACTAGAAAGCCGAGTGTTGAACGCATGGTGCCGCTGCTCCGGTTGAATGACCCAAAGGAACACCGGCCGGTGGAAAGCAGGTCCTTCCTTACACACCGGTGCGCAAAGCGCAACCAGCTGCCACATATATGCCAAGAAGGGAAGTGTAGAAGTGAGAAGGGAATATATGTTTAC
>CAYOVN010000094.1:0-13234 GCA_964407425.1 uncultured Gemmatimonadaceae bacterium
GACAGCTCGGTCTGCTGATTCCTCAACCCCCCGGATGATACTCCCGCTCGATATGACCCTCCAGCTGGTCAGGATAAAAGTAGACATCCCGGAGATTCCCGGTGGCATAACGCTCGGCCTGGTCGTTGAAATGGGGTGAGCCAGGGACACTGTTCAGGCCACCGGCGGTGACGGCTCGGGCTTTGACCCTGTCGCCAAACTCCACCACCGCCACGAAGCTGTTTCCGCTGGTCCCGTAGAACCGTTTGGTACCGGGATACCGACGGGCACCGAAGGAGGCCAGGGAGCCGAAGCGGGACGAGGTGAAGCCCACGGGAATGCTCGGGCCGTCGTCGTTGAAGGGTTGAACGATGTCACCGGTCAGCCGTTGGAACCGATTGATCTCCCCCCAGGGCGTTTCCCAGGTGCCGAAGTCTTCCTCCAGGCGATTTGAAGCTGCCGCCAAAGCGTTCAGGACCAACTCAGGCGGTGCATTAGTGGTCACGTAGTCGACAACGGACATTCCCTGGGGCCGGTCGAAGCCCTCCACCCGTGGAAGGGTCTCGTTCAGGAACACGGCGAGAGAGGTGGGGACCGACTCAACGCCCCATCTGAAGTCCCATCCCCGAAGGGCTTCGGCCTGCCCGGCGAGCTCCGCCTTCAAGGGGTTCGAATCGGGGGCGGCGTCGTAAGCCCGTACCACCGCCGGGATGAGGGTCTCGAAGGCCGGGAGATAACTGTCGAAGGCGGCCTCGAGAAGCCCGTCCAGGGTGAAGTCGGTCTTTCCTTCCAGGACCCTGATGGCATGGATCCCTCGGGCGTTCTCGCTCCCGGTGTCCATGTAATCTGGATAGTCGCTCTGCTGGGGGCTGGCCATCCCCGCTGAGGTATAGGGCCAGTTGTTCGTGCAGTAGGTCCAGCCCACGGAGGGGTTGACCACATTGGGGCTTTCCTCGAAGGAGTGAACGCCTTGCCAGTCCGTGCTGGGGTTGCTCCCGTCAACGGGCCTTCCATAGTCGAAATTGGTGCTTCGGACCGGGACGAAGTTTGAATGGAAATAGGCGAAGTTCCCTTCGGCATCGGCGAAGAGGGTGTTGTTGGAGGAATTAGTGTGGAGCCCCATGATGTCCACGTACTCAGAGAGGTTGGTGGCCTTGGTCCGAGTATAGGATTGGATGAGGGCGCTCAAGGGCTCCTCCATGATAGCCGACGCCACCCATTTGCCGTCCACTTCCCTCACGATGGGCCCGTGATGGGTCCGATACACCGTGTAGGTCTTCTCGGACATCCCACCGGCGGTCTTGAATGGGACGGTCACTTCCCGGGTCTCAACTGGACGCTCTTCGTCACCAAAGAGGTAGTAGAGGCCGTCGTCCCTTACGACGATGGTCTCCAGGAACTCATCGATGTTGTCTGCGCTGCTGGAGGTGTGCATCCAGCCGGCCGTTTCGTTGAAACCCTGGTAGATAAAGAACTGGCCCCAGGTTAGTGCACCGTAGGCATTCAGACCCTCATCGCTGCTGACGTGGGCCTCATGACGGAAGAAGAATGAGGTGTGGGGGTTGATGAGGAGCAGCGCGTTTCCGTTCACCGTGTTCTGAGGGCCGATGGCGATGCCGTTGGAGCCCGAGGGCTCCAACTCCTCGGCAAAGAGCTCAGCCAGGACGGGATCAGCCGGTGGGGATCCAGCACGGATGGCCTCGGCCTCGAGGGGCTCAGGCGTGGCCGCCATGACCTCCCCGGTTCCGGGCTCCTGATGGGTTGCCAATTTTCCAACCGGATCGTCGTTGTAGAACAAGGACAGTTGCCCCAGGTTCACCCGCTCGATGTCTCCACCGATGCTCCCTTCGCTGAAGGTCAGGGCCATCCAGGGCTCGAAGTGGGTGAGCACTCTCGGCGTAACTTCGGGATGAGTGAGGAGGAAGTAGTTCAACCCGTCGGCCCATCCATCCATAAGGTCCTTCAGCCACTGTGGTGACTCCCCATAAAGAGCCTTCATTTCCTCGGGGTCGATGAAGAGCTTCATTCGTAGATCCGTCAGGATCTCATCTTCTCCCTCGGCCTCGGCCAGGCGGCCCTGGGAATTCAGGAAGTTCACCTCGATCCGGTTGAAGTCGTCTTCGGCCTGGGCATACATGAGGCCGAAGATGGCGTCGGCGTCCGTCGGACCATGAATGTGGGGGACTCCCCAATCATCTCTTTTGATCGTGACCTGCTGGGCGCGGGCCTCCAGCCGGGCGAATTCCGGATCGTCGGGCGTTTGGGGGCCGCAGGCAAAGCCGGCAAGGAGGAGGAGGAGTATGAGCTTCTTCATGTAGAACCTGCCTCGAGTGTTGGTTCTAACCTCAGGATCACGGCGAAGGAGCATTCTACGGCGGGTAACGGCGGGCGTCGAGCGTTGGCGGGATTTGCAAACTTCGAGGTTGAGAGAGATGGAATGCAAGGTGTCTTTGACATAATGTAAAGTCAACCTTACATTCATTCCACGGCGTATCATCGCCTGTGGATGAAAGGAATACAGAGATGAGCACAAGGGATATGAGTCAGACGCGGCTGAGGGCCTGGTTGGCTACCGTCGTGTGGACCTTGGCCGGGGTGGGCTTCTTCTTTGCATTCTTCTCCGGCGGTGGGGCGGCCGAGTTCGACACCGATTCAGGTAGGCACCTCCTGGCTGCTGCTGCCATCGGGTTCGGGTTTGTCGCCTACTGGACGGGCCTTTGGCTCACACGAGGGCGGGGAAATCAGGTCGTGGCGGACGAGAGGGACTTTCAAGTCCTGGCCAGGGCTAGTCAGGCGACCCTCATCATCGTCCTGATGGTGGTGTTCTCCTTTTCCGTTGCCCTGTGGACCATCCATGAAGCGGCTGGGGTGTTGGCGGTGGGATGGATGTGGTTCCTTGCCTACGGCAGCATGCTGGTTGGGCTAATTACCAACGCTGTGACCGTCCTGATTCTGGACGGAAGGACCGCGGGATCGTGAGGGAGGCAATCATCCGGAACGGGATTCGGCGCCTACGGTTCGACCATGGCGAAATGACTCAGCAGGAGTTGGCTGAAGCAGCGGGGTGCACGCGCCAAACCATCGGTGCACTGGAACAGGGAGGGTATGTGCCCTCCCTGTCTCTGGCCTTCAGGATCGCCCGAGTGTTTGGTATGGGTGTGGAGGACGTCTTCGAGTTCGAAGCCGAAGGCTAGTCTCCCCTAACGGATCTTCCGATAATCCAGAGGCGGCTTCCTGTCACCCAGGAGCGGCTTGTAGACGAAGTTCGGCCCGACCAGCGCGGCATGTTCCGCCGCTGCTGCCTCCACAATCTCCGGATGGGTGAAGATCTCCACCGCCGTAAGGGCCAAGGTCTTTGCAGCTACGAGCATACCTTTGGTGCCGATGCTCATGCCTCCGGCGGAAATGGCCTGCCACGAATGAGCCGGCGTCCCCGGAACCCAGGTGGCCGCCCGAAGCCCGGCGGTGGGGACCATCCAGCTCACATCGGCGACGTCGGTGGACCCCATCCCGGCCCTCACATAGTCGTAGGCCTGGACCTGTGTCGCCGATTCAAGGGGAGGGGAGTCCTCTGGAAGGCTGGCATAAAGGAGTTCCGCGTAGGCCCGTTCGGTCTCGTCATACTCGACTCCACCCACCGCATCAAGGTTCTTCCACATCACCTTCTGAAGGGTCTCGTTGGGAAGGAGGTTGTACAGGCCGTGGATGATCTCGTAGTCCATGGTGGTGCTGGTCCCTAGGGCGGCGCCCTCGGCGGCAGCGACGACCCGCTCGAAGAGCTGGTGGACCATGGTCGGTTCGGGATTCCTGACGTAGTAGAACACCTCGGCGAAATCCGGAATTACGTTCGGAGCCGAGCCCCCGTTCGTGATCACGTAGTGGATCCGGGTTTCCTGGGGCACATGCTCCCGCATGAGGTTCACCATGTGGTCCATCGCTTCCACGCCGTCTAGCGCGGATCGGCCCCTGTGCGGGGCACCGGCTGCGTGAGCCGATATCCCGTGAAAGCGAAACTTGGCGGATTTGTTCGCCAGCGAAGTTCCTGGGCTTGCGCTGTTGTTGTCCCCAGGGTGCCAGTGAAGGGCGATATCCACGTCATCGAACAAGCCCTCCCGAACCATATACACCTTCCCTGCTCCGCCCTCTTCGGCAGGGGTCCCGTAGAGCCTAATAGTGCCGGACGTCCCGGTGGCCTCGAGCCACTCCTTGGCAACGATCGCTGCCCCGGTGCTTCCAGCACCGAAGAGGTGATGGCCACAGGCGTGCCCCGAGCCTTTCTCAGGAAGGGGGGCCCGCTCCGGCACCGCGTCCTGGGTGATTCCCGGAAGCGCATCATACTCGGCCAGAATTCCGATGACGGGGCTCCCCGATCCCCACTCGGCCACGAAGGCTGTGGGCATCCCGGCGATCCCAGCTTTCACGCTAAACCCAGCGGAGCTGAGTTCCTGCTGAAGTAGGGCGGAGCTCCGTTCCTCCTGGTACCCCACCTCCGCAAAGTCCCAGATTTCCAAAGCCACCTGGCTGAGCCGTTCCTGATGCTGACTGATGAGGGACTCGATGGACGGTCCCTTTTCCTGGGGGAAAGCCAGGCCCGGCGTGAGGGAAAGGGCCAGGATGAGAAACGGAATCAGGCCAACATTGGAAAGAAGGGTCCGTAGCCGAGACATAGGAGGCTCTCCAGGAAAGTCCACGAAGTATCTGCCAGGGAGGAAAAGTGCCCTCGAGGGTGGGGGGATGCTAGAGGTAAACCCCGATCAGGGGGATAATCGTTGTGTTTCCCCCCCCACTGGAGCATTCTTAACTCAGGCATTCCCCAAAAACCAAACCGCTGTTGTTTCCCTCGTTGGCCCAGAAGGGAGGGCAGCTACCATGAGTGCGCCTCACGGGAGGTTCTCCGCGTGCACCACTGCCACGCTAATTCTCCTTGTTTCGGCTTGTGGAGGAAATCCGGAAGTAGAGGGTGTGACCCCAAGCCAAGCCCACATGTACGCGCATTTTGATCGAACCAGGGAGGTCCACGATGCGCTGATTCGGCGAAAACCTGAGGCGGTGCGAGAGGGATCGAGCTGGCTCGCCACACATCAGGATCCCGGACAAACCCCGGAGGGGTCATCTCCGTATGGTGTGGCCATGACGGGGGAAGCCGCCCAAGTCAGAGATGCGTCGGATCTTCGGGCCGCGGCGAGGGCTACCGCCCGGATGGCTGCAGCCTGCGGCGATTGCCACCAAGCGTACGATGTAACCCCCGGGTTCATCACGGGGGCACAGCCTTCGGGATCCGAAGCCGAGGACCAGATGGCCCTCCACGTTTGGGCCTCTGAGCAGATGTGGAGGGGGCTGGTCGGACCTGATGATTATGCCTGGACATCAGGTGCGTCGGCCCTCAAGGCAGGGTGGCTCAGTCCCCGAGAGGTTGTGGCCGACCCGGCCTTACGAGAAAAGGGGCAGGAGTTGGTCCGGCAGCTCTATGAGACCGGATCCAGGGCGAGGCAGGTGACGGAGTCCCATGAGCGAGCCGAGGTCTACGGGGACTTCCTCAACACATGCATCGACTGCCACGAGATGACCGCGGCCATTATTGGTTAGTGGGTTGAGTTTTTAAAAGACTCCCCCTTCCATGCCCAATCCAGGGGCCATGTCCCTGGATCTACCTCTTGCTGCGTTCCACCCCCAGACCTGTTTTTGGAGCCTCGGGCCCCCTACCATGTTCCGAAGTCCACACTGGAACTGGAGGCAGGTACCCATGAAAACCCGTCTCGCTGGAGTCTTATCCTTGAGTCCGCGGGGGTTGTTCCTCCGCGCTGCCTTCGTCGCGGTTGCACCGGTAGCCCTTCCTCTCTTTCTGACTTCCTGCGGACAATCATCGGATTCGTCCCGGGCGCCGATTCAGGCTTCCACTGAGGGCCCCGCCCCGTCCCTGGCCGAGGCCCCCACCCCTGAAATGGAAGCGTGGGTTGACGAGACCCTCACCGGGATGAGCCTGGAGGAGAAGGTTGGCCAGCTCATCTCCACGGATGTCTTCGGAGATTACCGGCCGGAAGACGACCCCGATTTCCAGCGGTGGCTTGGCCTGGCCCGGGATCAGGGCGTAGGCATGTTCGTTCTTTACGGGGGCACCCCCCGGGACGTGGCCAATCTCACCAACCGTCTCCAGGCGGAGGCGGAGGTTCCTCTGCTGATCTCTGCCGATTTCGAGGGTGGACCCGGCCAGCAGGTGGTGGGGGCCAGCGAGTTCCCGGGGGTCATGGGCTTTAGTGCGGCAGGGTCCGCCGACCTGATGTACCGGGCGGCAACTGCGGCCGCCGTCGAAGGCCGGGCCATGGGAATCCATCTGACTTATACACCCGTTGTGGATGTGGAATCACATCCCCTGAATCCTGCCCAGAGCGTTCGTTCATTTGGTGGAGACCTGGAGCTTCTGGCCGAAATGGTCCAGGCCTACGTCCAGGGCTTCCATGAGAACGGCATGCTCACCACGGCTAAGCATTTTCCCGGACGGGGCGACATCGACCTGATGCCGAACAACCCTCCCTGGACCTGGATCGACAAGACGGCCCAGGAGGTGGAGGAGCAGGATTTCCGGGGTTTCAAGGTTGCCATCGATGCCGGTGTGGACTTCGTCATGAGTGAGCACATCGCCATCCCGTCAGTAACGGAGGGCTCGGAACTTCCGGCAAGCGTCGAGGGGAAACTCGCGTCGGGATGGCTGCGAGATCGGTTGGGGTTCGAGGGAATTCTCACCTCCGACGACCTCTGGTATGACCATGTGGTGGAGCGGTTCGGGGCAGAAGAGGTGGCGGTCATGGCCTTCGAGGCCGGACACGACATGATCCTCAAGCCGAAGGACCCGGTTGCAACAATCGGAGCCCTGGTGGAAGCGGTGGAATCAGGGCGGATAACCGAAGAGCGAGTGGACGATGTAGTCCGGAGGCTTCTCACCCTTAAGGCCCGGCTGAGCCTGCACCAGAGTCGCTATGTGGACGGAGGAAGCGTGAGTGATCTCGTGGGGACTCCGGACCATCAGGAGTTGGTTCAGGAAGTAGCCGACCGATCTCTCACCCTACTCAAAAACGATGGTGTCCTGCCCGTCGATCGGGAGGGCCTGGGAAGGCTTGTGAACATCAGTGTTCAGAAGGCCCAGACCGACCCTTCGCCGCCTGCCCTGGCTTCCGCATTGGCTGCGGCTTTCCCCGGAACCCGGAGTTACACTCTTCGGCCTGGCTCCGGCGCCGGTGTCTATGATGCGGCGTGGGCCGCAGTAACCGATGCTGACCTGGTAGTGGTTTCCCTCTTCGTGCCTCGGACCCGACACGGCGACACGACTCCGATTCGGGACGCCGACCTGGCCTTCCTTCAGCGTGTCATGGCGGCCAAGCCAGGCCAGGTCGTCGCCATGGCCTATGGGAATCCCCATCTCATAAGGGAAATGCCGGGCGTTCCGGCATTCCTCGTGGGCTACGGGGAGCGGGGCTGGTATGGGAACCAGGCGGTCTACTTCGACACCTTCATAAGGGCGCTCACCGGAGAGTTGGAGCCCTCCGGGAAGCTCCCGGTGCTTGTCAGCGACGATTACCCCATGGGGAGTGGGATGGGGTACTAGTAAAGACACCCCTAGCCAGGTTCGCCCACTATCGCCAGGGAATAGCGCCCAACTCCTCCTGAGTCATGGGTGGCAGGAGCGCATCTCCCGGCTCCAGGTGGTGGCCCGATGCGTCCTGGACGCAGTATCCCAGCCCCGCGACGGCTCCCGTGTCATCCAATCGCCCTCTCAGTGAGCAGCATCCGTACTCACCGTTCTTGTTGAGGGCGACCAGCTTCATCCCGAACATGGGGCGGCCGCCGTGCCGGGAGGCCATGACCTCACAAAGGGCCCGGCAAGCTGCCGTGGGAGAAAGACCCTCCCGCATTTTTTCCACCACCATCCTGCTGGCCGAGACCTTCACACATTCCTCGCCGTGACCCGTGGCTCCAGCGGCCCCGATGGCATTGTCCACGTACAACCCGGCGCCGATGATGGGTGAGTCGCCGACACGACCTACGATCTTGAAGTGGTGCCCCACTGTGCTGGTGACGCCGGCGATGTCTCCGTTGGCATCCAGGGTGAGAACGTTGATGGTACCACCGCCCTCGGGTTTGTCCGGGTCCTTCGGAGGGAAGTAGTAGTCCCGGTTGCTCAGCGTTTCCTTCCAGGTGAGCCAGTTCTTCCGGGCCTGCTCCGTCAGGAGGTCCTCCTCTTTGAACCCGTGCATCTTTGCGAACCGGAGAGCCCCCTTACCCACGAGCATCCAGTGGTCGGTTCGTTCCATCACCAGCCGGGCCACCGAACAGGGTGTTTTGATATTCTCCAGCGCTGCCACAGCACCGATGTTGTTGTCGTCGGCACCGTTCATTACCGAAGCGTCGAGTTGGTGGAACCCGTCTTCGTTGGGATCGCCGCCGTAACCCACCGACCGATCCCGGGGGTCCAGCTCCGACACATTGGTCCCCTTTTCGGCGGCGTCCATGGCGGAGCCTCCGGCCGCGAGAATCCCCCAAGCCGTGTCAGTGATTTCCTCCCGAACCGCTGCATTGGTTTTGCTGCTGACCACCAGGGGTCGATTGGCCTGAATCGACCCTCCAGCGGCCCCCTTTGATTGCTCAGCTTTGTCTGCCACTTCTGCAGCGCCAGCTTCGCCATGGAGAAGGGGAAGGGCCAGGCTCCCGCCCACGAGCGTCGAGATGAACGTTCTACGATTCGGATCGTTGGAAGGCATGCTGGTTCTCCTTATTCCATTATCTGTGCGTAAGCGACCTGGTCTTCATACATGCGCTGGAAGACTCGGTATTTGCGATCGTGGTATTCAGCGACTTCGCCACCGGCTGGTTCGATCACTCCGAGGGCGGCGCTCATGGTTCCCATGGCCGACAAAAGGGAGGAGTGATCCCCAGCTGCCACTGCGCCCATCATGGCTGAACCCAGGAGGACGGCTTCCGGCTCCCGAGGGAGGGCGATTCGGCAGCCCGTGATGTCGGCGTGCTCCCGGACGAAAATCGGGTTCTTGGTGTCACCCCCAGTGGCGATGAGGGTTTGGATCCGGTATCCCTTGGCGTTCATCTCTTCCAGGATATGCCGGGTTCCGTGTGCGATTGCCTGAACGGTGGCCAGGTAGAGGAGGGCCAACGAGTCCAGCGAGTCGGTAAGCTTCAACCCCGAGATCATGCCCCGAAGCCGGGGCTCGGCCCTGGGACTCCGGTTTCCGTGGAAGTCCGGTTGGACGTGGAGTCCGGCGGTAAGGGCAGCGGGGAAGGGTTCGTTGGAATCGACAACCAAAGCTTCGAGGCGCTCGTTCAGAAGGGCGTATACCGTGGTGCTCCGGTCCTCCGCCTGCTGCCGAAGCTCGGCTCCCCGGGCATGAGAGTGGATCACATGGTCGATCAGGGATCCGGTGGCCGATTGTCCACCTTCCGTGAGCCAGAGTCCCGGAACCATCGCCGAGTAGTAAGGACCCCATATGCCCGGAATGAAGAGGGGATCCTTCGAGACAGCCATGTGACAGCTGGAGGTGCCGCCGATGAGGGCCAGGCGCTCCTCCATTTCGGCTTCCGATGGTGGATAGCCCTCCAGAGGAGTCCCGAGAAGGCCGAGGCCGCCAGCGTGGGCATCGATGATGGAGACAGCCACGGGGATGCCGGGGCTGAGGCCCAATTCGGCAGCGGAGATGGGGGTCAGTTCACCGACTTTCTCACCAATGGGTCGCACGCGTTTCCCGATCCGGGCGAACCCCTCTCGGGCCAACTCCTCCAACCCCACCTCCCGGAAGTAGCTTTTGTCCCATCGGCCAACAGTCGGCGGTTCGTTCCCCCCTGACCCCGCGCCGTCCCCTTCCTCGTGCCCTAGATAGGTCCACTTGCACACCGTGGTGCAGAGGGACCGGACATCCACACCTGTGGCCCGGTAGCTGAGAAAGTCGGGAAGGTCCAGGAATCTGGTGGCCCGGGCCCATGTGTCGGAGAGGTTCTCCTTCAGCCAAAGGAGCTTCGGGGTCTCCATCTCAGGGGAGATAATCCCACCTACGTACTGAAGGACCGGGTGCTCCGTACTGTTGATCCGGTCGGCCTGTTCGACCGCCCGGTGGTCCATCCATACGATGACGTTCTGTCGGGCCTCCCCGGTGGGGCTGACCGTCAGGGGTTGGTCCCCGTCTCCCAACACCACCAGAGAGCAGGTTGCGTCGAAGCCGACCCCTCGGATCTGGTTACCCTCCAGGTCGGCCTCAGAGAGTGCAGTCCGAATGGCTCTTCCGCATGCTTCCCATATGTCATCGGAGGACTGCTCCACGAAGTCCTCCGCCGGATGCCATAGCTTGATGGGTTCGACTCCGATTCCGCATCGAACGCCCGATGAATCAAAGATCCCAGCCCGGGCGCTCCCGGTTCCGACGTCGACTCCCAGGTAGTAGTGGCTCATTCGTCAGGCCTTGTCCCGGAGGATTCGAACCTTGAACCCCATCTCTTTGGAAAGGGCTACCATTTCCTCGAAGATGTTCCCGTAGGCCACTGCAACATGGTTCGAGAGATAGTGGGCCATTAAGGTGTCCCGGCCGATCCCCAGGTCGGCGGCCATGAACGGCCACTCCCGTGTCGTTCCCTCCCACCAGGCGTCTCGTTTTTCAGAGGGCAGTTCCACAACTTCTCCCTGCCCGATGTCCATCCATAGGACGTCTTCCCTGATGTAGCACCGGGCCCAGGTCATCTCCCCGGGCAGGCTCTCGCCGGCAAAGGTGCCGCCGGGGATAGGGAAGTAGCCCGCCGGCTGACGGTAGCTGTGGACACCATCCAGGGTGTCGGGATCATGGTTGAAGGCGTAGGCGCCGCAGGATCCCGAATTCAGCAGTACCCAGAGGAACCTTCCGTCGTGCTCCCCACCCCACCGGACGTCGTGGAACATCACCGCCTGGTGCAGGTCCTTCGCTTTCAGGAGACGCTTCATCATCTCCATGGGGACGGCGTTGCCCTGGTCCGCCTCGGTGGAGCAGATGACGTTGTCGCCGTTGGACTCGGGCCGGCAGGTAGAGTTGAAGAGTCCCTCGGCGAAGTCCGAGGGGGGTCGGAGCGGGATGAGCCCGAGTTGGTACTGCCATCCCAGGCAATCCGCCTTGTACTCCTGAAGCATGTCCGAAACGGCCAGGTAATCCCTGAGCTGTTCTCGGGTAGCATTCTCTGTGAAGTCTTCGACACCCGGCTCGCCCCAGTGGAAGTTCACCCCCCTGTCCTTCACAAAGGAGTATGCGTCCTCGATGCGGGCCTGAGAGATTTCCTTCCCCCGGGAGATGATCCAGGCCTGGTCGATCTTGTGCTCCGTGAACCCGTGGCGGTTCAGAAGGCGGGGGCCAAAATATCCGTTGATCATCCCCATGGAGGTGTCGCCCAACATCAGGATCAGAGCCCGCCGATCCTGGAACTCCTTGGCCACCTTGGACGCCAGCTCTGCAGCCTCGGCCGACACGGGCGCATCGTAGCTGATGGCGTCCTCGCCGTAGGTGGCGACTCCCGTTTGGCACCACTCCACCAGGCTGTTCATGAATCTTTCGTCGGTGGTCCAATCAGGAGAGTCGGTCCACGCTCTGGAGAAGGGCCGTCCCAGGCTTTCCAGACAGGCACCGGTGTTCAGGAGACCCACCAGGCCGGGCCATTGGCCGGAGAAGTTACTGGCCAGGAGGAGAGGGTTGTCTTTGCCTACCACTCCCTCGGTGGTGTGGGGCCCATAGAACCAGTGAACACAGATCCCGATCATGGGATCCTGGATGGGCCCCAGCTTTTCGATGGAGTGGTGAGGTTTGGTGAGGAACCCCTCCACCCGGTACGACTCCCGGCCCAGCTTTTTCAGGGCGGCTTCCATCTGGAGGGTCGCCTCGGTGATGCTGGGGAGGGCCTGTTGGTTTGGCGTGTCCCGACCATCGCCGGGCCAGAAAAGGGCAATCCGTTCCTTCATGGTCGAATCTCCTGGTATCGAAACAAACGCGGCTCCAGTCCGTGTCTCTCAGCCGATGGGCTCTCCGCCCGAATCCACGTTGGTCTGGGTGAAGAGCCTGGTGCCCAAAGTGATGGCTTTTGAAACTTCCCCGCCCTGGAGGAGGGCCAGGGCAGCTTCGATGGCCTCCTCCCCACCGGTGGGGTAAAGGAAGGTGGCGTCCATGATCCCCTCCCGGACGTACTGCTGGCCTTCGTGCGGGAGAGCGTCGATGCCGACGAAGAGCATCTCACCTTCCCGCCCGGCGGCCCGTGCAGCCAACCACGCGCCGTGGGCTCCAGGGTCGTTGTGGGCGTAGACCACGTCGATTCGGTCATTGGTGGCCAGGGCCGACTCCATTTCCCGACGGGCATTCGGTTCCAGCCACTGCATCTCCCCGCTGAACACCAGCTCCAGGCCCGGATTCTGATCCATGGCCATTCCTTCCAGGAAACCCTGGTTCCGGTCCTGCCCGGGTGTGGAGGTCATGAGCCCTTTCAGTTCCACCACCTTCCCCTGGTCTCCCACCATCTCCCGAATCCAGGCACCGGCCTCCCGGCCGATCCGGACATTGTCGGCGCCGATGAAGGTGCTGTATTCCTCCCCCTGGACTTTCCGGTCCAACACGATCACGGGGACCCCCTTTTGGTAGGCTTCGGCAACGGGCCGAGTCAGGGGAGCGGCCTCCTTGGGGCTGATGATGATGAGGTCAACGCCCTGCTCAACGAACTCCTCCACCTGGGCTCGCTGGGTGAGGGAGTTGTTCTGGGCGTCTTTGAAGATGACCCGGAGGTTTGCATGACCTTCAGCGGCGGCCCGGACGTCGGCGTCCATCTGCACCCGCCAGGGCTCCCCCAGGTTGCACTGGCTCATGCCGATGACCCAGGGATCCTCGGCCGTACCGGCGTGGCCACCTTCGGGAGCGGATCCGCAGGCAGTAGTCACCCCAAACGCAAGAACGGCCGCAGGGAGCCAGGCCGTTAATCCTCGGTTCACGTATCGCCTCCTTCAAAGCGCGTTGGAATCCCCCCGCTCATCCCCCAACTACTCTCTCCCCCGCTGGAAGAGTACGGCGCAGATGATGATGGCGCCCGTCAGCATGAGCCGCGTGGCTTCCGGGGCCGCGTTGAGGGAGAGGATCTTCTGGAGGTATCCGATGGTCAGGACGCCGATCAGCGTCAGGATCACACTCCCCTTTCCGCCGGCCAGAGTTGTTCCGCCGATCACCACCATGGCGATGGCATCCAGCTCGTAGGCCATGCCGGT
>CAYOVN010000095.1:0-13054 GCA_964407425.1 uncultured Gemmatimonadaceae bacterium
AATTTCCGTCCTTCACGTTTTCGGACGGCGTGGAGTTGATCCAACCCGCCGGGGAGGGGGTTCTCGGCACCCGTATCCTGGTAGGGGGGGACACGCTCGACCTCAGGAACCTGCCCTTCGAGGTAACGCCGGCCGAAGGAGTTACCCTCGCCGAAGGCGGTGCACCACAGACCCTTCGGTTTTCCTACGAAAACCCCCCGGGCACGTTCTCCTTCGAAGTGGCCTACACCTTCCATCCCGACGACTACCAGGTCGAGGTGAGCGGGAGTGTGAACGGTGTCATTGCCGAGGTCCTGTTCACCGAAATGGGTACCGGGATCCCTTTCAATGAGCAGAGGGACCGGGACCGGGCCCGCACGTCGGCCTATGTGATGAACCACATCCGGGACGGGATCCGAGCCCAGATGCTGAACAAGGTCGATGCTGCGCTGGTCGAGGAGGGTCCCTTCTTCTGGGCGGCGTTCAAAAGCAAATACTTCGTCATGGCGCTCATGGCGGGAGAAAGTGAAGAGGCAGAGACGTATCTCGGAGGTTTGGTCGCCCACGACGTTGCAGAAGATGACTTCCAGGTTGGTGTCACGGCCACCCAGTCCGTGTCTCAGGACGGAGCCTTTGCCTATCGACTCTACCTCGGGCCGATGGAGTTTGCGCGACTCTCGGCCCTGGGCACGGAGATGCAGAACGTGAACCCTTACGGGTGGAAGTTTCTGCAACCGGTGGTTCGACCCATCGTGGGGGTCATCATGACGGTCCTCAATTATCTCCACGAAAAGCTGCACATAGGATACGGCTGGGTCCTCATTCTTTTTGGCGTCATGATGCGTGTGGTCCTCTTCCCCTTGAACCACAAGGCGATGAAGGCCCAGATGAAAAACATGGCTGCCCAGCCCCTGATGCAGGAGATCCAGGCCAAGTACAAGGACAACCCCGAGAAGCTCCAAAAGGAGATGATGAAGCTGTACAAGGAACATGGCTTCAACCCCCTTGCGGGCTGCCTTCCCATGCTTCTTCCCTGGCCAGCCCTCATTGCTCTCTTCTTCGTCTTCCAGAATACCATCGAGCTCCGAGGGGTGCCGTTCCTGTGGCTTCCGGACCTTTCTGCACCGGACCCACTCTTCATTCTGCCGATATTCCTGGGTGTCTCCATGTTCCTCCTTCAGTGGGTGAGCATGCGGACAATGCCCCAGCAAAACCAGCAGATGAAGATGATGATGTACCTCATGCCCATCATGATGGTGGTCATCTTCTTCAATCTGGCTTCGGGGCTGAACCTCTATTACGCCACGGCGAACATAGCTACGCTCCCTCAGCAGATCTGGATTGCCGGAGAGCGGAAAAAGGCCCAGGCGAAGGCGCCCCTGAAACTCACTGAATAGCGGTTTCCACCAGAGCGCTTCCTGCGCTCGGTGCGCCGTCCTTAGACCGGAACAGGCTCTCAGGGAGTGGAGATGGCGAATCCCGACACCATCGCCGCCGTAGGTACAGCGCCTGGTACGAGCGCCCTTGCGGTGGTTCGCCTTTCTGGGCCGGACAGCGCGGCCATCGTCTCCAGCCTCTGTCCGGGCCTCTCTGATCGCCTGCCGGCCAGGAGAGCCAGTTTCTCTCGTGCTATGGATCCCCAAACCGGGAAGCAACTGGACCAGGTTGTGGTCACCTACTTTCCGGGGCCGGATAGCTACTCGGGCGAAGACATGGCGGAGATCTCCTGTCACGGAGGGTGGCTGCCTCCCTCCCTCATCTTGGAGGCATGTAAGCGCCTGGGAGCACGGGAGGCCCAGGAGGGCGAGTTTACCCGACGGGCCTATTTGAACGGAAAGATGGACCTCCTTCAGGTCGAGGCGGTGCTCGACCTCATCGAAGGACGCAGCCGGGCCCTTCACGGGACCGCGGTCCATCATCTCGAGCGCGGCCTTTCCCGGCGGATCAGCGAATTGAGGGAGGGACTCGTGCACCTCGAGGCTCTCCTGGTTCATCATCTGGATTTCCCCGAGGAAGACGACCCGCCGGTACCGGTCCGGGAAATATCCGAGAGAGCGCGTGAGCTGGAGGACCTCATGGAGGATCTCCTCGAGACCGCTCCGGAGGGTGAGTTGTTGAGGGAGGGCGCCGTTACCGTGTTGGCGGGTCGCCCAAATACGGGTAAGTCCAGTCTGTTCAACGCGTTACTAGGTCAGGACAGGGCAATCGTCACCGAGGTTCCGGGAACGACCAGAGACGCTTTGGAGGCCGTTGTCTCCCTTGGCGGGTTCCCTTTCAGACTCGTCGATACGGCTGGTCTCAGGGAGACGCAGGAGGCCGTCGAACAATTGGGTGTGGAAGTAGCTTGGAGGTATCTGAAAGGCGCGGACCTCGTTCTCTTCTGTGTGGAGGACGGCAGGGAGTTGGGTTCGGAGGAGCTACAGTTTCTGGCGGATATCGAAGGGACACCTCTGGTCCTGGTGCGAACCAAGGCCGATGTGTCCGGAAGGAAAGGTACCGAGGGCATCCAAGATGAAGCGGGGGAGGGCTCCGACCGGGAAGAAGGCCGCTTGCGGACCAAAGCGGTTGTATCGACCATTGGCTCCGAGGCGGACCCTGTCGAGCCGAGCGTGCGCCTTTCCGTGAAGAGCGGGGAAGGGTTGGGTACCTTGCTCGAGTTGTTGCCCTCGTTGGTTTTCGAAGGTCTGGTCGGCCAGGAGCTCGAGGTTCCTGTGTTGACCCGAAAAAGGCATGCAGATGGAGTGGAGACCGCCCTGCGGGAGCTCAGGGCTTTCCGGAAAGCCTTAGTCGAGGGAATGCCCGCGGAATTCGCGGCCACCCATCTCCGACCAGGTGAGACCGCCCTGGAGGAACTTCTCGGGGTGATACCGAAAGAAGAGATCCTGGACAGGTTGTTTCGGGACTTCTGCATAGGAAAGTAGGAGGCGGGCAGTGTCGGAAGAGCGATGGTTGAAGCGGGGATTCAGGGTGTTGGGCCGAGTCCAGGGGGTGTGCTTCCGGGCTTGGACCCAGGAGACGGCCCAGGGATTGGGTGTGAGCGGAACGGTGAGAAACAGAGGGGACGGCTCGGTGGAGGCGCATGTGGTTGGCGATCCAGGGGCTGTGGAGGCTTTTGAGCGCGGGCTTTGGAAGGGCCCCCCGGCAGCCAGGGTTGATGCCGTCGAGGTGTTCGAGTCCGAGGCTGTGCTCCCTGAGGGCCGGTTCGAGATTCGCTACTAGGGATCATGGAGCGGAACTACGACGTTATCGTGATCGGCGGAGGCCACGCAGGAGCCGAGGCAGCCTCAGCCTCGGCCCGGATGGGCTGTCGAACGCTGCTTTTGACCTCAGACCTTTCCCGAATTGCCCAGATGAGTTGCAATCCGGCCATCGGCGGTGTTGCGAAGGGCACGGTGGCCAGGGAAGTGGATGCGCTCGGGGGAATCATGGGGCGTGCGACCGACGCTTCCCGTATTCACTTCCGAATGCTGAATCGTTCAAAGGGTCCCGCCGTGTGGGGTCCACGCGCTCAGTGCGATCGCGGGCTTTACCCAAGGGCCGTGCGGGAGGTCCTGGAAGAACATCCGCTCCTAGATCTGTTTCAGGAGATGGTGTCCGACCTGGAAGTGGTTGGGGACAAAGGCTTTGGGGTGGTAACGAGAGGAGGGCTGCGGTTCAAGAGCCAGGCCGTAGTGGTGACCGCTGGGACGTTTTTGAGGGGCCGAATCCACGTTGGGGGGGGAGAGGGAATCGTTGGGGGCCGAGCGGGCGAAGCTTCGTCGATCGAACTGGCCGAGGCTCTGGAAGGGTGGGGGCTGGAGGTATCACGATTCAAAACGGGCACCCCACCTCGGATCGATGGTCGGACCGTAGACTTTTCCAAGGTGAAGCAGCAGGGGGGAGAAGAGGTCGACTTCCGTTTCAGCCTATACACGCGTGAGGATGTGCCTGAACAGCGCCCGTGTTGGGTGACGTGGACGGGCGAGGGCTTGAAGGAAGTTGTACAGAAAAACCTTGAACGCAGCGCCCTCTACGGCGGATTCATCTCGGGGCGCGGTCCGCGATACTGCCCGTCTATCGAGGACAAGGTCGTTCGGTTTCCAGACGCTGCCCGACATCAGGTCTTCTTGGAGCCGGAAGGGCTCGAAACTACAGAGCTTTATGTGAACGGCTTGTCGACATCCCTTCCGGCGGATGTTCAGCTTGGTTTCTTGCGAACGGTGCCGGGGCTGGAAGATGTCCGGATGACCAAGGTCGGGTATGCGATCGAATATGACTACTTCCCACCCCATCAACTCTCCCATGCTCTGGAGGTGAGGGTTCTTCCGGGCCTCTTCTTCGCTGGCCAGATCAATGGTACAACGGGGTATGAGGAGGCTGCTGGTCAGGGCCTGATGGCGGGCGCCAACGCCGCCTTGAAGGTACAGGGGAGGGATCCCTTCGTTCTGGAGCGTGATCAGGCCTACATCGGAGTCCTGGTGGACGATCTTGTGACGAAGGGTGTAGACGAGCCCTATCGGTTGTTTACGTCCAGGGCTGAATTCCGGCTTCTTCTGAGGCAGGACAATGCTGCGAGTCGGCTTGGGCCCGTGGCTCAGGAGTTGGGCCTGCTCACTCCCGCTCAGGACGAGGTCCTTAAGGCTCGCCTGACGATGGAAAAGGAGATCCGGAGCTGGTTCGAGTCCACGGCCCTGGCTCCAGCATCAGTCAACCCGATTTTGCAGGAGGCAGGGGGCGCCGGGATCGGAGAGCCCACTAGAGCCCGGGAACTACTGAAGCGCCCGGGCGTTGCGGCGAAAACGTTGGCTGCCTTGGGCGATGCCCCCTTCCACGGGCCAGGAAGCGATGACGCCCTGATCGCTGTGGAAGTGGATGTGAAGTACCAGGGATATGTAGCTCGTGAAACGGAGCGGGCCTCCAAGTTGAGGGATCAAGCCGATTTCGTCTTGGATGAAAACCTTCCGTATCGGGAGTTCATCACCCTCTCTTTCGAGGCGAGAGAGAAGTTGGAGCGGGTTCGCCCACAAAATCTGGCTCAGGCAGGACGCATTCCGGGTGTTTCCCCCGCTGACCTCCAAAACCTGATGATGGAGATTCGCAAGCGTCGCGGTTCCCCCGGACCCAATCCGTGACGTGGTCCCACCCGATTTCTTATGTTTGTGATCGACAAGACCTGCACAAACCACAAACAGCCGTTCCTCTTCTTTCGCTGCAAGCTTTTCGACCTCACTGATTCCCTACGCCACCTTTTAGGCTGGCGCAGGTGTTTCACGTGGAACACCCGAGGGGCCGAACTCTGGTGTTCCACGTGAAACAGGAAGGCAAGCCAGAACGGAGGAGGGTGGGGGCAGGGAGGCCCGAACTCGGTTCGTTCCGAGACACGGTGGAAACAGGCGGTTTGGATTGAGGCGTTAGGGGAAACCCAACCGGACTTCCGTGCTCCAGCGCGGGGGCGCTAGAACTCTATTCGGATCAACTCGAAGTGAACGGTCGCTTGCTCGTTGGTTCCATCAAAGTTGAAGTCGAACTCCGTATCCCCGTCCAGGATCAGGGTGTCACCCTGGAATTGCCAGGTCCCAGCGGTGGTTGGCCCAGGTGGGTTGGTGGGGGTAAGGGTGATCTGGTTTCCGGAGACCGAAACGATCCCGAGTTCGGGGTTGCTTTGCCCGAAGACCTCGAGGACCGCCTGATATTGGCCGTCGGAAAGAACGGAAAGGGTGAAGGTTGCTCCTTCGTCTTGAATCAGACGGACGACGGTCTCGGGGTTGGCTTGGTTGGTCAGGGTGAGGACTTCAGCCCTCCAGGTTCCTACCAGGGGTTGGAGCTCCGCGGGGCCGGTGCCATCATCGGAGCAGGCCGTCAGGAGGTTTGCGGCTCCGAAAAGGAAAGCACCAAGCAGGAAAGAATGTCGAGAAATGAAAGCCATGCTACCCTTGCGACCCCTGAAAGAAGTGGGAAAGGTGGTCCTTGCAGCCCAAATCTCACCGTGAGGATGGGCAAGCGTCAAGAGAATTCGGGTTTCCCCCTTTGGCGGGCCTAGGTATATTGGGCCTCTCACCGCACGGAAGCGCCCTTTATAAGGCCCCAAAGTCGATATGTGCCGCACTATTGCCATCGCAAATCAGAAAGGTGGAGTAGGAAAAACCACCACCGCCATCAACCTGGGCGCCTCCCTTGCCGTGGCGGAACGCAGGACACTGATCATCGACGTCGATCCACAGGCAAATGCGTCGAGCGGCCTCGGGTTGGAGCGAAGTAGAGAATCCCCAAACATTTACGACGTGTTGGTGGGCAACAACACGCTGGCAGAAGCCATCCATCCAGGTCTCCATTTTCCCAACCTGGACCTCGTACCCGCCACGCGGGATCTTGTGGGGGCCGAGATCGAAATGGTCGGGATGATTTCCAGGGAGACCGTTCTTCGACGGGCCCTGCAGGGGGTGAAGGATCAATACGATTTCGTGTTGGTAGATTGTCCCCCGTCCCTTGGGTTATTGACGTTGAATACGCTGACTGCGGCAGATTCGGTTCTGATTCCGATCCAATGTGAATTCTATGCGCTGGAAGGACTTAGCCAGCTCTTGAACACGATCCGTCTTGTGCAGAGAGCACTGAATCCGGGGTTGAGCATCGAGGGGGTCCTACTGACGATGTACGATCAGCGCCTCAACCTATCCAAGCAGGTTGCGGCGGATGCCAGAGAATACTTCGGATCCAAGGTTTATCGCACCGCAATTCCGAGGAACGTCCGTTTGGCGGAGGCACCGAGCTTTGGTGAGCCCATAATTCAATATGACGTCCTCTCCACGGGCGCTCAGAGTTACTTGGCTTTGGCCAAGGAAGTGCTGGAGCAGGATCTTGAAGATTCCAAGGGGCCGGAGGTTGGGATGGGCGAGACCGAGGAGGTCGAATGACCCGCAGCAAGAAAGAGCGACTGGGGCGTGGGTTGGGAGCGCTCCTTGGCGATGTGGTTGAGGCTCAAGGCGCGCCGGGAGGAGGAGATGTCCGTACGCTGCCGCTCAAACAGATTCGCCCCAATCCGTTCCAGCCCCGTAAGGATTTCTCCTCGGAGGAATTGGAAGAACTGGCGAAATCCATAAGCGAAAACGGACTTCTTCAACCCCTTTTGGTGCGCCCAGGGCCCGAAAACCGGGAATTCTGGGAATTGGTCGCGGGTGAACGGCGGCTACGGGCAGTGTCCCAGCTGGGATGGACCGAGGTGCCAGTGATGGTTCGAGAGGTGGACGATCGGACTCTTCTTGTTCTCGCTCTGGTCGAAAACCTTCAACGGGAGGCTTTGGGGGCATTAGAGGAGGCCGAGGGGTATCGCATGCTTTCCGAGTCCTTTGGCCTAACCCAAGGGGAAATCGCAGAAGCCGTGGGGAAGGATCGATCCACGGTGGCCAATACCCTGCGGTTGCTTCAGCTGCCGCCTTCGATCAGGAAATTCCTGCTGGAGGGGTCCCTTTCGCCCGGGCACGCCAGGGCTCTCCTGTCTGTAGATGATCCGGTGAGAGCTGGAGAAATCGCCCGAAAGGCGGTGCGGGAGGGTTGGTCCGTCAGGCAGCTGGAAGAACTTCTCCGTTCCGGAGAGGGGAAAAAGAAAAGAAAATCCCAAAACACCAGCGCCTCAGATCCGGTTTTGCAGGCCCTGCAGGAGGAACTCCGGACGGTTTTTGCTACGCGGGTGGTGCTCCGGAGGGGTGGAAAGGGAACGGGGGTGATCGAGATTCCGTTCCTGGATGTGGAGGATTTCGAGCGAATCTTCGCACTTCTTGCGGGCAGGGAAGCTTCCGAGGTGGTGGAATAGCGGACATGAAACGCAGACTCCGAGGGCTGACGGTCCTCTTTCTTCCGGACGGTGGAGAAGAATCCAGAAGTTTCCACCTTTCCCATCGGGGCGTAAAGGTCGCGCTGGCTCTGTGTGCTGGGGTTTTATTGGGCACCGTTGTGATGGCTGTAAGTTGGTTGTACTTGGCCTCTCAGGCTGGTCAGACCTGGAACCTAGAGGCGAGGGTCGATTCCCTGGAAGGGGAGCGGGTTGGCTTGTTGGCCGTGGCAGATGAGATGGTCCGAATCGAAAGCGAATATGCCCATCTTCGGTCTTTGTTCGGCCCCGCTTCGAACCCGGTTTCATCCGGTCTGTGGCTTCCGCCAACCGGGCTTTCGCGCGGCCGTCAAACGCCAAACGGCCCTGGCGTGGATGAGTATCTCCCAAGCAGCTGGCCTTTGACTGAGGCGGGCTTCGTAACACAGGCATTGGTCGAGGGTGGAGCCGGTGAGCATCCCGGGCTGGATATTGCCATCGGCACGGGGTCTTACATCAGGGCTGCAGGCGCTGGGCAGGTGTTGAGGATTGGAGAGGATCCCCTGTATGGCCTTTTCGTGGTGCTGGAACACCAGGACGGCTTCCAGACCGTCTACGCCCACACATCGATGATCCTGGTCGAAAGAGGCCAGTTGGTGCGGAGAAATGAGGTCATTGCCTTGACGGGATCTACGGGGCGTTCAACGGCAGCTCATTTGCATTTCGAAATACTCCTGGATGGTGTTCCTGTTGATCCGTTTTCTATGGTCGAGCAACCTAGTTGAATCTCTAACCTCCCATGGAGCCATCATTTAGGCTGTCGTGGCCGGGGTGTTTTTAGGAGGAATGTGGGTATGTCGAAAGATCGCGGTATCAGTGCCAGTCCTCCCGAACAGGTGATCTCCATCATCGGCCAGGGTATGACAGTGGTCGGTGACTGTGATACGGATGGTGCGGTGCGGGTTGAAGGGACGGTTCAAGGCAACATTCGAGCGGGAAAAGCGGTGGTAGTTGGGAAGGAGGGTGTCGTCAACGGCGATATTTACACCCAGGACGCCGTAATTGGGGGCGCTGTAAGCGGTACTCTCCGTGCGGCTTCGCGCTTGGAAGTGCAGGCCACAAGCCGTATCGACGGGGAAATCCTGGCCGAGCGCATGCAGCTCGAAGAAGGTGCGGTACTGAACGGCTCTGTCCAAATGGGGAAGGGAATCGCGCCGCCACCCGACTCCCTTTCCCTGAAGATCGATGAAGAACCTCCCGACGGTTCAGGCTGATCCTTCGGGGACTGAACTTCAGCAGATTATCCACATCTGTTGAAAACCCGAAAACACTCTGAAAGGCCCGGATGTTGGGCCGATTCTAGGCAAGGGGAGTTCGAAGCAAGCCCAGAAAATGACTTTTCCACACTGAGCATATTTCCAGATTTCCAGACCGAATCCGCTAGCATTCAGCGCATTCTTACGGTGCCCTAAAAATGGCAAAAATAGAACAGGTCCTCCAATTTTTGACGAATGCCTTTGAGATCGCGGATTTCCCGGACTACCCCCATGCGTTGAATGGTCTCCAGGTCAATGGTCCTAAGGAAATTGCGCGGGTGGCCACCGGAGTCGATGCTAGCGAGGAAACCATAAATGCTGCGGTGGCTGGTGGTTTTCATTTCCTGGTGGTTCATCACGGGCTTTTTTGGGATGGATTTGGCCCATTGACGGGGCCGCGGTTTCGCAAGGTCGCAGCACTCATTCGGGGTGGAGTCGGATTGTTCAGCCTCCACTTGCCACTCGATGCGCACCCTGAAATGGGAAATTGCGCGATTTTGGCTAAGATGGTGGGGTTGGATCCCTCGGGGCGGTTCGGTCTGTACAAGGACGTTCCCGTGGGGTGGTGGGGGACGGTCGACCTTCCACGGGGTGAACTCGAGATGAAGGTGGGGAAGGCCGTGGGGAGTGAAACTCGTTTGGTTCCCGGGGGGCCGGAGGTTTCAGCGCGGGTCGGCGTCATCACCGGCGGAGGTTCGGGTTTCCTCGCTGAGGCTGCATCCCTCGGCTTGGACACCCTGATCACGGGAGAGGCCCCGCATCATGCGTATCACGAGGCAATGGAACTGGGGATCAACCTCATCTTGGGGGGCCACTATGCGACGGAGACCTTTGGGGTAAGGGCCGTTGGGGACCGATTGGTAAGGGAATTCGGGGTAGATCAAGAGTTTTTGGAGTACCCAACGGGCTTTTAACGGGCTTTTGACAGGTTTTTGATGGCCATGTTGAGCAGGGCCCTGTCCTGGATCAAGGAGTGATGGATGATGTTTCGGCAATTCGCAGCGGTGGGTGTGCTTTTTCTGGCCGCGGGCAATTTGGCGGGTCAGGGAATCCCCTCACCGAGGGCGCACTTCGGGTTCGAGGTGGGAGCTCACCGTAAACTGGCCAACTGGGATCAACTTGTCTCCTACTACGAAGCTGTGGCCGGTTCCAGCGACCGAGTACGGTTGGATACCCTGGGGGCTTCCACGCTGGGGCGTCCATTCGTGATGCTCACGATTACCAGCGCTGAAAACCATGCTCGCCTCGAGGAGTTGCAGGAGATTCAGCTGAAGCTGGCCGATCCGAGGAGAATCAGCGGCACCGGGGAACTGAACGACCTCCTGACGCGTGGTAAGACAGTGGTGCTCATCACCCACGGGATCCATGCAACGGAGGTGGGTGGGCCCCAGATGGCTGCTCGACTCGTTCATCGCATGGCGACTTCGGACGATCCAGATGTACGAGGCATCCTGGACAATGTGATCTTCCTGGATATCCCCTCGTTGAACCCGGATGGACTACAGTGGATCGTGGAATGGTACAACCAATGGGTGGGAACTGAATACGAGGGCTCTCAACTGCCCTGGC
Organism: uncultured Gemmatimonadaceae bacterium; assembly: GCA_964407425.1. Classification (GTDB taxonomy): domain Bacteria; phylum Gemmatimonadota; class Gemmatimonadetes; order Longimicrobiales; family Gaopeijiaceae; genus JABDNZ01. The sequence goes on from CAYOVN010000095.1 coordinate 10,651, forward strand.
TGTATCACCCCTACACGGGTCACGACAACAACCGAGATTGGTATGCCTTCACCCAGGCCGAAACCCGACTGACGGTACTGGAGGCGCATAACAAGTGGCACCCCCAAATTGTGCACGACATTCACCAAATGGGATCTAACGGTGCCAGGATTTTCTTCCCGCCTTTCATCGATCCCTACGAGCAGAACATCGATCCGGCCCTTATTTCGGGAGTGAACCAACTGGGGGCCTATATGGCAGCGGAGCTTACGGCTCAGGGCAAGAAGGGTGTCGTCATCAATAACCGCTACGACGGTTTTACGCCTGCCAGGGCCTATCAGCACTACCACGGGGGTGTCCGGATCCTGAGCGAAACCGCATCGGTTCGGGTTGCAACTCCGATCCAGATTGACGGAGAGGATTTGGTTGGGGGACGGGGACTGGATGCCACCGTTTCAACCTGGAACTTCCCCTGGCCGTGGGAAGGCGGGGAGTGGGGTCTTCCTGATATCGTGGACTATATGGAAGCCGGCGCGTTCGCTCTATTGAACAATGCTGCCCGGCACCGCTCCTATTGGCTCGAGAACTTCTACCACATCAATCGGAGGGCCGTGGAAGGCTGGGACCGCTGGCCCGAGGCCTGGGTGATTCCTGCAAACCAGCCCAACGAGGCTGGCCTTTCCTATGTCCTCCGCATCCTTACCACGGGGGACGTTGAGGTTCATAGAGCGGAGGCGCCCTTCAATGCGGCAGGTCGCCGCTTCCCCGCGGGGACATACGTCATTCCCATGAGGCAGCCGTACGCTTCGTTCGCACAGACCATGTTGGAGGTTCAGCACTACCCGGACTTGAGGGAGTATCCCGGAGGCCCGCCAATCCGGCCCTATGATGTGACCGGCCACACCCTCGGCCTCCTTATGGACGTGGAGACCTTCTCCGTGGATGCGCCCATACGCGCCTCCCTTTCGAGCCCAATCGCCGTTCCAGAATGGCAGTTCGACCTCCCGGCCTCCTTGAAGGGACCCGATGCCCCCCGGATAGGGATATATCGGTCCTGGCAGGAGCCCATGCCTGAGGGTTGGACCCGTTGGGTTTTCGATCAGCACGGCCTTGCCTATGACACCATTCGGGATGCCAGGATGCGGGCAGGCGACCTGGGGGCGGACTATGATGTGATCCTTTTTCAAACACAGAGCCCGGCCTCGATCAGAAACGGCCACGCAAGGGGCTCCCTTCCGTCCGAGTACACAGGTGGATTGGGACCTGCGGGGACCCAGTCCTTGCAGGCCTTCGTAAGGGGCGGAGGCCGGATTGTGGCTGTGGAGGACGCGGCCGATTTCGTCATCGAACTTTTCGACCTCGGAATCACCAATGCCGTGGATCGTTTACCGCCCCAGGACTTCTTCATTCCGGGATCCATCCTCGAGGTGGAGCTCGTGGAAGGACACTTCGTTGGGGAGGGGAAAGCAGGGTTTACCCCTGTTTGGTTCTGGCAGAGTAGCCGGGCGTTCGAGGTGGATGATCCCGGGGTGGAAGTGGTCGCCAGGTTCGTGGACGGAGACCCGCTTCTTTCTGGGTGGCTCCTGGGACCAGAGTACATTGCAGGGAAACCTGCAATCGTGGAAGCGGAAATCGGGGAGGGCTCGGTGGTTCTTTTCGGTTTCCAGCCGGACTACCGGGGGCAAACGGTTACGACGTGGCCCCTACTCTTCAACGCGCTTGCAGGAGATCGGTGACGCGGATGATCGGGAGATAAGAGACCATGAAGTGTTCCTCCTGTGGGGCTGAGGCTTCGGGGAAATTCTGTTCATCCTGCGGAAACTCCCTGGAGATCTTCAAATGTGAGGGTTGCGGGGCTTTGGTTCCGCCAGGGGACCGGTTCTGTACCAGTTGCGGTATGCCACTGGACAAGGGGGGAAAACCTGCGGGTGTGGCTTCAGCCGCTGCTGCCCAACCCGGTAGTGAGACCAACAGGAACCTGGCTTGGTGGGTGGCCGGTGCTTTGCTGGTGGTCGTGTTCCTGATCCTGGGATACCCGGTGCTGAGCCGGAATGCCAACCCGGGTGGGGCCGGAGGAGGTCCGGCACCTCCGCCGGGAATGGGTGCAGCGGATTCAGGTGCCGCTCCAGTGGATCTCACCACGATGCCTTTGGAGGAGCAGGCAATGGATCTCTTTGACCGGGTAATGAGATCCGCGTCGGCTGGGGACACGGCTGGTGTGGCCTTTTTCCTGCCGATGGCTCTTGGTGTCCATGAGCAGATTGATCCCGTGGATGCCGATGGCATTTTTCACTTCACACTCCTCTACCTGACCGGAGAGGATTTCAGCGCTGCCTTGGCGAAAGCCAAGGAGGGGTTGGACCGGGTACCGGACCACCTTCTTCTTCTCGGGGCAAGCGGAGAGGCCGCTGTGGGCCTGGGGGAT
>CAYOVN010000096.1:0-13027 GCA_964407425.1 uncultured Gemmatimonadaceae bacterium
TGGTTCATCTCCCGGGACGAGTTCTTGAGGAGAGTCGAGGAAGAGGAGTTCGCCTAGTGGGCTGAGTTGCATGGCGATTACTATGGGACACCGAAAAAAAGCCTGGTCGAGGCAGGCCGCGGAGGCTGTCATGTGGTCCTGGATATCGATGTCCAGGGAGCCCGGCAAATTCGGGAGGCGGTTCCCGAAGCGCTGCTTCTATTTATCTTACCACCATCGGTTGACGTTCTTTTCCGTCGCCTCACCGGCAGGGGAACCGAGGAAGAAGAGACGCTTCGCCGCCGGTTGAACACGGCCCTTCAGGAACTGGGGGCCGCGGAGGCCTTCGATTTCTTCGTTATCAACGAGGACCTGGACACAGCCGTCCGTGAGGTTCGGGACCTGGCCAGAACCGGACAGGTGCCGCCGGGAGGAGCCTCCGGAAATCTGAGGCACGCCCTTGATCTTGTGGCAGGAGTCGAGAGGCTGTTGCTGCGTGAGCGACTGCAAGAAGGCACATAAAGGATCACTAGTCTATGCGAGTGTTTACCCCCGACGAAGTTGCTGAAAACACCCACTCCAAGTATTTGGGCGTTCTGGTCGCCGCCCGTTATGCCCGGGAGTTGAATGCTCTGCCCAGGGAGACCCTCCCGCTGGGGCAGGAAAAGAAGCTCACCACCCGGTCCTTGGAGGCCCTCACTTCAGGCCAAATCGAGTTCCGGCTGGTGAGACGCCGGAAGCACGAGGAGTAGGTCGAGGTGAGCGTCCGGTCTCTTCATCCGAGGCGGCCCTGGGAAGGGCGACGGGTGGTCCTGGGCGTTACAGGCGGTATCGCGGCTTATAAATCGGTACAGGTGGCTCGGGACCTCACACGCTTGGGGGCCCGGGTCGATGTCATTATGACAGCCGGGGCTCAGCAGTTCATCCAACCCCTCTCCTTCCAGGCCGTCACCGGTAGGGAAGTCTACACAGACATGTTCTCCGGTTCCGGCCCGGCGGCCCACATTCGGCTCGGAACCGATGCCGACGTCATCGTGGTGGCTCCCGCAACGGCGGATTTCCTCGCCCGGGCGGCCCAGGGGATGGCCGATGACCTCCTGGCAACGACCCTCCTGGTGACCCGGGCTCCGGTGGTACTGTCGCCGGCCATGAACGAGAAGATGTTCAGCCACCCGCAAACCCAGGCGAATTTGAAACATCTCCGGGAACATCTGGACTATGCGGTGGTGGGGCCGGCCTCGGGGCCGCTGGCGTTTGGAGAGGGAACCGGTCCGGGCCGGATGCTGGAACCCCCTGAGATTGTGGAGCATGTAGGGAGGGCGCTGGGCCGGGAGGCTGCTTGGGAAGGGCGGAGGGTCGTGGTTACCGCTGGACCAACGCGGGAACCCCTGGACCCAGTTCGTTTCATCGGCAATAGGTCCTCGGGGCGGATGGGGTTTGCCTTGGCAGGTGCGGCCTGGCGCCGGGGAGCCTCGGTCACGCTGGTGACGGGTCCATCCTCCCTCTCAGACCCCCCTGGAATCGACACCACGAGAGTTGAGACGGGCGAGGAGATGGAAAAGGAGGTCCTGGCCCACCTTCCGGACGCCGATGTTCTGGTCTTTTCTGCTGCCGTAGCGGACTTCAAACCCGACGTCGCAAACGAACAGAAGCTGAAGAGGTCCCGGAAGAGCCAGGGAATGGAGGTGAAGTTCACTCCCACACCGGATATCGCCCTGAGCACGCTGCAAGGCCGAAAGACCGGGACCGTGGCCCTGGGTTTCGCCCTCGAAACGGAGGACCTTCTCTCCAACGCCCGAAAAAAGATGAAGGAGAAGGGGTTCAACCTGATCGCTGCCAACAGTGCGGTGGAAGAGGGGGCCGGGTTCGACGTAAGCACCAACCGGGTCACCATTCTGGACACAAAAGGTGGTGTTGAACAGCTGCCCCTGCTTCCCAAAGAGGAGGTCGCGGAGAAGCTGCTGGATCGCCTTACTCCCCTCGTTCAGGGCGGGTCATGACCGACACCGGGCTGACGCCCGGCCTCCTGGCCAGGTATCTCCAGCAACAGAGGGAGTTGGGGGGCTCCGAGCTGTTTCTGGAAGGGCTGGATCGGGAAGAAGCTCTGGATCTAGTCTCGAAGTGGGAGGGACTCGGTGGCAAGCAGGCTGGGGCGCCGGACTCGTCTGGCTCCGGGGTTTCGGCCCCCGTCCGAGGGGATTATGACTCCCTCAGAACCGAAGCACTGGCCTGCCAAAAGTGTGCCCTGGCAAAAGGTCGGAAGAACGTCGTGTTCTCCGACGGGAACCCGGCGGCCCGACTTATGGTCGTTGGGGAGGCCCCCGGCGCCCAGGAGGACAAGACCGGGTTGGCTTTTGTCGGTCCCGCCGGAAAACTCCTGGATCTTCTTCTGGCTTCCGTAGGGCTCTCCCGGGCAGACTCGGCGTACATCTGCAACGTCTTAAAGTGTAGGCCCCCGGGGAACCGAAATCCCCTCCCAGGCGAGATCCAGGAATGCACCCCATTCCTCCGAAAACAGATCGAGCTGATATCCCCCCAGGCGATTCTGGCGGTGGGTACCTTTTCGGGGCAATTCTTGACTGGAAAGGCCGTACCCCTGGGGCGACTCCGGGGAGAGGTGTATAGTTACCAGGGAGTTCCGGTCGTCGTGACCTATCACCCTGCCGCACTCCTCAGAAACTCGGGCTGGACCCGGGCTACCTGGGATGATCTTCAGCTTCTGCGACAGGTCATGGACGGGGCGTAATCCCCCGGAAATCCTGGTCGAATTCAATCCATCTGGGATAGGAGAAATTCCCATCCCCGCTGCAGACTCAGGGAGGACCGCCAGATCGTGAGCAGCCCAGAACCAATGGGGATGCCATCTCCACCAGCATTCGATCGACAACCGCCCTTTTCGCCGGAGGCGGAGGTTTCGGTTCTGGGTGGAATGCTCATCGACCGGGACGCAGTAGCCAAAGCCATCGAGACCCTCCGGGACTCCATGTTCTATCGGGAGGCCCACCGGCGCCTTTACAGGGCCATGACCCGCCTTTTCGAACGGGGTGACGTCATCGATGTCATCACTCTGAGCGAGGAACTCAAGAAGACGGAAGAGTTGGATTCGGCCGGAGGGTTACCCTACCTGGCAGAGCTTCTGGATGCTGTCCCGACGGCCGCCAACATCGAGTATCACGCGAAGATCGTCCGGGAAAAGGCGCTCCTCCGGAATCTGATCGAGGCGGCATCCACGATTATCCGGGACGTGTACGATCAGGGAGAAAAAGAGGTCGAGGAGATCCTGGACCAGGCGGAGCAGAAGGTTTTCCAGGTAGCCCAGAGTCACGATCGAACCGGTTTTGTCTGGATCAAAGAAATTCTCTGGCCGACCTTCGAACACATCGAGCGGTTGCAGGAGTCCAAGTCGGGTATCACCGGGGTTCCCACAGGGTTCGCCGATATCGACAAGATGACCTCGGGATTTCAGAAGGGCGACCTCTGCATCGTTGCAGCCCGGCCCTCAATGGGGAAAACGTCCTGGGTCATGAACGTGGCTCAATCCGCGGCCATCGAACACAATATCCCCGTGGCCATCTTCTCCCTGGAAATGGGAAAAGAGCAGTTGGTTCAACGGCTGCTCTGCGCCGAAGGCCGGGTGGATAGCCAGAGGCTCCGACGGGGGCTCCTCACCCCCGACGAGTACCAGAGGCTCGCGCAGGCCGCCGGCCACCTGAATACGGCGCCCCTCTGGATCGATGACTCGCCCGGGTCCTCGGTTCTGGAGATGCGGGCGAAGGCTCGGCGTCTCAAAGCCGAGACCGACGTCGGGATGTTGATCATCGACTACATGCAGCTCATGGCCGGGAGCCGTCGGTCCGAAAGTCGGGTTCAGGAAGTGAGTGAGATTTCCCGGGGCCTGAAGTCTCTTGCCCGGGAGTTGGATGTGCCGGTGGTGGCTCTCAGCCAGCTGAGTCGAGCCCCGGAGCAGAGGCCGGACCGAAGGCCTCAGCTGTCGGACCTCAGGGATTCCGGATCCATCGAGCAGGATGCCGATATAGTCATGTTCCTGTACCGACCAGAGTACTACTTTGGCCCGGTGGACAAAGACGGGAACTCTTTGGAAGGGAAGTCTGAGCTGGCCATCTCCAAGCAGCGGAATGGACCCACGGGGACGGTCGACCTCTTCTTCCACAAGGCATACACCCGCTTCGATTCGGTCACAGGGATGGAACGGGATGAGGCCGGTGGAGCCCCCGGGCCTGGCGACCCCTACTAAGGATCAGTTTGGCTTCGAATATGTCGGATAAAATGGCTGTCGGGATCAAGGCCCTGGGAGTGGCTATCCCAGCTGCCGGCTCCGGCACTCGCATGGGCGGGGTTCGAAAGCCCTTCCTCACCCTGCTGGGCGAGCCCGTCTTGCTCCATTCCCTCAGGCCCTTTCTCGACCATCCCAAGGTTCGAGCCGTTGCCATAGCCCTGGGGGAGGACGACTTCCTGGACACTCCGGAATGGTTGAAAGCCCTGGATTCCCGAGTGATACGGGTGCGAGGCGGCGTCTCCCGTGGTGAGTCGGTTATGGCAGCCCTTCAGGCACTCCCTGACACGGTCGATGCCGTAGCGGTCCATGACGCCGCTCGCCCCCTCCTCACAAGAGAGATCATCGACCGTTGTCTGGCCGCCGTCGGGGCCAACCGGGGCGCTGTAGCCGGATGGCCCGCAGTGGATACGCTGAAGATCGTAGATGGGGACGCGATGATCCTGGACACGCTGCCCCGATCCAGCGTGTGGCATGCCCAGACCCCTCAGGTTTTTCCCAGAGACCTCATCGTGGCGGCCTATGAGGCGGCCGAAGAGGCAGGCATCGCCGACACCGACGACGCCGCCCTCGTTGAACGGGTCGGCGGGGAGGTGGTGATGGTGGAGGGGAGCCCGTCGAATCTGAAGATCACCAGGAGGGAGGACCTCCCCCTGGCCGAGTTTCTTCTCAGGAACACGAGCCTCTAGTGGAACCAGAGCTCCTCGACTTCAATACCCCGGACTACGACGGGGGAACGTTGGTGCGGGTGGCCGTACACCTCAAGGGGGGGGGGCTTGTAGCAATGCCCACGGAGACGGTCTACGGGTTCGGATGTTTGCCTGAGCTCGGACCGGTGGGGATGCTCCAGAGCCTGAAAGGGAGGGAAGCCGACAAGCCCTTCCTCCTTCTCATCCCCGACTCAAAGGCGGTTCCGGAGCTCCAATGGTCTCCGGAGGCCCGGGAACTCGCTTCCGTTTTCTGGCCCGGAGCGCTGACGCTGATTCTCTCCGATTCCGGGGGGTGCTATCCCCCTGGGGTCCGGAGTGAACAGGGGGGGGTGGCTGTTCGGGTGAGCCCCCCCCCTTTGGTCCAGGCCCTTTTGGGGGCCCTTGGGGGGGGGCTGGTATCCACCAGTGCCAATCATCCGGGAGCCCCACCGGCCCTGGGGGCGGAGGGTGCGTACGAGATGGCGAGGAAACTTGGGGCCGACGAAAAAATGTGGGTTCTGGATGGGGGGTTCCTGGAAGCTTCCGATCCATCTACCATTGTCGACTGTACCGGCCCATCTCCCGTTGTGACCCGAAGCGGGGCCATCCCGTTGAACCGTATCAGGTGTGTTCTGCCGGAGATCGATGAGAAACTCTGAGTCCTCAGCCGAACCGACCACGATCCGGTTGCTTTTTGTCTGCACCGGAAACACCTGCCGAAGCCCTATGGCCCAGGTTCTGGCTTTGGGTCGGGGGCTGACTTCCGGTGGAGTCCGCATCGAAGCCAGGTCTGCGGGAACCCATGCAAGGAACGGACTTCCGGCCAGCGAAGGGGCTCGCTTGGCGGCTCTCCGTCACGGATATTCCCTGGAAACTCATGAGTCGTCGGAGCTATCTGAGGAATTGGTAGAGTGGGCGGATTGGGTGTTGGCCATGACTCCAAGCCATCTGCACCAGGTTCATCTCCTGGGGGGTCAGTCCAAAGCGGAGCTACTGGGAAGCTATGGGGCGGTGGCGGAGAACGCCGAAAGGGAAGAGGGCGGGATCCCGCCCTCGGTTCCCGATCCGTTTGGTGGAGATGATCAGGTCTATGAAGAGACTTTCCTGGTTCTGGAAGACTACGTACATGCAGCCGTTGAGCGGCTCTTAAAGGAAATAGCAGGATGACTCTGTCCATTACGGCCCGAACCCGGGTATTCGCCCTCATCGGGGATCCGGTAGCCCATTCGTCTTCCCCCACCATTCAGAATGCGGCCATGAAGGATCTGGGTCTCGACGGGGTTTATGTGGCTCTTCAGGCCAAGCCGGAGGAAATGATCGGCTTCGTCCGGGGATTGGCCATGAGCGGGGGGGGCGGGAATATCACCCTCCCTCACAAGGAGAAAGCGGCGACGGTGGTGGACGTTCGCTCCGAAGCCGTAAAACGCACCGGGGCCTGCAACACCTTCTGGTATGAGGACGGGAAGATCCACGGGGATAATACGGATGTGGAGGGCGTTGCCCGGGCTCTGGAGGTGTTTCTTGGCGGTCCGCCGGAAGGCCAGAAGATCCTGGTACTCGGTGCTGGTGGGGCGGCCCGGGCCTGCCTGGTGGCCCTTATGGACGGGGGAGTGGAAGAGGTTCATCTCCTGAACAGGACCAGGGATCGGGCCAGGGTCGTTGCCCGGCGGATTGGCGGGGCCAAAGTTCGGGTTTTGGACGATGCCAGAGACACATCAGGTCAGTCCTATGACCTGGTGGTCAACACGACCCGGTTGGGCCTGGACCCGGGGGACCCCCTTCCCCTGGACCTGACGCAACTCGGGAGAGCTGGGGCGGTCTTGGACGTGGTCTATCTTTCGCGGCCGACTCCCTTCGTCGAAGCAGCTCGGGAGCTGGGCATTCGGGCTTCCGACGGCTTGGAAATGTTGGTGCAACAGGGCGCAGTCTCCTTCGAGCGGTGGTGGGGTGAGAAGCCGTCCCTGGAGGTCATGAGAGAATCGGTTCGGGCGCAAAACGGATCTTGAAAGCCACGGGCCTAGGCGCCGACCTTCTGGATTTGTTTCTCCCACGCTGCTGCCTGGGCTGCGGAAGCTGGATTCCCAGGGAAGGGAGGGGTGGCCTCGTCTGTGCCCGGTGTAGCACCCTTCTTCGCGCCCCGCCCCCGCCCCGATGCCCCCGGTGCGATGCCCCCCAAGGCACCCACCGGCCCTCAGGAACGCCATGCCTGGAATGTGCGGACTGGCCGGAAATCCTGATTTCGGCCCGATCGACCGTTGTCATGGAACCCCCTGCCGATGCCCTCATACACGCGCTAAAGTACGGTGGATGGCGATCGATGGGAGAGGAAATGGGTAGGAGGATGGCGAAGATTCGAGAAGGTATGGGAGAGTCACCCATTCTCATACCGATTCCAACCACTCCAGCCCGCCAGAAAAAACGGGGCTACAATCAGGCTCGAGTTCTGGCGGAGGTCGTGGCCCGGGAGTGGGGGGGGCAACTGCTGGATGTGCTGGAGCGCCCTGCCGGGGGGACCCAAGTCAGGTCAGGGCCCGCGGAAAGAAAACTGAACGTCAAGGACTCTTTCCGGGTAGCACCCTCTTCCCGCTCCCATATTCGGGGGATGGAGGTTATCCTGATAGACGACGTGCTGACCACCGGAGCTACGGCCTCCTCAGCTGCGTCAGAGTTGGGTCGGAGCGGCGTAGGATCGGTTCGGCTGTTGGCCTTTGCCCGGGCACTACCCCTGGGCTTCGAGGCCCGGGAGATTCGGACCGGCTGAGGCCGAACGAACAAGTGCTTTAGAGTTTCAACCACCTAGATGAGATCGAGGAGATACGATTTATGTCCCTGCGAGTTGGTATCAACGGTTTTGGGCGCATCGGGAGACTGGTCCTTCGTGCAGCCAAACAGGCTGGAAGGACCGATTTGGACTTCGTGGCGGTGAATGACCTCACCGACAACAAAACGCTGGCTCATCTGCTGAAGTACGACTCTGTTCACAGGGCCTACCCAGGCACGGTCGAGGCTACTGATGCTGGTTTGATCGTGGATGGGGACGAGATAAAGGTCTTCTCCGAGAGAGATCCTTCCAAGCTCCCCTGGAACGACATGGGTGTGGATGTTGTCATCGAAGCCACCGGCGTGTTCCGGGATCGGGACGGTGCATCCAAACATCTGGAAGCCGGGGCAAAGAAGGTGATCATTTCGGCGCCTGGGAAAAATGAGGACGTCACCATCGTCCTGGGTGTGAACCAGGACCAGTACGATCCTGACAACCACCACATCATCTCCAACGCCTCCTGCACGACCAACTGCCTCGCTCCCGTTGTAAAGACGATCCTGGATTCCTTCGGGATCCGCAAAGGGCTCATGACCACCATCCATGCCTACACCAATGGCCAGGTCATGCTCGATATGCCTCACAAAGACCTTCGGCGTGGGCGAGCTGCCGCAATGTCCATGATCCCCACGACCACCGGTGCGGCCCGGGCTACCGCTCTTGTCATCCCCGAAGTGAAGGGGAAAATCGACGGTATGGCCATCCGGGTCCCCACCCCTGACGTGTCCCTGGTGGACTTCACCGCAGAAGTTGAGAAGGAAACTTCGGCAGAGGCGGTGAACGACGCCCTTCGGACCGCGGCGGCGGGTCCCCTGAACGGCTTTCTGCACTTCTCGGACGAGCCCCTCGTCTCCATCGACTATACCGGGCACTCGGCCAGTTCCATCGTGGATGGCCTGAGCACTGCGGTCATAGGTGGGAACCTGGTGAAGGTCCTGGCTTGGTATGACAACGAGTGGGGGTATTCGTGTCGTGTCGTGGATCTGGCCAAGTACGTGGGGGACCGACTCTAATACCTGCCCTCTGGGGCTGAGCCGACATCCTTTGGGGAGAATCCCTCCAGGCCCATACAGATTGTGTAAGGCGCCTGGAGGGATGCCGTATATAGTTCCGATGATGATCAGGGAAGAGGTGAGTCTGACTTCGGGTAGGAAGGCCGACACAACGGCCGAAGAGCGGTTGCCCCCGGATTTTTCTCAATGGTTCCGGGACTATCAACCCACTGTGTACCGGTATGTCCGTTTCAGAGTGGCAAACCGAGAGGCGGCAGAAGATGTCACCTCGCAGGTTTTCATGAAAGCTCTGAGGGCCTTGGATCGGTACGATCCGGCCCGGGCCGCCCCCAAGACGTGGCTGCTGCGGATCGCCAGAAATGCAGTCACAGACTACCTCCGTTCCCTGAGGAGACGATCGTCTCTTCATGTATCCCTGGACCGGGTCCCCGATCTTGTCGCGGATGTGCCGGACCAGGAAGAACGGGTTCTTCGGGAGGAGCGTATCGAGGTCCTCCTGAATGCAAGCAGGGTTTTACGAAAACCGGACCAGGAGATCCTATCTCTTCGGTACGGCGCCGGGTTGGGGAATCAGGAGATTGCCGATGCCCTGAACATCTCGGCCAACGCAGTGGCGGTCAGGCTTCACCGGGCACTTACCCGGCTGAAGGCGGTCGTAGACAAACAAGGCGGGGAATGAGGGAATACCATAGATGACGAATAGCAGAGATCCGAAGGATGCGGACTTCCGAGCCACTCTGCCGGCGGATTTGCAGAGCCTGGACAGGGAGTTGTCTGCCATCCGTATCGAGGAGCGACCCTCTTTTGCACCTGAATTGAAGGGTGAGCTCGAAAAAGCCCGGCAGGAGGGAGCGGCCTCGGGACAGGGTCGGTCCAAACCCTGGGTGCGGCTTTTGTTGGCGGCAGGTTTTGCGGGACTCATGGTTGCTGGGGTTTCGGTCCCGACAGCCCGGGCTGGCGTCATCGAGCTCGTTCAGACGGTAGCCAAAGAGGTGTCCGAGATTTTCTCTCCGGTTCCGGAAGTCACGCCTGAGGTTGCCCTACCTCCCGCCCAGGTCGAGGCACCCGAACCTGAGCCCGAACCGGCCCCGACGGCTCCCGAGCCACGTAGTGAGGTTTTGGTGACCGCCGTGGACGCCACCGCCGAGGTTGAGACATCCGAACCGGATTTCCCGACTCTCCCCAGGGTCGACATCACTTTCCCGAGGATCGCCTCCCGGCAGGAGGCGGCCCGGATCATCGCCTCTCATTACCCGAAGGAACTGCAGCAGCAGGGAGTCGAGGGCTCAGTCGAACTCTATTTCTGGGTGGATGGTCAGGGGAACGCGGAAAATATCCAGACCCGTGAGGGGGGATCAGGGATTCAGGAACTGGATCGCGCTGCCATGTTGGCGGTTCGGGAGATACGATTCGAACCGGCGACCCGGAATGGAGTGGGTGTGGGCACCTGGGTGCAGGTGGACGTTCGCTTCGTCGCCCTGACGGGGGCTGGATTGCTCGGGTATGACACCGTGGGTTCCGGTATCTGAGCCGACCGAAATAAGATGGGCCTTCGCCCCCCCGGTCTCCAGTTGTGAGGCCGGGGGGGCTTCTCTATCTTTTTCACCCTACTGTCGAGGTTCCACCCAACCCTGTGGAGTGATTCTGAAATGGCCGCGAAAACGGTTGCCGACCTGGCCGACCACCAGATAGCCGGATCCCGGGTCCTTGTCCGTGTGGACTTCAATGTGCCCTTGGACAAAGAAACAAGGATCACGGACGATATTCGGATTGTCCGCGCCCTTCCGACGCTGAAATACCTTCTGGAACGAGGGGGGCGGCTGGTGGTCCTTTCTCATCTTGGTCGGCCCTCTGGCGGGAAAGACCCCGTCTTCTCTCTGGAGCCTGTGGCCAAACACCTCGCCACCCTTTTGGACTTTCCGGTTCGCTTCTGCTCGGAGCTGGTGGGTCCGGTGGCCGTGGATGCGGTGAACGGGCTGGGGGATGGCGAGTTGCTCCTGATGGAGAACACCCGGTTCGAGTCAGGGGAGAAGAAAAACGACCCGAAGCTCGCCCAGGCCATTGCGGGACTAGGCGATGTCTTTGTGAACGACGCTTTTGGGGCGGCCCACCGGGCCCATGCCTCCACGGTGGGGGTTGCGGAGGTTCTTCGGTCCAAGGGGCGGGAAGCCGTGGCCGGCTTCCTCATGGAAAAAGAGCTCGAGTTCCTCGGGAAGGCCCTCCACCGGCCGGACCGGCCCTTCGTCGCAGTACTGGGCGGGGCCAAGATCTCCGGAAAGATCGAGGTCATCCACTCTCTACTTCCAAAAGTCGACAAGCTTCTGGTAGGGGGGGCCATGGCCAACACCTTCTTCAAGGCCATGGGCTTGGAAACGGGGGCCTCCCTTGTTGAGGATGAGCGGGTGGAAATGGCCAGGGAAACCCTGGAAGAGGCTGGGGAAAAGCTCATTCTTCCGGTGGACTGTGTCGTGGCAGCGGAGATCACGGAGACGGCGGAAACCCGGGAGGTGGACCGGACCGATGTGGGGATCGAGGACATAATCGGTGACATCGGGTCCGGCAGCAGGGAGCTTTTCGCTCAAGTCCTCTCCGGTGCCGGGACCGTGGTTTGGAACGGGCCCATGGGTGTTTTTGAGATGCCATCCTTCGCAGGGGGGACGCTGGCCGTTGCAGAAGCCGTGGCGTCGGTGACGGATGAAGGGGCCACCACTGTGGTTGGTGGAGGGGACTCGGCTTCGGCTGCTGAGGCGGCGGGGGTTGCGGATCGTTTGAGTCACATATCTACCGGAGGAGGAGCTTCCCTGGAATTCCTTTCCGGAGCTGTTCTTCCCGGCGTTGCAGCCTTGGATGAAAAGGGAGACGAATAATGACTGGAAAGCCTGTCATCGCTGGAAATTGGAAGATGAACCTGAACCCCGATGAGGTCCGGAAGTTTTTCCAGGATTTTCGGCCCAATCTCTCCTCTGGCTCGGCTCCCGAGGTTCTTGTCTTCCCAACTTCGGTTTCCCTCTTCGCGGCCCAGGTCGCCCTTCCCGCCGACCCGGAGGTTGGCGTAGGAGTCCAGAATATTCACTGGAAGGCCGGGGGGGCCTTTACCGGTGAGATCTCAGCCGCCATGGCCAAGGCCTCTGGTGCCGAGTTCACCCTGATTGGTCATTCGGAACGTCGACATCTGTTCGGGGAAACGGATGAGGAAGTGGGCCTCAAGGTGGGTGCTGCTCTGGGTGCCGACCTGGTCCCAGTTATCTGTGTGGGTGAGAAGTTGGAAGAACGTCGGGAGGGCCGGTTGAGCGAGGTCATCCTCAGGCAGCTCGATGCTGTGCTTCCCGTTCTCGGGAGCCATCCGACGAAGCGGATCCTACTGGCCTACGAGCCGGTCTGGGCCATTGGAACCGGCGAAACGGCCACCCCCGAAGACGCAGCCGAAGCTCACCTGATTCTCAGGGGTCGTCTTGTGGAGGCGCTGGGGCGCGAGAACGGTGGCACCATCCCCATCCTCTACGGCGGAAGCGTTAAACCGGACAATACCGCCGAGTTGCTTGGAGCCCCGGAGGTAGGGGGAGTCCTGGTGGGAGGAGCCAGTCTGGACCCGGTCTCTTTCTCCAAAATCGTCGAAGCCGGGGCCGGGGCCTGACCAAGGCCGGTCCGGAGGAGGGATCGACCTTTTGTGTTGGGGGCCCCTCGGGGCCAGGAGCCGTTGACATGGTTCCTCGGTCCGGAGAAGTTTACATGCTGTGCAAAACTCGAACGGGACTGAGGTAATGTACTATTTTTTGCTAGGGCTTCTGGTACTTGATGGTTTCTTTTTGGGTGTCGTCGTTCTTCTCCAATCGGGGAAGGGGGGCGGGCTTGCTGCAATGGGCGGAGGTGCTGCTGCGACCGAAGGGATTCTCGGCGGGCGGCAAGCCACGACAGTGCTTACCCGGGCCACGTGGATTTCCGGTGGCGCGTTCATGGCGCTCGCGTTGATACTATCCATCATGTCATCGAGGGCCCAGATACCCCAGTCCATTCTTCTGGATGACCTTCAGCAGTCTGCCCCGGCTCCCGAACCCATTCTTCCTGGCCTTACCGATACCCCGGTGGGTGAAGCTCCGGTGGGTGGAGCCCCGGCGGGAGAAGCTCCGGTGGGTGAAGCTCCGGTGGGAGAAGCCCCGGTGGGTGGAGCTCCGGTGGGTGAAGCTCCGGTGGGTGGAGCCCCAACGGGCGGAACGGGATCCGGAGGGGTCCT
>CAYOVN010000097.1:0-13021 GCA_964407425.1 uncultured Gemmatimonadaceae bacterium
CGAACGGGAAGCGATGGGTTGGTCGAGCGAACGGGAAGCGATGGGTTGGTCGAGCAACCGGGAAGCGATGGGTTGGTCGAGCGAACGGGAGGCGATGGGTTGGCCGGGGAAAGGGGGAATCATCGGGTCTCCTCGAGGAGTCGGGACAGGTCTCGGGCCATCTCGTCCGGGGTGGCCGACAGCGGAAAGGTAAGGGGCATACTCCCTGAAGGAGTCAGGATGAAGGTTCGTGCGGTATGGTCCACCGTATAGGAATCCCCTTCTCCATTCCGCACGAAATCAGCCCCGAAGCCATGAGCGACGGACCGAATCTCCGCCTCTGATCCGGTCAGGCCGAGAAAGGACGGGTCAAAAGCCTCCAGGTACATCCTCATCCGCTCCGGGGTGTCTCTGGCCGGGTCGACGGTGACAAAGAGCACTTGGATCCGTTCTCGTTTCTCCCCGAGTTGCTGAAAAACCCTGGCCAGGTGTGAGAGGGTCAGAGGGCAGACGTCCGGGCAGGATGTGTATCCGAAAAATACCGCAAGCAGCCGGTCTCCAAACTCGGTGGAGCGGACCGTCTCCCCACGATGGGACAGGAGTTCAAACGCTGGGATAGGTAGGGGGCCAGGGAGGAAATAGGAATCCTGGCCCGCATAGGAATCTTGGCCCGCAGGGGAATCCGCTCCTGAGGGCCGCAGGATCCAGACGATAATTACGAGGCCCAGGAGAACACCTGACAGTGCCTGGAATGCCCGGAGAAGCAGTTTTTGTGTCACCGAATCCCTATGATTTTTGATAGGATTTGGGATTGCCCGGTCGCTTCTGAAGCTAGAGAATCCGGCTGACGCGGTCCACGGTTCAGGGTAGGTGGCGGTTCAGACCTTGGTGATTTCGTTGGCGTACAAAAATCCAGCGGGTTATTTATTGACCATGTGTCCAGCCAATGGTTCCACGCGCCCAACCCAAACACCCGTACGTGATCCTGGACGGGTTTCACTACGGGTCCTCTTGGTAGAGGATGCTCCCGACGGTCGATTCGGCCTGGCGCATACGTTCAGTCCGCTGGGTGAGGCGGGCGTGGAAATCGAAACTGCCGGCACCGTGAAGGCTGTTCTGGATCGCCTGTCCCAGGGGGGGGTCGACGCGCTCCTCCTGGACCTCGACCTTCCCGACGATGAGGATCTGGGATCCTTCGAGCGGGCTTACGCTTTCGCACCGGACGTACCCATCATCGTCCTTACAAGCGTGGAGGACGAGGAAATGGCCTTGAGCATGGTGAAAGCCGGGGCCCAGGACTACCTCGTGAAAGGCGAGGTGACCCCCGAACTGCTCCTCAGGTCGATCCGGTACGCGGTGGAGCGGCATCGCCTCAGCTCCGCTCTTCGGAGCCTGTCCCTCATTGATGAAATGACGGGGCTTTACAACCGGCGGGGCTTCTCTGAGTTGGCACATCAGCATCTGAAACTGGCCCGCCGGACCGCCAGAGCTGTCCTTCTGGTCTATGTGGATTTGGATGATTTGAAGACGATCAACGACTCCCTGGGCCATCAGGTTGGAGATGGAGCGTTGGTTCGTGTGGCAGATTTACTGCGGGAAACCTTCCGACAGTCCGATATTATAGCAAGGATAGGTGGGGATGAATTCGCCGTCATGGCGCTCGAGGCCTCAGAGGAGAATGAAGGACAACTCATCAAACGGCTGAAGGCCCGTGCTTTGGAAGTCAATGAGGAGGAAGACGCTCCTTACAATTTCTCGATCTCCGTGGGAGCGGCCAGGTTCACCGGTGAGAAGGCGGTCCGGCTCGAGGATCTCCTCGCCCAGGTGGACGAGGCCATGTACCAGGAAAAATGGGCAAAGAAGAGGGCATCCCGCCAACGGGAAGGAGCCGAAGAGTCCTGAGAGAAGAAGAGTCCTGAGGGAAGAAGAGTCCTGAGGGAATCAGGGGTTCGACGGAATACCAGTGAGCGACAGCAACCCAGCCGACGAGGAGAAAGAACTGCCGGAGGCAAACTCCGAGGGTCGTGGAGGTTCATCCGAGCATTGGATGGTCAGGATCGCCCGAAAAGGTGATCTCCTGGGAGAGTTGCGTGTGGAACTTCCTCCGGATGCCTCGAGCGGGGACGCCTGGCAGACCGTTGCCCGGGCTTCAGGGGTCACAGATGAGGCCTTGGCGGAAACGGTAGCCGGGTTCTTCCGCATGACCGTTGCCGATTTCACCACGGCTGACCCGACAGTCTTCGACGTTTTCCCGGAAGACTTCTCCCGGAAGCACACTCTCTTCCCTATTTCCTGTTCCGATCGGCAGATCGTGGTGGCGACCGCCGATCCGACGGACATGGAGGTGGAGAGGACCATCGGCTTCACGACGGGCCGGACGGTCGTGTTCCAGGTCGCTTCCCCCAAGGCCATCACTATGGCCTTGGACGATCGCTTCTCACCGGAAAAGGCTGTCGAGAACCTCCTCGACAATCTGGACTTCATGGAGGAGGATGAAGACGCGGTGAAGCTGGTGGAAGCCATGGGGCCGGAAGCCATTTCTGAAGGAGATGTCCAGACCACACCCGTGGTCAAGCTGACCAACCTGATTCTCCGGGAAGGCATCTCCCAAGCCGCCAGTGACATCCATATCGAGCCCGGCAGGCAGCTGGGAACGGTTCGGTACAGGGTCGACGGTGTTCTTCGGAAACACATGGACGTCCCCATGTCGGCGATGAATCGGGTCATCTCCCGGATCAAAATCCTCTCCACGCTCGATATCACCGATCGTCTCCGGCCCCAGGACGGGAAGGCCCGTGTGGCGGTGGGGGGCTCTGCCTACGACCTCCGGGTTTCCACCCTCCCGGCGGGAGGCTCTGAGAAGTGCGTGATCCGGATTCTGGACTCCAACCCTACGGTGACCCTGGAGGACTTGAACGTCCCCGCCTACGAGCTGGATCGCCTGAGGAAGCTCATGGCCTACCGGGAGGGGATCGTAGTGGTGACGGGGCCCACCGGGTCAGGAAAAACCTCGACCCTTTACGGGGCCCTCCGCGAACTGGCCGATGGAAAGATCAACATCATGACGGTGGAAGATCCCATCGAGTACGAGCTTCCCTCCATCACCCAGACCCAGGTCCGGACGAAACAGGGACTGACGTTCGCCGCCGCCCTTCGGTCCATCCTCAGGCAGGACCCGGACGTCATCTTGGTTGGGGAGATCAGGGATAGGGAGACCGCGGAAACAGCGGCCCAGGCAGCAATGACAGGGCACCTGGTCCTGGCCACCGTTCACGCCAACGATGCCGTGAGCGCCATCCCGCGCCTTGTGGACATGGGTCTTCAGCACACTGTCATCGCCTCCACTCTCCGGGGGGCAATGGCCCAGCGACTGATTCGGAAGGTCTGCAGTGATTGTGCGGAACCGGTGGAAGGAGAGCTGAGCCCGGAGGAACAGAATCTTGCCAAACGTTTCGGGACAGACCCTGTGGTGAGGGCCGTCGGGTGCCCGGCGTGCGGTTTTTCGGGTTACCGGGGGCGTCTGCCGGTAATGGAAGTCATGAACTTTGGCGCCCGCCTTTCGGCGGCCGTCGAGGCACGGAAGGGGACTACGACCCTGAGCAAGCTTGCCGAACAGGGGGGCATGCGGCCCATGGACGAGGTAGCTCTGGAGTGGGTAAAGAAAGGGGCAACCACTCTGGTGGAGGTACAGCGGGCCATTGGGCAGACCATGGAAGAGATGGACTTGAAGGAAGAAGAGCCAAGCGTTCCCAAGATCCTCCTGGTGGATGACGACGAGGACGCCCGGCTCCTGATGAGAACCCTGTTGGAGAAGGAGGGTTTTGAAACCCAGGAGGCGGAAAATGGGCATCAGGCCTTGGATATTCTCAAGGTCGACCCAGACTTCTCCCTGGCAATTCTGGACCTCAGCATGCCCGTTATGGACGGGAAAGAGGTCCTTAATGCCATCCGTGGATCCGTGGACACCGCCGCCCTCCCGGTCCTGATCCGAACCGGCTCGAAGCCGGCATCGGAGGAGGCGGAACTCCTGGAAGCCGGGGCTGACGACTTCGTGACCAAATCCGCCGGGGGCGAACGTTTCGTGGCCCGTGTGAAGGCCATTATCAGGCGGTCTCTGCTCTAGAACCCATCTCGGCCCAAGAAACCTCCGGGCTAAAATTGACACAAACAACCAGGTTCGACATTTTTATGGGCTTTCGGAGGTGGGCCTCCAGGCCCCTTTTTTTTTCGACCCTGATCCGCGGCGCGAGCCACATGTTCAAGACCATTCGAGGTCGGCTGATAATCATCTTTGCCGTTGTGGCCATCTCCCTCGCTTATCTGTATTCCAATAACGCCAAGAACGGACGGCCGATTAAGCTCGGCCTGGACCTTCAGGGCGGGATGCACCTGGTGCTGGAGGTTGACGACCCTGACGGCACGTTCACCGACTCTGCCCGGGCCGATCATATCGATCGTTCCGAACGGATTCTCCGGACCCGGATCGATGAATTCGGCGTGGAGGAACCCCTCATCCAGAAGGTCGGGACCGACCGTCTGGTGATCCAACTTCCAGGAATCCAGGACGAATCCCGGGCCAAAAGACTGATTCAGTCCAACGCCTTCCTGGAGTGGAAGCTCGTTCTTCCCACCCAACGAATCGAACCCTCCCTCCCGCGGATCGACCGAGCGATTGTGGCGGCTATTGGCGAGGAGACCCTCCGGGCCCGGGGAGAGACCGTTGAGACTCCGGGTCAAAATGAGTCCCTCGAGGCGTTGCTCTTCGGGGGAGACTCCACCGCGGTGGAAGATTCCACTGCGGTTCAGGAGGCCGCCGCCACGGAAGCGGACTCGACGCAGGTTGATTCGGCTGAAGTCGCAGCTCCGCCCGCTGAACTCCGGCCTTTCACCGGCCTTCTCCTCCAGGGTGACGGGGAGGGGATCTTCATGGTGTCCGAAGTGGATGTGGAAGCGGCCAAAGAATATCTGGCTCTTGATGAGGTCCAGGTGGCCATACCAAGGGGCGTGTCTCTCCAGTGGGGCACCGACCTCGTGGGGACCGGGGCTCAGGTTTATCGCCGACTCTATGTTCTGGAGGCCGACGCCTTCCTGACCGGCGAGAGGCTGGAAAACGCAACGGCCAGCCGGGACCCCCAATACAATCAGCCCGTGGTCTCCTTCCAGCTGGATCGCCGGGGCGGACGCGACTTCCAGGAGCTGAGTGGGGCGAATATCGGAAACCACCTGGCCATCGTTCTGGATAGGGAGGTCATGAGCGCCCCGGTCATTCGGGATAGAATCGGTGCTTCGGGCCAAATCGAGATGGGCAATTCCCCCATCGAAGAGGCCAGGGATCTGGCTTTGGTCCTCCGGGCCGGTGCCCTTAGTGCACCCCTGGTCATTATGGAAGAAAGGGTCGTGGGGCCGTCCCTGGGCGCTGACTCCATCGACGCCGGAATGCTGGCTGGGATCGTCGGACTGATCCTGGTCGTGGTCATCATGCTCGGGTATTACAAAATGGCCGGCCTCCTGGCCCTCGGCGCCCTGACGGTATACGTGATCATGGTCATGGGGGGGCTCGCCGCCCTGAACGCCACACTCACCGTACCTGGGATCGCGGGTTTGATCCTCTCCGTGGGAATGGCGGTGGACGCCAACGTCCTCATCTTCGAACGCATTCGTGAAGAACTGGCGGCAGGACGAGCCACCAGGACCGCAGTGGACGAGGGCTTCGGTAACGCCCTCTCGGCTATCGTGGACGCCAACCTCACGACGCTGATCACTGCAATGATTCTTTTCCAGTTCGGTACCGGGCCGGTTCGAGGCTTCGCTACCACCCTCAGCATCGGCATCGTGGCCTCCTTCTTCTCGGCAATTTTTGTCACTCGGACCCTCTTCCTCCTGTACCTCTCCGGGAAGAAGACGGCCGACGCCATAAGCATTTAAGAACGTTCTATGCGCATTTTCAGCGACGCCCATTACCCGTTTATTGAAAAACGGAAGTCGGCCTACGTCCTCTCCGGATTCCTTCTGATCGTTGCCATCGGCGCCATGTTGGCCAACGTCGTCATGATAGGCAGCTGGCAGAGTTACGGAGTTGACTTCACCGGTGGATCCCTCATTCAGGTTCGTTTCGAGATTCCCATGACGGATGGGGAACTTCGGACCGCACTAGGCGGAGCCAACGCCCCTGACGTGACCAAGTTCGGAGAGGGGAATGATTTCACGATCCGGGCACCAGTCATCGAAGGCGCCAGCGTAGACGAAGTCCGGGAAGACCTGGAGAGTCAGATCATTGCAGCCTTTGGGGCCGACAGCTACGAGGTGGTCCAAGCGGACCTGGTGGGAGCCAAAGTCGGAGGTGAGCTTCAGCAGAAGGCGGCGTTCGCCATCATCTTCTCCTTCTTCCTGACGCTGATCTACATCGCCATCCGGTTCGAGTTCCGATTCGGGGTCGCGGCGATTATTGCCACCGTCCACGATGTTCTTCTGACCCTTGGCTTTCTTGCCCTTTTCCGGGTCGAGATCGCCCTTCCGACGGTGGCGGCTCTCCTGACGATCGTCGGGTATTCCCTGAACGACACCATCGTGGTGTTCGACAGGGTCCGGGAGAACCTCGGGAAGAAGGGCGGCCGGAAGGAAGACCCGGCAATCCTGGTGAATCGGTCCATCAACGAGACCCTCCCCAGAACGGTTCTCACCTCCGGGACCACGCTGGCAGTGCTTCTTTCCCTTCTGATTCTGGGTGGGGCGGTGATTCGGGATTTCACCATCGTGCTGATCCTCGGAGTGGTCATCGGAACCTACTCCTCCATCTTCGTAGCTTCCCCAGCTCTCCTGGAGATCCAGAAGAAGTGGGGTGTGGGAGAGGACAAGGACAAGGAAAAGGCGAGGAAGAAGCGAAAGACCGAAGCCCTTCCAGTCTGACATCCTGCGGGCCGCTCTTTTTTGAAAGGGCGGCCCGCAGACTTTCCCACCAATTTTCGGCCACCTGATTCATGCTCGTTGACAGCCACTGCCACCTGACTGACCAACAGTTCTCCGGTGATCGGCTGGACGTTCTACTTCGGGCCAAAGCTGCCGGGGTCGAGAAGATCCTCTCCATCGCCTCCGACCGCGGGGACGCTGATCGGGTCGTCGAGCTCGTGGATAACGAGACTGGGTCGGGCAGGGTTCCAGGGATTTGGGGCACGGCGGGGATCCATCCTCATGAGGTAAAGGATGCCCAGGACGGTGATCTCGACGCCATCCGGGACACAATAAGGACCCACCCTCGGATTGTGGCGGTTGGGGAAACGGGGCTGGACTTCTTCTATGACACCTCCCCGCGAGGGCTTCAGGAAACCCTGTTTCGGGACCACCTGGCCATGGCCCATGAGTTGGGCCTTCCCATCGTGGTTCACAGCAGGAGCGCCGACGAACTCACCGCTGAGATCCTCAGGGAATGGGGCCCTCGGGTGTCCGGCGTTCTCCATTGTTTCACTGGAGGTTCGGAACTACTCGAGACGGCTCTGGCCGTGGGGTGGATGATCTCCTTCACGGGAATCATCACCTTCAAAAAATACGACGCCCAGGAGCTGGTCCGTCGGGTCCCCCTGGACCGTCTTATGGTGGAGACGGACGGTCCCTATCTGGCTCCGGTTCCCCATCGGGGGAAACGAAACGAGCCTTCTTTCGTCGCTCGGGTTGCCCAGGGCATGGCGGAGATTCGTGGGGAGGACCTGGAGACGGTTCAGGGGTACACCTCTGACAACGCCACAAGCTTTTTCAACCTCGTCCCCTGACGGGGACCTTCTTCTCACCACCAGGAATAAATAGAGGAATGGCTCGACGTATCCACATCCTTCCCGACGCAGTCGCCAACCAGATTGCTGCTGGCGAAGTGGTGGAACGCCCTGCCTCCGTGGTGAAAGAGCTGGTGGAAAATGCCCTGGACGCGGGCGCTCGGAGGATCGAGATCCTGGTGGAAGGGGGCGGGAAACAGCGGATCCGTGTCTCGGACGACGGAATGGGCATGTCCAGGGAGGACGCCCTTCTTTCCCTCGATCGTCATGCCACCAGTAAGCTCTCCAAGGCCCGGGAACTCTCCTCCGTCCTGACCTTTGGATTTCGGGGGGAGGCTCTCCCTTCCGTGGCGGCCGTTTCCCGCCTCTCCTTGGAGACGGCCGAGGCCGGAGAATCTGTGGGCACGGCTCTCCGGGTAGAAGCCGGAAAGATCCTCTCGGTCCAGGACTTCCCTCGCCGGCCAGGGACCACGGTGGAGGTGAGGAACCTCTTCTTCAACGCCCCAGCTCGCCGAAAATTCCTGAAGACAGCGTCGGCGGAAACGAGGGCCGTGAGTGAGTCCTTGGTCGGCCTGGCCCTGGCCAATCCATCCGTGGGTCTTGTTCTGACCTCCGGTGAACGGGTAATTCTGGACCTTCCCCCGGTGGATGATGTCTCCAGCAGGATAGGGGACCTCTGGGGGAGGACGGAGGCCGCCTCACTCCTTCCGGCATCGGGGGAGGGAAGGGGCGTCTCCCTCCGGGGCCTGGTCCAGCGTCCGGATGCGGCCTCTCCCGGTTTCCGAAGGGCATATCTTTTCGTGAACGGACGACCGTTCCGGAATCCTGCCCTCCTCCGGGCTGCCGACCGGGGATACCGAACGACCACCGCACCCGGTCAACGACCTTGGCTCTTCCTTTATCTCCAGGTGGACGACGGCGCCGTGGACGTCAATGTCCATCCGGCCAAGCTGGAGGTTCGCTTCCAGGACATGGCCAAAATGGAAAGCCTCGTGGAGGAGGTGGTCCGGGAGGCTCTCGCCGGCTCCGAGAGTTCGGCCACCATGGATACCCAGCTTGCTCCGCCGAGGATGGAGGTCCGGGAAGAAAGACCCAAGACCGGCGGGCGGGAGGCATTTCAGGTGGGCGCGTCGGACCGGCGGCCGGCTGCGGAATCCCAGATGGCCCTCTTCATGTCCGGGGCTGGGCCTCAAGAGTCGGAAACGGCTCCCGAAGCCCCATCCGAACCGTCAATCCCCGTCGGGCCCACCGACCTGGGACGCCCTCGCCTCTGGCAGATCCACGATACGTACATCCTGGCCGAGACTCGGGAGGGTCTCCTGATCATCGACCAGCATTCCGCCCACGAACGGGTCCTTTTCCAGAAGCTCATGGGTGGGTTCGAAGGGGAGGGGCTGGAGAGCCAGCGCCTCCTTTTCCCCCTTACAATCCGTCTCTCGCCGGCAGAGGTGGCCCAGGTTCTTGATCTGAAAGGCATCCTCTCCCGGGCCGGGTTCGAGGTGGAAGAGTTCGGGGGCGACACCGTAATCTTGCAGTCGGTCCCAAACCCTCACCGCTACTTCAATGCCGAGCGGTGCTTCAGGGAGATGATTCATGACATCACCCAGGGTTCGGAGCTGGTCCGGGCAGCCAAGAACCAGCACGAGAGGATCGCTATGACCTTTTCCTGCAAGGGGGCCATCAAAGCTGGGCAAAGCCTTCGGCAGGAGGAGATGTCCGAGCTTTTTGATTCCCTCTTCGCAACGGAACTCCCCTACCACGATGTACACGGCCGCCCAACCATCGTCCGGCTGAGCCGGGCTGAGTTGGAGAAGAAGTTCGGACGTCACTGATGAGCCCCCGGTTTATGGCCATCGTGGGTCCGACGGCCTCAGGGAAAACCGGCCTGTCTCTGAGGATCGGTGAGGCGTTGGGTGCGGAAGTCATCTCCATGGATTCCAGGCAGATCTACCGGGGGATGGACATCGGGACGGGTAAGGTGACTCTCCGGGAGCGTGCCGTCCTCCCCCATCACGGCCTGGATCTTCGGAACCCGGACGAACGCTATTCGGCCGGCCAGTTCGCCCGGGACGCCCGAGGCTGGATTCAGGATATCCGGGCCCGGGGGAGAGTGCCTCTCCTGGTTGGGGGGACTGGGTTTTTCCTCAAATCCCTGACCCACCCCATGTTCAAGGAGCCGGATCTGGACCAGGATCGCCTGGATGGACTCAGGGCATTCCTCAATGCCCTCCCCCAGGACCGCCTGGACGATTTCGTGGGAGCCCTGGATCCGGAGCGGGGAGAGGCAGGGCAGGAGGGAAGGCAGCGGGCGACCCGAACTGTAGAGGTGGCCCTTCTTACGGGGCGCCCCCTCTCCTGGTGGCACAAAGAGAATGAGCCGGAAGAAGCGCCTCTGGAGGGACTGATCGTTCTCCTCAACCCCCCAAGGGAGGTCCTCTACGAGAAGATCAATCGACGGGTGGGGGAAATGGTACAAGAGGGGCTGGTCGCGGAGGTGGAGGGACTGTTGAGGGCGGGGTACGGGGCGGATGATCCGGGTATGACCGGGGCCGGGTATCGGGAGATCGTCCAGTACCTCCTGGGCGAATTGAGCCTGGACGAGGCGACGGAAGAAATCCGACGGTCCCACAGGAAATATGCCCGGAGGCAAACCACCTGGTTCCGACACCAGTTGCCGCCTGGGGTTATGGTTGTTGAAGATCTGGAAGACGGGGACGAAACAGCGAAACAGGTGCAGGCTGCCTGGGCCGCAGCCGAGGAGAAAGACGCTGCATGAAGATTGGGATCACCTGTTATCCGACCTATGGAGGCTCGGGAGCCGTGGCTACGGAGCTGGGCATCGACCTGGCCGAACGGGGTCATGAGGTCCACTTCATCTCCTATGCCCAGCCCTTCCGCCTCGAGCACTTCAAAGAGAGGATCTTTTTTCACGAAGTGGAAATGGACCAGTACCCCCTTTTTGAGCATCCTCCGTATTCCCTGGCTCTGGCGGTAGCCATCCACGACACGGCGATCAACCAGGGACTGGACCTGGTCCACGTGCACTATGCCATTCCCCATGCCACTTCGGCGTGGGTGGCCCACGAGATGTTGAAGGGGGAGACGGATCTCAAGATCGTCACAACACTCCACGGAACCGACATCACCCTGGTAGGCTTACACCCCTCTTTCCAGTCTATCACCCAGTTTTCTATCCAACGGTCCCACGGCCTGACGGCGGTGTCCGAGTTCCTGAAAAGGAAAACCGTGGAGGGTTTTGCCGTTCCTGCGGACCGAATCCGGGTGATCCCCAACTTTATCGACCCGAAGGTCTTCCGCCGGGGGAAGGAACCCTGCCACCGCAGCACCCTGGCTCCGGAGGGGGAGAGGATCATCATGCACATCTCCAACTTCCGGCCGGTTAAGCGGATTCCGGATGTTGTCGAGGTGTTCGCCCGAATCAACCGGGAGGTCCCCTCCAGGTTGGTCTTTGTGGGTGATGGTCCCGAACGGCCCCGGGGGCTGGAGCGGGCGAAGGAACTGGGCGTGGCAGACAAGGTCCTCTTTTTGGGGAAACACCAATCGGTGGACGAACTCCTCGCTTGCGCCGACCTCTTTCTCCTTCCCAGCAAGAACGAATCTTTCGGCCTGGCCGCCCTGGAGGCTCTGGCGTCCGGCACGCCCGTCATCGCATCCGACATGGGCGGGCTTCCTGAGGTAGTGACCCACGGGGAGACCGGATTCCTGTTCCCGTTGGGTTCGGTGGATGAGATGGGCGAAGCAGGGGTGGCCCTCCTGAGTGATGAAAAGCTCTGGCGCCGTTTCAGCAACGCCGCCAGGGCCGACTCGGTCGGGCGCTTCTCCAACGACAGGATCGTGCCCCAATACGAAAGCCTCTATCGGGATGTGGTGAACGGGGATTTCGGGGATGAGTAGACCGGCCCCCAAGTCATTGATGGCCCGAACGCATGATGCGCCAAGGAGACCCACCCGATGACCATCTGGGATGCTTTGATTCTCGGCCTCATCCAGGGGG
The DNA here is from genome assembly GCA_964407425.1 of uncultured Gemmatimonadaceae bacterium. Taxonomy (GTDB): domain Bacteria; phylum Gemmatimonadota; class Gemmatimonadetes; order Longimicrobiales; family Gaopeijiaceae; genus JABDNZ01. The sequence goes on from CAYOVN010000097.1 coordinate 11,758, forward strand.
CCACCGAGTTCCTGCCCGTATCCAGCTCCGGCCATCTGGTCATCGGGCAGGCCCTGCTGGGAATCAAAATCCCAGGAGTTTCCTTCGAAGTAGCGGTGCATGTGGCCACCCTCTTCTCCGTGCTCCTGGTGTTTCGGAAGCGCCTTTTCCAACTGACAACGGGGGTTTTTCGAGGTGACCGTGATGCCTGGCAGTATGTAGGCCTTCTTTTTGTCGCGACCCTTCCAGCCGTTGCCGTGGGCCTGGGAGCCCGGGCGGCCGTAGAGGAACTCTTCGACGTCCCAGTGGTCGCGGGGTTTGGGCTCCTGGTGACAGGGAGTTTTCTCTGGACGGCTAAGGGCGCCATGGCTCGACAGACCACTCAAAAGTCAGCTTCCAATTCGGTGAGACGGCCGGGCCTGAGAGAGGCCATCCTCATGGGCCTGGCCCAGGCCTTCGCCATAATCCCAGGGATCTCCAGGTCCGGGGCGACGGTGGTGACGGGCCTCTGGTTGGGCGTGGAAGCGGAAGAAGCGGCCGCTTTTTCCTTTCTGATGGCCATCCCTGCCATCCTGGGGGCTGCAGTCCTCCAGATCCCGAACCTCATGGAAACCAGTAGCGTCGGCGGTCCGGCATTGCTGGCTGGAAGTCTGGTTGCCGCCGCAGCCGGAGTTCTGGCGATCTGGACCTTTGTGGAACTCCTGAAGAGGAAGTCCTTCCACCGCTTCGGACCCTATTGCTGGGGAGTCGGCGGACTCTTCCTCCTTTATTTGTTTCTGAGCGCTTGAGTAGAACCTCTGGAGGGTATGTGCCTGACGAAGCAAATCTCTCGACCCTGATTGAACTGGCCCTTGCTGAGGACGTGGGCCCTGGAGACTGGACGACCGAGTGGACGGTACCCCCTGGAGTGGAAGGGAAGGCGGTCATCGTCGCGAAGGATGATCTGGTCGTTTCGGGGGGCTGGGTGGCCGCCAAGGTCTTCCATCGGGTTGAGGCTGGCCTGAAGATCACCCAGGAAGCGGGTGAGGGTGATTTGGTAGCCCCAGGGGACGTGGTCCTCCGAATTGGGGGCTCCCTCAGGGGGATTCTCACCGGGGAGCGGGTGGCCATGAACTTCCTCGGCCGCCTGTCCGGAATTGCCACCCTCACCAGGCGCTTCGTGGATGCCGTCGAGGGGACGGGAGCCACCATCCTGGACACCAGGAAGACCACCCCGGGGTGGCGTGTCCTCGAGAAGGGAGCCGTAGCAGCCGGAGGAGGGGGGAACCATCGAATGGGCCTTCAT
>CAYOVN010000098.1:0-12976 GCA_964407425.1 uncultured Gemmatimonadaceae bacterium
TTTCTTTTGAGGCCCAGATTCTTGGACCACCGGGGAGGAGTCAGATCCCCAAGACTCTCGTCAGGTGGTAGTTCTTCTTTCCCTTTCTGACCACCAGGAAACCACCGTCCAGGACATCCGAGAGGGTGACCCTCTTTTCCGGATCCTCGATCCGGACATTGTTGAGGTAGACACCCCCACCTTGGATGGAGCGTCGGGCATCCCCCTTGGATGAGGCCACCCCGGCCTCGGAAAGGAACTCCAGGACCGGCACGCCCTCGCCCTGTAGATCCTGGCTCGGCCGCTCGGACGAGGGAACATCCGAGAAGATGTCAGCCACCTCTTCTCCGCTCAGGCCCTCCAGGGCCCCTCCAAAGAGGACCTGGGTGGCCTGCTGGGCCCTGGCCAGGCCTGTCTCGCCGTGGACCCTTCTGGTAACGTCCTCGGCCAGGGCTCGCTGGGCGGCCCGCTCATGGGGTCTCTCAGCCAGGGCCGCTGACAGTTCTTCCACCGCATCCGAATCCAGGAGGGTGAAGAACTTCAGGTAGGAAATGGCGTCCGTGTCTTCCGTATTGAGCCAGAATTGGTAAAACCTGTAGGGCGAAGTCTTCTCCGGATCCAACCAGACCGCGCCGGTCTCGGTTTTTCCGAACTTCGTCCCAGAAGAGGTCGTCAACAGGGGAAAGACAACACCAAAGACTCTTTCCCCTCTTACCCTTCGGATGAGATCGATCCCCGCAGTGATGTTACCCCACTGGTCACTCCCACCCATCTGGACGGTGCAACCAAACCGTTCATTCAGGACCAGGTAATCATAGGATTGCATGAGGGCGTAGCTGAACTCGGTATAGGAGATGCCACCCTCTTCCTCCTCCAGACGCCTCCGCACACTCTCCTTACGCATCAGGGCATTCACGGAAAAGTGCTTCCCCACATCCCTGAGGAAGTCCACCATCTTCAGTTCACCCAACCAGTCGAGGTTGTTCACCATCCGGGCAGGGTTGGACTTCACCTCAAAATCGAGGAAATGCTCCAACTGGGCTCTGATCCCTGCGAGGTTTTCTGCGGTCCTCTCCTTGCTGAGAAGTTGCCGTTCCTGGGTTTTCCCTGACGGATCGCCAATGAGCCCCGTCCCGCCTCCCACCAATCCGATAGGGGAATGACCTGCTCTTTGGAAGTGCACCAGCCCCATGATGGTCAGCAGGTTGCCGACGTGGAACGAGGAAGCGGTTGGATCGAAACCGATGTACGCGGTCCGAGGCTCCTGTGAAAGAGCCTGGTCCGCGCCTTCGGTGAGGTCCTGCACCATCCCCCGCCATCTGAGTTCTTCCAATGGGTTCTTCATGGCCACTCCAGAAGTGATCGGATCCTACGCAGTTCGTTTCCGTTCTCCGCCAAGCCCCCATCCGCAGACCCGAATAAGGCGGCATTCAAGCACCCAAATCTAGATGAAAAGCGAATCATTGCTACAGGAAGGATGGCCCGGGCTAAAGGAAAAGGGCCCTTACCGTCTCCCGGTCAAGTTTCCCGTTCCGGTTCCGGGGCAGGTGCCCGACCGCTCTGAACTCCCGGGGACGCTTGGCCGGGGAGAGCTCGGCCCGGACGTGTCGATCCAACTCATCCCTCTGAACAGAAGCCCCGGGATTGGCAACAACGATGGCGGCCACCACTGTCTCGCCCCACTCCCGATCAGGGATTCCCACCACCGCAGCCTCCTCCACCCAGGGAAGGGCTTCCAGGACTCGCTCCACTTCCAGGGGTTCAACGTTCACCCCCCCGGTGATGATCCTGTCGGAAAGTCGACCGGTAACCCAGAGGTGGCCGTCCTCATCCATTCGGCCCAGGTCCCCTGTGTGGAGCCAGCCGTCGGGCTCCACTTGGCCGGCAGCCACGGTGGCGCCCTTCACAACAATCTCTCCGGACTCCGCAACCCGGACCTCGACTCCCGAAAGGGGAGGTCCCACAGTGCCGGGCTTTTCTCTCACCAGGACAGGGGGGGCCGTAGCCACCTGGGAGCTGGCTTCCGTCAGGCCATAGGTTAGAGCCAGAGGGAACCCTCTGCTGGTGGCAGCCCGAACCAGATCAGGTGGAGCGGAAGCCCCCCCGATGAGGAGACAGCGAAGGGACTCCGGGATTTCCGAATCTCCCCAGGCCTCCAGCGTTCGGTGAAGCATGGTGGGCACCAAAGAGGCGAAACCGATGGCCCCGTCTCTGAGCAGGTCGACGAACGTACCAACCTCGAAGGGACCCCGGAGGACAAGGACCGACCGGAGAAGAGCTGCTCTCGCGATCAGGGCGATCCCCCCGACATGGGCGGGGGAAAGGGATCCAAACCATCGATCACCAGCCGAAAGGCCGAGACGGTCCTTCGAGGCCATGGCACTGGCTCGGAGGTTTTTGAAGGAAAGCTGAACCATCTTCGGCCGACCGGTTGTCCCGGAGGTCAGGAGGAGGGCCGCGATCTCGTCCCCTTCCTTGTTGACGGAGGGGGGAGCGTGGGAGATCCGGTCGCCAATCCACTGGGATGTCTCGGCCGGTGGATCGTTCAGAAAGAAACGGGGAGCCAGCTCCCTGAGAGCTTCAGTCTTCTCCCTATCTGTCCACTTTTCGTTCAGTGGCGCAACAACTCCCTCCGCCCTCCAAACCCCATGGATACAGGCCAGAAAGTGCCGATCCAGGGCCCCATCAAGGGCCACCACATCCCCCACCTCCAGCCCGGCGGACAGAAGCCCTCCAGCTACTCCGTCTGCCTCCCGATCCAAATCCCCGTAGCTCCAAACCCCAGCCGCGTCATCCACGGCCGGACTACCCGGGTCGGAAGCCAGTGCGTCCCTGAGAAATGGCATTTCAGCCCAAAGCCAACATGGCCCCCAGGAGGATCCCGTAGAGGCCGGCCGCTCTGGCTGTCGCCCCGAGGGGCGGGATCAGAACGGTCGGGTCGGATTGGGGGGAGAATCTCATAACGGCCCTCACAGGGGCCATGAGGGGCCAGGCCGCCAGGAGGGAGATGAGGGTCCACCAACCCCACCCAAACCAGGCTATGCCGAAAATCGGCACGAAGAAGGCCATCAGGAGGAGGAGGGTGAACTCCACCTTGGTTCCAAGGTGCCCGATCCGGACCGCCAGTGTCCTCTTCCCGGCCTGTTCGTCCGTTTCGATATCCCTGAGGTTGTTCACGACAAGGATCGCGGTGGCCAGGGAGCCCATTCCCACTCCAGCCCAGAGAACCTCCGGTCCAAAGGATAGTGCTTGGACCCAGTATGTCCCCCCCACCGCTACCAGGCCGAAGAAGATGAACACGAAAACGTCACCGAGGCCGTGGTATGCGAGGGGAAAGGGCCCCCCGGTGTAGGCGACGGCACAAATCAGGGATGCGATCCCAATCAGGAGGACGGGTATACCACCGATCCCCACCAGGTAGATCCCTAAGACCAGGGCAAGCCCGAGAACCAGGAAGGCCGCGTTCCGAACCGTATGGGGCTTGAAGATACCGGCCTGGGTCATCCGTTCGGGCCCAACCCTATCCTCCGTGTCGCCACCAATGACAAAATCGTAATAGTCGTTCGCCAGATTGGTGCCGATTTGGATGAGAATGGCTCCGAGGAGAGCGGCCAGTGCAGGAAGAAGCCGAAATCCCCCTCGGCCAAAGGCCAGGCCTGTCCCCAGGAAGACCGGTGCCGCCGCCGCGGTGAGGGTTTTGGGTCGAGCCCCAACGATCCATGCCCGCCAACGGGGCATCTCCTTCAGCCGGGATTGGCGCCCGGCCGATACGAAGCGGCTTACCAGGGAAGCCACGGATACTTCCTGAAATTCGGCTTCCTTTTCTCTACATAGGCGTTCTTGGCCTCTTGGGCCTCCTCCGTCATGTAGAAGAGAAGAGTGGAGTTTCCGGCCAACTCCTGAATTCCAGCCTGTCCGTCAACCGCTGCATTGAAGGCCGATTTGAGGAGGCGAATCGAGAGTGGGCTCTTATCGAGGATTTCCTGGGCCCACTTCCAGCCTTCGGCTTCAAGATCCTCCAAAGGAACCACAGCATTGACCAGCCCCATGGCCTGGGCTTCTTCCGCATCATACTGGCGGCAAAGATACCAGATTTCCTTCGCCTTCTTCTGTCCTACGATGCTGGCCAGGTAGGATGCGCCGAACCCTCCGTCGAAGCTCCCGACCTTGGGCCCGGTCTGGCCGAACACGGCATTGTCGGCGGCGATGGTAAGATCGCAGATGACGTGGAGAACGTGGCCGCCTCCGATGGCATACCCTGCCACCAGGGCGATGACGGGTTTGGGCATACTCCGGATATACCGCTGGAGCTCCAGGACATTCAACCGTGGAACTCCATCCTTTCCTACATACCCGGCTTCACCCCGGACCTTCTGATCCCCGCCGGAGCAGAAAGCGTACTTCCCGTCCTTGGCAGGGCCGTTCCCAGTCAGGAGGACGACTCCGATCTCCGTGTCCTCCCCGGCGTCCCGGAAGGCCTCCTGCAGCTCCAGGATGGTGTCCGGCCGAAAGGCGTTCCGGACCTCCGGTCGGTTGAAGGCGATGCGGGCCACCCCATCACATTTGTGGTATGTGATGTCTTCGTATTCCTTCACCTGCTCCCAAGCCGGACTACTCATCAAGTTCATTCCTTTGGGGGTTATACGTTCAACCTTCTCCGAGGCCTTTCATGGCCTCCACCACTGCCCCGACCACAACCCTCCGCTCCTGGTGGGTCTCCCTTCGCCTCGTTCGAACCTCGAGTATGCTGGGACCTCCCTCCAGGATCAACCGTGAAAAGGTATCCCCGAACTCCGCCAATGAAGTCACACGGGAATACGGTATCCCGTAGAGGTCCGCCGCCTTCCCGAAATCAAGGCCATGGGGCGTGGAGAAGAATTCCGAGAACGCAGGTTCGTGCTCTCTAACTGGAAGGGTTTCGAAAATCCCGCCACCATCGTTGTTGATGACGACGAAAACTACTCTCGGCCTGAGGGATTTCAGGGAGAGAAGCCCGTTCATGTCGTGGAAGAACGCCAGGTCCCCCAAAACCCCGACCGTCGGGGGCGCTCCCGGGCTTCCGCCTGATCCCACCGCGATCCCAATCGTGGTAGAAACAAGCCCATCGATTCCACTCACGCCTCGATTTCCAAAAACGTGGAAGGTCCCACTCCCAGTCCCTGAAAAGCAGAAGGCGTCCAGGTCCCGGATGGGCATGCTGGAGGCCACGAAAAGGTTGGCCCCCTGGGGGATTCGGGCGCTGACCGCCGCAAGGACATCCCCTTCCAGCAGCTCCCCGGCTTCCCTTGCCTCCAGGGTCTTTGCGGTTCTTCCTTCCGCCTCGTCCCACAGGTCCACCCATTCCGCGGCCGAGGCTGGATCGAGGTCCTGGGAAAGCTGGGTCAGGAAATCAGGGGGAGAGGCAAGGATGTAGTCGTGGGCCGTCGAAAGGTGATCCTTCCACCGGAACCCCTGGTCCACAACGATCTGCCTGGCTTCGCCGGCGTCCTCCAGGAAGGCCAGAAGTGCGGCGGAGGTGGGAGAACCGCCCACCCGGATGATCAGGTCAGGCGAAAGGGCCGCCCGGGCCGACGGGGAGCGGAGGAAAAGGTCGTAGCCCCCAACCACATGGGCACCCTGGGCGGGGGTGAACCGAGCGCCGGAGAGGGGATCCGCCAGAACCGGGAATCCGGTCACGGCACCGAGATGTAAGACGGCAGGCCCAACCTCCGAGGGGTTCGGAACCGGGCCGGCGACGATCAAACCCCTCCGGGATCCCTCCACGGCGGCACGAATTCTCCGCACCTCTTGAGGCTCCGGTAAGGAACGACCTGATGCGACCCGAACAAACGGCTCTCCTTCCGCCCGCCCTACACCAGCCCCCGGATGGTCCTTTTGAAACTCCTGAACCAGATCATCCTCGGTGACCCCATCCGGATCCAGGGACGGCTCCAACGGTTTCTCGAAGGGGAAGTTGATGTGAACCGGGCCGGCGGCGGGCCCTCTAGCCAAAGCGTAGGCCCGGGCGGCCACACTTCGGAGGTGTCGAAGGGAATGATCCTCCAGGACCGGGGGTTCGAGCTCGAAGAAGCCTCTCGGGAAAGTCCCGAAAAGGCGGATCTGATCCATGGACTGATTTGCGTCAGTATCCCGCAGTCGGTGAGGTCGGTCAGCGGTGAGGACCAGGAGGGGTACCTCCCCCTGAGATGCCTCGATAACCGCAGGATACAGGTTCGCTCCCGCCGTCCCGGAGGTGGTGATCACCGCAGCCGGCCTCCGAGAGGCCTTTCCGATTCCCAGAGCCATGAACCCCGCCGACCGTTCGTCCACCACGGAGAACATCCTGAAGCGACCGTCCTTGACCGCGGCGAGAACGAGGGGGGTGGATCGAGAGCCCGGGGCCACACAGATCTCCTTCACCCCCAGGCGAGCCAGTTCGTCAAGGAAGGCCCCGGACCACTGCATGTTCAGCACGCCTTTATTCATGAGACTTCCCCTCCTCCAGGAGACTGGAGGTCACGCCGGGGGTCTCGGGTCCGCATCGTGAGAGGGCCCTCAGGACCGGCTGGAATTTGATTCGCGTTTCGGCCCATTCTTTCTCCGGATCCGAGCCGGCCACGATACCCGCACCCGCAAAGAGTCTCCATTCCTTCCCCCTCCCCACCGCGGAGCGGAGCGCGGGCACAAAGACTCCATCCCCCTTCTCGTCGAACCAGCCCACCGGGCCTGCATACCATCCCCTGGAAAAGGGTTCGGCGTCTGCCAGTAGAGCCAAAGCCCTGTCCCGGGGGAACCCACAAACGGCCGGAGTGGGGTGAAGAGCTCTCAACGTGGAGAGGACGGTCTCATCGACCCGAAGCTTGGAGGTAATGAGGGTTTCGAGATGTTGGATGGCCGAAAGGGTGAGAACATGAGGCTCCCCTTCCGCCTGGATCTCTTCGGAGACCGTCCCGAGTCGGGTGACCATATCCTCCACGCACACTCGATGCTCCCGGAGATCCTTCTCGCTGTTGAGGAGGGCCCCAGCCAGAGCCGACTGCTCCTCGGGAGTCTCCCCACGAGGGATGGAGCCTGCCACGGCAGTAGCCCGGAAGGTCCCTGAGGAGACGGTGGCGATAGTCTCTGGGGCCGCCCCTACCAGAGCATGCCCCTCAGACGGTTCGAAGAGGAACACGTGGGCCCCGGGATTGCCTTTCCAGAGACTCATGGCCACGGACACCGCATCGACTTCTTCCTGGAAGGCCGCCGTCAGGGCCCGGGCCATGACAACCTTCGAAAGGTCGCCCAGGAAGATCTTGTCGAGGGCACCTCGAACCATGCGGGTCCAGTCCTCTTCCCCGGTCTCGACCTGCGTCTCAGGGAGATCTCTGCTATCCGTCTCGTCATTCCCGGAGACAGAGGGCAGCGAGCTCAGGAGGCGGTTCGCTTCCTCCTTGAGCTTCAAGAAGACATCTCCGGGGTCCGCGGGGGAATCTACGTACCGGCGAAGGGTCAGGACTCCCTGCTCCTTCCCTCCCATCAGTTCGATTTCCGGAAGAACAAAAAGGGCCGGGGGGAAATCGCCCCAAACTCCCTCGGGGAGATGTTCCTCTCCGAAAGAAAAACCTCCGAAGAACTTGGGGTTTGGGGATAAAACCCCATCGACGGCCTCTGCGACCGCCCCTGTCAGGAGGTGGCCGGCAGTTTCCCAAACGGCGGAAAACCGATCGGCTGATGGCTCCCGAACACCCGCCGACACGGTGGCAACGTTTCCTATATGGGCAAACCAGCGCCCCTCCCGGGCCCAGAACCCTCTGGCCACCCCTCTTCCCATCCGGAGGAGGGCGAGGGGATGGGCATCCGGGACAGGCACAGAGAGGGACACGATGCGTCCCTTTCCTATCGGCAGAGCCTCTGTTGTGTCAGCCGTTTCCATCCTGGCTTTCAGCCCTCGATCTGATAAGAAATGCGACTGCTCCAAAGAACCAAAAAGCACGGAAATATAGGGCTTTCCGCTCTCGTTCCAAGGGTTGCCCGCTCCCGGTACACTTGGGGATCTCAACCGATCCGAACCCGAGAAAGCCTCAATCCCCATCCACCTTCCATCACGGTGATCCCGGATCCCCAGGACCCCGTCACAGAGCCCATCGGCACCGGAGCCCGGATAGGAAGGGTTCGGAGGGATGCTTAGAGACACCCTGGCACCGCCAGCCATGTGGGTCGAGTATGCTTCGGGGAAGGTAGCGTCCTCGGCCTCCCCTCGCAGAGGCAGGAGAAAGCCGGAAAAAGGATCTTCTGCCACCACCCGGCTTCCCAGCCTCGCCCATCCACCGATGGGCCCTCTACCGTGCCTCATCGATTCATCATCTTCCGAGGGAGCGTCCCATGGGGTCAAGCGGAGGGATGTAGGGAACAAAACCGCCGGGGCCCGGGAGCCTCGGCGGTTTCATTGATCCGGCAGGAATCGGCGAGGGAGCTACATCCCTGAGCCCCCCTTGCCCTTCTCCTCCTTCTCCTCCTTCTCCTCCTTCACCTTTCCCCAGAACGTTCCATCCATCATTTCCCTGGGGTTGGCGTATTCCTTCTCCAGGAAGGGCACTCCGTCCACCATCCACTTGGCCTTCTGTGTGCCCTTCAGATAGTGGTCGAAGTACTGCGTCATCCGAATCAAGAAGTCGATTCGGTTCTCCTTGGTGGACAGGTGATGCCCCTGGTCCGGATAGGAGAGGAGTATGACCTCTTTTCCCATTCGGCGGGCCATGGCGTAGTACTCCAGACCTTGGCCATAGTCCACTGATCCGTCGGCCGTACCATGGAGAATCATGAAAGGCGTGGTGATCTTCTCGGTGTGATGGATGGGGGATTGGCTGAGATAGAGCTCAAAATCCTCGAAGGGTGTTGTTCCCATCCGGACCTGCCCCACCTCGGTGATCCCCTGTTGGATGTTCCCGCTGCTCCGATAGAGGGTGTTGTAGAAGGAGATGAGGTTTGTGGGAGGTGCTCCGGTGACGACGGCGGCAAACATGTCGGTTTGGGTCACCACGAAGGAGGACTGATACCCACTCCAGGAATGCCCCTGGAGACCAATGCGGTCCGGATCGGCGTACCCGAGCTCGATGACCTTGTTGATGGAGGAGGTCAGGTCGTCCAGGGCCGATGTTCCGGGCTTCCCGATGGTGTAGACGATGTCCGGCTGAAAGACCAGGTACCCGTTGCTGGCGTACGTGGCCATGTGGGGCCGGTCGTCGTAGGCAGGGCCCTGATACGAGTGGTGCCGTTGGCTCATGGTCTCGTAGAAATAGACCAGCATGGGGTACCGCTTGCCCTCTTCGTAGTTGGCAGGTAAGCCGAGAGTGCCCTGAAGTTCATTCCCTCGTTCGTCCACATAGTCGATGAGGACCCGCCCCGGGCTCCAGGCGAACTCGGCCTGCTGGGGGTTGGCGTCCGTCACCTTGCGGGGATTTCTGAATCGAACGTCGCTCACCCAATAGTCCGGGTATTCCACGAAGGTCTGTTGGGTGAAGATGATCCGGTCGGAATCTTCGGCTTTGACTGGTCGCCCGACCGATTTATCCAGCCAGATCAGGGGCTCTGGAGCGTCGCCCTTTTCCACTTCCCAGTAGCCACTCTTCTTGGTCCAATCACCGTAGGCGGTGAGGAGTAGTTTTTCGTCCAGATCGATTCCTTCGTCCACTCCACCGCCGCCAAAACCTCCCCCGCCCCCGCTCCCCAGTTCGGTGATCCGGAACCGGATCCTCTCTTTGTCGCCTATTCCCTGGGTGAGGTTGGTGGCCTCACCGCCGTTCAGTGGAACTTCCCATAGGTCGTATCGCCCGTTCAGGATGACGCTCCTTCCATCCTTGCTCCAACCTGCGGTTCCGTGGGTCGGGAGCTCATACGGGTGATCGTCCTGGCGGTTCACGAAATCAACGCCGGTGCTCTGAGTAAGGTTCACTTCCTCTCCAGAATCCAGGTCCCTGGCGATGACATCCTCATTGTTCAGATAAAGCCACCAGGTTCCGTCGGGGGACGCCCCCATCTGGCGCATAAGATTCTCTGCGATGGGAGTCCTCTCCCCCGAATCCAGGTTCACCCTGTAGTAATCGGCTTTTGATCCGCCCCAAGCCACCTCGTACTGATAGGGCCTCGGATCCCGGCCGATTCCCCACTGGGAAGTGCCGGCAGGAGTCACGGATTCAAGAGACTCGTCGGCCAACCGGACAAAGGAAAGACGGTTTCCGTCCAGATTCACTACTGAGGACCACGTTCGGTCCCGATCTCTGCTGGCCCGGGCTTCCTGGACCGACTGGGGCCGCACATCGGCCCAGTGGTAAACATCGACGTTGGCCCTTCCCTCCAACTCCTCGTTCTCATCGCTCTGCTCTTTGATGCCAACGAAGATCCTCTCGGAATCGTCGGACCAGTTCAGTCCCGCGAGCTCGCTGATGACGAATCCTTCCGGAACACCCCCTACTCCTCCTGCCTCGAGGGTGGATGGTGTAAACGGGGCCTGGAGTCCCCTGAGAACGATGAGGGTGTTTTCGCGCTGAACCTCCTCTTCCGGGACCTCCCCCCGAAGAGCGGCCAGAGCATCCCCATTCTCGTTCCAGGTCAGTTCACCATACGTGGCCTGATGAGAATCCAGGGCATGGATCCTGTTCGTTCCAAAATCCAGGAGGTAGAACCCGTTCCCTGCGTCTCCTGCGGCGTCCACGAGGTAGGCCAGGTGTGTGCCGGGATCGTTGACTGCGGATTCGGAGACATTACCCAGGTTCAAGGATGTCCCCGTGGCCAGGTCATGAACGACCAGGTCGGCGCCGTCATAGTCCGCGTCGCCCCCGGCCCCCCGTTTCCGGACAAGGAAAACCCCGGAATTTTCCGGGAAAGAGAAGGATGCCACGTCACCGAACGTCAGGGAGTCACCGGAAGCCAGATTCCGCAACACCAGATTCCGGCCCTGTCCACCGCCACCTCTCTGACCTGGGGCCTGGCCGCCTCGAGGACTTTCGGCTTCTCCCCCCCCCTCCCGCTCCGGCGGAGCGATCTGGTAGGCCACCCAACGGGAGTCCCTGGAAAAAGCAGGAGCTAGTCCCCGGGGAATTACATACCGCTCAGTCCCATCGAGCTCCGCCACGTAGAGGGTGTCTTCCCCCTCGATCCGGTCGTAGCCGTAGCTCATCCAAACTCCGTCAGAAGAGATCGCAGCGGAGTTGATGCGCTTCCACGGCCCGTAGTCATCAACATTGATGGCTGGTTTTTCCTGAGCCGATAGGGATCCTACGAAGGCGGCCAGAAAAACGATCAGGGCCACAGGACGGATCGGATTCCTGAGAGGAAAGCGGGAGAGGAATACGGCCGAAAAAGGGCGGAACATGAGGATCCTCCGGAGAAGCGGAAACGAATCGAGCCCCGGACCTTAGGGTGGCCGATCGGCCTGCGCCAGCCCCAGGCCGGCCGCCCATGGCGCAGGAGATCCCGGGCACTAACGTTTGGCATGGCGACTGAGAACGAGAGCTAGGGCTATACGCGGATCGTCGTAGAACTGTTGAGGTTGGAACAGGGCGCGCTCCGGATGCTGGTCAGTACTACCCTCCGGCTGGAGCGGCGGTGAGTTCCGGTCGCATCATCCCATCGGCACAAATCACCTGCAACGATGCGGCTGCGACAATCTCGAGGGCTATGCGCATGCGTTCGGCGCTGGTGTTCTCCATCTTGTCGTGCGGGTGGTGATACCACGGTTCCAAGGCAATCGTCTCGAGTTCACGCCAGATAAAATTGGCGCCAGCAATGCCGGAGGCAGCAAACGCCACGTGATCGCTCGCACCCCGCTGATAGGGCGCGTTTAGCAGGTCGGAGTAACCGAGGGTGTCCGCTGCCGCGATCGCGGCCTGGGCCACCAGGTTCTCCCCGTCGAGCGTGTTTACAAACAGCGTGGTTTGATCCGGACCCGCGGTGGCGATCATGTCCATGTTGAAGTTTGCTACGACCCGCTCCCGCTCCGCGTCGGTCAATTGGGCAACATAGTGGCGTGAACCCACCAATCCCCCTTCCTCCCCTCCGCAGGCCAGGAAACGGACGTCAGCCGCCAGTGGGACGCGGGCTAGAAGGCGGGCCAATTCCATCACGCCCGCGGTTCCTGAGGCGTTGTCGTTGGCACCGGGGGACATGGCAACACCGTCGTAATGCCCCGAGAACACCACGATGGGTCGTGAGTCGTCGGTTCCATCCGAGGGAGTGCGAGTCGCGATCACGTTCTGCGAGGTCTCATAGCGGTTGACCTGGAAATTGACCGTCTGTCCGCCCGGCCCGTTCAGAATCTCGGCCGCCTCAGAGTTCATCGTCGCAAAGGGGATGTCGGCCTGAGCGACTCGGACGGAGTAGTTCTTCCATTCGGTATTGTGGAGCAACACGGCAATCGCACCGGCTTCGCTCGCCCGGCTGATAACCTCAGCTGGATCCTCGTCGCTCCGGGTGACCAGAGCAATCTGTCCGCTGACCTCGGCGGGGAATTCCCCGGCCTCCCCATTGCCACTGTAGATCACCCGGGCGCTGATGCCGCCTTCAGGGGTCAGCAACGGGTAGTCGGCGACCGCTACCCCACGCAGGCCGCCTGCACGGACGTTCAGCGCCTGTGGCTGGGCGGTCTGCACTGTCAGATAGGCGTGTACGGTCGGACGAGGAAACTCCTGGATCTCGACTTCGTAACCATTGTCTTCCAGCTCGGCGGCGATGTATTCGGCCGCTTCCCGTTCCTCGGGGGTGGACACCACTCGCGGTCCGATACTCTCGCTCAGATACGCCATGTGGGCCATGGCGCCCTCGATGTCGAGCTGGTCTACAAGCTCCAGGTCGCATGAAGGAGGGGGACCCGTGCAGGAACCCAGCGTTATAGCAAGTACCGCTGCAAATGCGAAGGTAGAGAGGAATACGGCCGGGAAAGGGCGAAACATGAGGACTCTCCGGAGAAACGGAAACGAATCGAACTCCGAACCTTAGGGTGGCCGGTTGGCCGGCGCCAGGCCCCGGGGGGGGGGGCGGC
>CAYOVN010000099.1:0-12973 GCA_964407425.1 uncultured Gemmatimonadaceae bacterium
TCTCCTACTGGGTGGGAAAGAACCCCTGTAAGGGGGTAACGAAAAGTGGAGAGTTCTTTCCTGTCAGCTTCCTCCGCCACCAGACCTTCTAGCCTTGGGGGGCGATCTCCTCGTCGGTGCGCCCCTGCTGGGAGCACTCCTGGCCTTCGGTGCCGACCGGCTCGGAGCCGACCGGGTCGTTGGTGCCCGGTTGGGGGCGGACCTGGTCGAAGGCGCTCTTGAAGGCGCTCTGGCCGTAGGCGTGCGACTCGGAGCCGAACGGGTCGTGGGCGCCCGGTTGGGGGCGGACCTGGTCGAAGGTGCCCTTGAAGGCGCTCTGGCCGTCGGCGTGCGACTCGGGGCCGAACGGGTCGTTGGTGCCCGACTGGGGGCGGACCTGGTCGTCCCCTGAGACCTAGGGGCGGCCTGGGCCGTGCCCCGGGAACCATTCGAGGGGACTCGGGCGGACGGTGACCGACTGCTTGTCGTCCCACTGCTCCGTGTACTCACTGAAGGAACCCTGCTGCTTGGCGTCCTCGCCGCGGGCGAACCGGTGCTTCCGGTCCCCCGGGAGGTGGGCGTTCTCGCCGAAGGGGTTCGGGACCCAGGGGCTCTCGCCGAAGGGTTCCGGGTGTTGGGGGACCATGCCGACGGAGTACCTGCCGTGGATCTTCCACTCGACGGCGTCCGGGCAGCAGGTGTCCGGGAGGTTCCCGCTCCGACCCGCGCTCCATCCGAAGGCCTCCGAGGATTGTTCACCGCGGGGGTAGTAGCCCTGGGCGTTCCTGTGGCCCCCCGGCTGGCGCCTGGTACAGTCCTCGCCGTTTCGGTTCCCGGGGTACCCCGCCTCACGGCTCCACCATTCCTCGATCCTTCAGTGCCGGGCTGGGTCACGGTCCGTCCGGAACCGTCGGGGCTCTGTCTCGTCACAGCCGTGCCGGTAGCCGTAGTGCTACCCCTGGGTTTGGCGTAACGGGTGTTACTGGCGACCTGCCCCGCCGTCTCTTTGTAGGACGTGCGGTTGTATCCGCCGTAGGGAGCCGTGTTGTAGATATGACCATAGGCTGGTGCCACATAGGCCACATGAGCATACCCCGGGGTCGCCCAGTACGGATCGTTGTAGTAGTACCAACCGGGATCATACCCGTAAACGGGACGCCACCGGGCATAGTAGCCCGCCGAACCATACCACGGATCGAAATAGACCGGGCGACGATAGTAGTTCCAGGCCATCCCCAGGCTGAAATGATACCCTCCGTACCCTCCATAGGCTGGGTATCCGTAGCAGGGGTTGGGGTGGCCCCAATTCCCGCAGTAGAGGGGGCTATAGCTCCCGTACCCGTATCCGTAGTAGTCGTCCTGGTAATAAGGCTCGTCGTAGTAATAGTCGTCGTCGTAGTACCCATAGCCGGAATCGGCGTAGTAACTCCCGCCAAAACCGACGGAGGCACCGAAGCCTACATGATACCCAGGAGAATAAATCGACCCCGCACCCCAACTCGAAAAGGACAATCCAATTCCGAACCCGTCGAACAGTCCCATATGTAGGGAAAGGGATGTGGAAACCTGGGCATGACCCACGGATGGTGCCGCCACAAGGGCAATTGCAAGGGCTGCCGAAGTTATGAGGCGCTTTTTCATTTATCCTCCTATCTAGTCGTCCGCCCAAGATAAGTGCAGGGGTCGTGCCAATCCACGGAGACCGAAAAACATCAACAAAGGCCCGGCTTTCCAGTGTTTGCGGGAAATCCCCTCCCATGCCCTTGTCCCCTTCAGTGGACGATCTGCCATCAAAACCGTCCTCGAATCCAACCCTCGAGAAGCAAGAAGGCCAGCAGAAAGAGGAATGGTAAGGCCACAAGGAGCAACTTTTCTACCCAACCGCCGGGGCTTCCAGCCTTTTCCTGGATGCCGTTTCCGGCGGTTTCATCACTTGGACTCGTGTTTCCCAAGGGTCCTCTTTCTCCCGAAAATCGGGGCTCAATCATTGATCGAATCTTACCGAACCATCCCCCGGCCCGGACCTTCGAAGAACATTCCTTTACACGTAGGGGTGGACGAAGAGCCCTTTGTAGCCAAGATTTCCAAGACCGGCATGAATGCCGGATCGAAGGTTGCCAGGGGATCCCGCACTCTTAGGGGGTCCGAAGACAGGAGAGCCGCTCATCGGCTCCCTCGGCCATCTTCCCCCAAAACCGACTGTTGTCCCCGCGTGGCCCCCCGAGATACGGGGCTCCAGGCTGGGAATGAGGATTTGACTCCTTCTCCCTACATAAAATGGTGAACCAAGCGTGACGAACGACGGGTCCCTCGGCATCCTGGAGGTCCTTCCAGGTGGCTCAGGCTTTATACGGCGCAGGGAAGAAACATACACACCCGGCAAAGACGATATCTACGTCGGAGCCCGGGTAATTCAGAAATTCGACCTCCGGACGGGGGATGAACTCCAGGGGGACGTTGGTAAGAAACCCAAGAACGGGAAGAGTTCGCCCCTGAGGCACTTGAACCTGGTCAACGGGCTAAGCCCTGAGGATCTCCCCAGTAGGCCCGTGTTCTCCCAGATGGGCGCACAGCATCCCGACGAGCAGTTCAAGCTGGAGTGCGGGCGAACCCTCCGAGGACGTCCCGATCAGACCAACCGGGTCATCGATCTATTCTGTCCTCTCGGGAAGGGGCAGCGGGCCATGATCGTGGCTCCGTCCAAGGCCGGGAAGACGACCATCCTCCAGGCTATCGCCGAGGGTATTGTCACCAACCACCCCGACTGCCATCTGATGATTCTTCTGGTGGACGAGCGTCCGGAAGAGATCACTGAGATGGAGATGTGCGGCTTCGGCGAGGTCATCGCCTCGTCCTTCGACCGGCCGGCGGAGCGGCACACCCAGGTGGCCGAGATAACCCTGGCCCGAGCCCACCGCCGAGTGGAGATGGGTCAGGACGTAGTCATTATCCTGGACTCCATCACCCGCCTGGCCCGAGCCCATAACAGTGTGCAGGTGGGTTCCGGCCGAACCCTTTCGGGAGGCCTTGATGCGAACTCCCTTGAAAAGCCCAAGAGGTTCCTGGGAAGCGCCCGGAAAGTCGACACCCGGCAGGGGGGCGGATCTCTGACGATTGCAGCCACTGCCCTTGTCGATACGGGATCTCGGATGGATCAGGTGATCTTCGAAGAGTTCAAAGGAACCGGAAACAGTGAACTCCTCCTCAACCGGGAACTTGCCGACAAACGGATTTACCCGGCCATCGACCTGGCAGGCTCCGCCACTCGTCGGGAGGAGCTCCTCCTATCCGACAATGCCCTGGATCTGAGCAGAGCCCTCCGCAGGAAACTCGTGGATCTGCCCTCGGCGGATGCCATGTCCGAACTGCTATCGGCAATGGACCGGACGAAGAACAACGAGGAATTGATCCGGATGTATCTGGAGGGCTAGGCCAGGAGCCTGAAGAAGGCGAAAGAGAAGTCCCCGGGGAACTCGGCTACCTGCCTGGTTCCTCGGACTCCATCAGGGCCCGAAGCTTCTCCAAGCTGGCCAGCATCGCCAACGCCTGGGAGTCCCCCATTCTCCTGGCCGCATACCCGAGGAGGGGGTTCCATCCAAAATCTCCCTCCTCCGTCCATTCCAGCCGGGTGCCTGAGTCCTCGATCTGCACCGTCAGGGACCCTAGAATAGCAAGGGATCCCCCCTCGATCAGGACCTCATATTCAATCCGCTCCTCCGGGGCACTTCGGAGGACTTCGAAACGACCCTTACCGTATTGAGGGTCATCCCATTCCAATCCGGCCCCGGCCCCCTCAGGCGGCCCGAAGAACTTCAGGCCGGCTTCGGGCACGGAGTTCCATTCCACCCAAAGATCCGGTTGGGCAAGGAAGGGAAACACCCTGGCAGGGGACGCATCCACCCATCCGTCCGCATCAGCCTCCCAGGTTCCCGGGAGAAAGATCCCCAGGAGGAGGAAGAAGATCAGGGCGATGGCCAGCGTTCCGAAGATCTTGGCACCCAGCTTCATATTCCCTCCTGGTTCCGCTCGGCCGCCCCCGGAAGAGTCGTGGTGAGACTCGAATCATGGTTACAGCCATCGCAGGAAATCGTCATCACTGGCCTGAGCGGAGTCCCCCCCGGAAGGGAGAGGGTGCCCCCGCACTTGGGGCATAGCCCCCGAAAAGAAAGAACGGTGAAACGCTCCCTCCATTTCCGGATACCCAGAAATCCCCCAATCCCCAAAACCCCCACAACCCATGGTGCGTGAGGCGGGAGGAGGCCCACGGCTGGCGCCAATACCAGGGCCCCGCCAGTGAACAAACCGGCCCGAAGCGCTCGCCATCCAGTCGATCTCGGGAGTACTTCCAAGTGAGCTACCGTGCTGGGAAATCCGAAGAGAGAGAGGGTTCCTTCCATGGACCGATGTTACTCCCGAAAAGGGAAGGGGCTTTCAGAATCTGCCGGGAGAGGGGAGATTCTCCATGTGGCTGGGGAATATACGGCCACCCCAGGAGAACCCAAAACCGCGGAGGCTTTGAGCCCTGTTGCACGGAACAGTAAACCGATGGCTTGGGATCGTCCCGATTCTTCTTCTCCTTCTTTCCGCCGGTTTCGACGGCGCTGAAGGCCAGGAAGGGCCATATGCGTTTCAGATCAGGGGTGGGATCACACAGCCGTTAGGGGACTTCCTCGACGAGTCGGTTGGGTGGGAAGAAAAAGGCGGGGCGGGGCCCTCACTGTCCATGGGGTTCACATTCCCACTCTACTGGCACATCGGTGGTTTGGTGGGATTCAGCGAACATAGATTCTCCTGTGACGAGGACGTATGCCCTGAGGGGAAGGACTGGATCAGCACGGGTTTCGATATAGCCATTCGGATCGCGGGAAAAAGGGGACCGATCCGACCCTGGATCCAGGGGGGCTTTCACACCCATAGGATTCAGGTCAAGATCCTTGAGGAAGGATCCTCCCGGAAGTTGAATTCAGAGGGGGGCGGTGGATTGGAGGCAGGCCTGGGCCTTCTGGTTCAAGTCGGTGAGAGGACGAGCCTGAGTCCTGGAGTCAGGTATGGCCTGGGGAACGTCCCTTTCGCGGACCATCCGACTCTGGATCTCAGATTCCTGGTGTTCGATGTGGGATTGGTGATCGGCTTCTGAGGAGAACGGAATGAAAACGGACAACCGCAAACCGACTCTGGTCCTTCTTTTCCTCCTTGCGACGGTCTCGTCCTTCATCGGTCCTTTGGCCCGGGCAGAGGTCGTACGGGTGGAGGTGGAACGGAGGGAGGACGTCCTCTACGGAAGGGAATGGGGATCGGCCGGAGCCTACGAGAAACTCATCGGGAAGATCTACTTCGCTTTTGATCCCGAAAATCCAGCCAACGCCTCGGTTGTGGATCTGCATTGGGCTTCGACCAATGCCGATGGGATGGTCGTCGCCTGGGCGGATTTCGTAGTTCTCCAGCCCAAAACCCCCTCCCTCCGCAGGGGGGTAGCATGGGTTGAGGTTTCAAACCGTGGAGGGAAGGCCAGCCTACGGTACTTCAACCGGGCCCAGTCGGGGGCCTCGGATCCTACCGACGAGGCTGATTTTGGAGACGGGCTCCTCCTCCGGGAAGGTCTCACCCTTGTCTGGGTCGGGTGGCAGGGAGATTTACCGGAATCCGACGGTCTTCTGAGGCTCCATGGGCCCCGAGCCCAACTTCCGGGGGACGCCAACACCGGATTGGTGAGGGCAGACTGGACGGTGGACGAGGACCAGGAAATCCTAAATCTGGGCCATAGGAACCATCGGGCCTACGCCCCAACCTCAGGGGATCACCCCGATAACGTCCTCACAGTGCGGACTGGCCGCATGGCCCCCCGGGAGGTCATTCCCCGGGAGAATTGGTGGCTCCTACCGGTGGAGGGTGACGAAGAAGGTTCAGACCCGCTGCACACCCGAATCGGCCTGGAAGGTGGGTTCAAGGCCGGGCACATCTACGAGTTCGTCTACCGGTCGAATGATCCCCGGATCGTGGGCCTTGGCCTGGCCGCCATCCGGGACGTGATTTCGTATGCCAAATACGAGTTGGAAAGCGTGTTTCCCGTAAGTACGGGCATAGCCTTCGGTGTCTCCCAGACCGGTCGTTTCTTGAGGCACTTCCTGTACCAGGGGTTCAACACCGACGAAGGGGGTAGAAAGGCCTTCGACGGGATGCTCATCCATACCGCCGGAGCCGGGCGGGGGAGTTTCAATCATCGGTTCGGGCAACCGTCACGGGACGCTCACCGGTACTCGGCCTTCTTCTATCCGACCGATTTGTTTCCCTTTACAAGCCGCACCCAGCGGGATCCCGTCACCGAAAGGGAAGAGGGTCTCTTTTCCGCTCAGAGGCCGGAGCACCTTCCACTGATTTTTTACACCAATACGGGCTACGAATACTGGGGCCGGGCCGCCTCTCTGATCCACACATCGGTGGATGGAACTCAGGACGTGGAGCCCATGGAAAATGAGAGGATCTACCATCTGGCTGGTGCTCAGCATTCAGGCTGGAGTAATCCTCTGAATTCAGATGTTCTGAAGGATCCCGAGGGGATCCCCATCTTTCGCGGGAATCCGGTGGACCTTTCCTTTCCCCTTCGCTCCCTGGCCCTGAAAATGGTGGGATGGGTTGAGGAGGAGGGGAGCCCGCCCCCCAGCGCCTTTCCTAGAATCGGAGACGGGACTCTGGTGCCTCCCTCAGGTCTGGCCTTTCCGCACATTCCGAACCTGGAAGCCCCGAAACACATTCATGAGGCCTATCGGGCTGACTATGGACCCCGATGGTGGAGCGAGGGGGTTGTGGATCAGCAACCACCGGCTCTTGGAGAAGCGTTCCCTTCACTGGTCTCCCAGGTCGACGGGCTGGGAAATGAGATGACAGGGGTAAGGGGTTGGGAACTGAGGGCGCCTCTCGCCACCTACACCCCCTGGAACCTGCGATGGGGGGCTGTAGGTGGAGCCGACGAGCTCACCGATTTCCGGGGCACATTCATCCCACTCTCCAGGACCGAGGAGGAACGGGATGCCCTTGGGGATCCCCGCCCGAGCGTAGAGGCCCTTTATTCAGGTATAGACGAATACCTGGAACGAGTCCGGGCCTCCACCCGGGAACTGGTGAGAGACGGATTCCTCCTGCCGGAGGACGCCAGCCTGGCCGTGGAGATGGCCGAGGCCCGGTGGCGTTGGATTATGAGCGACCCTCCGTCCCTCCTTCCCCAACCGAGGCCGGCTTCTCGAGGACCGGGTAGGTAATACCGAGCTGCTCGAGATAGGTGTCGAACCGGGTGGGGTCATACCTGAAGGGCTGGATGAGAGGACGATACCTTTCCATTTTCTCGGCGTTCAGGAAAATGGGCGGCTCGGTACCCTCCGGAAGTAGGGATTCCCAGGTGTAGTCCTTGGTGGTCACTTCCTTGTGGTACGTCCAGGCCTCTTCGACCAGATCGGGCTGGACTATCACATCCATGGCCGTAAGGGCGATGACCCTGGATCCGTAGTTAGCACCCTGGTGGGCAATGGGCGTCGCCATGGCGATCCCGGCCGACCAGTGGTGGCCGGTGGTCCCTGGGATGTTCCCGGGGTACCGGAGCCGGATCGTCGGCACGTTCCAGGAGACCTCGGCGATATCGTCACTCCCGCCTCCCATTCCCTGGCTCGACTCGACCAGACTGTCCTGAATTTCGGTCCGCAGCCCGGTTGTGTCTCGCTCCATCATCTTCTGGACCGCCTTCGCGAAGGCCTGATCATCCTCCGTCCACTGAGGCATTCCCACTGCTTCCATGTTCCCGTACATGGCCTCGGCCAGAGGCTTGCTCATGTTGGAGGGCCAGGCGGCTCCCAATGGCCGCTCCTCGACCGTGGTCCCTGTCATCATTGCAGCAGCCTCGGCCATGGTTTGACCCAACTCATGGAGAGCCTTGATTCTGGGGTAGTCGAGTTCCCGGAAGTAGTACCAGACGGTGGCTTCGGAAGGAACCACGTTGGGCTGGTTCCCACCGTGGAAAATGATGGAGTGGGACCGTTGTTGAAGCCTCAGATGCTCCCGGCGGAAGTTCCACCCGATATCCATGAGCTCAGCGGCATCGAGTGCGCTTCGGCCGGACCAGGGAGATCCGGCGGAGTGGGCCGATTGGCCGGTAAATGTGAACATGGTGGACACGAGGCCGGACCCACTGATCCCATACCCTGTGGTCATAGAGCTGCTGATATGGGTCGACAGCATGATGTCCATGCCCTCGAAAAGGCCTGCCGTCACCATATAGTTCCGGCTGGAAACCAACTCCTCGGCCACGCCGGGAATGACCTTCAGCGTACCCTGAAGGCCGTGCCGCTCCATCACTCGCTTGGTGGCGATGGCAGCCACCACGTCAACGGCCGCCGCGCTGTTGTGGCCTTCTCCGTGGCCGGGACCCAGAGGGATGAGGGGCTCTTCCCAGGGCACACCTGGTTTCTGGGATGTCTCCGGGAGGCCGTCGATATCCCCCATGAACCCCACCACGGGCTTTCCATTCCCCCAGCTTCCCACGTAGCAGGTGGGCATTCCGGCACACCCACGTTCCACGGAGAAACCCTCCTTTTCCAGAATCCCCACGACATAGTCGGCGGTCCAGAACTCCTGGAATCCCAGTTCGCTATTGGAGTAGATGACGTCGACCATCTCCTGGCTCAGCTTCAGCAACTCCGGAGTGGCGACCTCCTTCAGAACCTCCTCCTTAAGGTCCTTCAAGTCCTGACCCCTGGAATGCTGGGGGGCGAGGAGAGCTAGGCCCAAAAGAAGAGTGAGGGAAAGTCGGGGGCGGGATACCATTGGGGTGCCTCCTTGGCTTCCTGGTCAAAGAACCAATCCTGGCAGGCCCTCGAGGGTCGGGGCCGAACGGTGCGGAATATGGGCTTATGGACCCACGGCAGGCAATGTGGGTGGAGATCCTTCGGTTTGTGGACTCAGGGCCCCGGGTCGCATAGACTTGGCCCGGGAGCCTTCAAACTCTTTTCCTTTTCGCCTCCCTCCTGGGGGCGTGCGTAAATCCGGACGAATCGGACATGGACATGCTTCAAAACCAGGTTGAGGCCATCGCCGGGGGCTCAGGAGGGGTAGTGGCCCTCTACTACCAGAGTCTTGGAGCGCCTGACTCACTCCTCATCCGTCCCGATGAGAGGATGCACGCAGCCAGCACCATGAAGGTTCCCGTGATGATCCAACTCTTCGCCGACCGGGAGGCGGGCCTCTTGGATTTGGATCAGACCCTCACTGTGAAGACCACATTCTCCTCCATCGTTGACGGCTCTTCCTATTCCCTCTTTTCAGGGTCAGACAGCGACACGACGCTTTATCTCGCTGAAGGGAAAGAGGTTACGTACCGCCATCTCATCGAACTTATGATTACGGTGTCCAGCAACCTGGCCACGAACATCCTCATCGAGGTTGCCGATGCCGAACGAGTGACCTCCAGTATGCGAGCGTTGGGAGCTGACTCCATCGAGGTTCTCAGGGGGTTGGAGGACGGGCCGGCTTTTGAGGCGGGGCTCTCCAATACCACCACCGCTCGAGATCTTGGAATCATCATGTCCGCCCTGGGCAGGGGGGAAGTGGTGTCGCCGAAGGCCTCGGAGGAAATGCTGGATATCATGAGCCGGCAAAAGTGGCGTACCAGGATCCCGGCGAAATTGCCGGAGGGTGTCCGGATCGCCCACAAAACAGGGAGGATTACTGGAATCAGTCATGATTCCGGTGTGGTCTTCCCAACCGAAGCACCCCCTTATGCCCTGGTGATCCTGACTAGAGGCTTCGAGGACCCGGACCAGGCCGACGGGGTAGCTGCCGAGATCTCCCGGATCGTATTCGACCACCATACCAGGAAGCATTGAAATGAAACCCTGCACCCCCTCAACCCTCGTTCTCTCCCTTCTCCTTCTCGCCTTCTCAGGCTTTCAAGGGAGTGACGCCGCCGGACAGGGGTTGGACCCTAGCCACTTCGCTGCCCTCTCGGCCAGGAGCATCGGTCCGGCCGGGATGAGTGGCCGAATCGCCGCAATCGATGCGGTAGAGTCCGATCCGAACGTCATCTATGTGGGAGCGGCCACGGGGGGACTCTGGAAGTCGGTGAACGGAGGACAAAGCTGGGATCCACTATTCGATGAGCAGCGAGTCCTGGGGATTGGCTCCGTGGCCGTATTCCAGGCCAGTCCCGATATCGTCTGGGTGGGAACGGGGGAGGGGAATCCAAGGAACAGCGCGGGTGTCGGTGCGGGGATCTACAAAAGCATGGATGGAGGCCGAAGCTGGGCATTCCTCGGCCTGGAGGGTTCAGAGAGGATCCACCGGATCGTCCTTCACCCCACGAACCCTGATGTGGCTTACGCAGGCGTGATGGGCCCGGCATGGAGCGATGGTGAGGAGAGGGGCGTGTACCGGACCACGGACGGGGGTGCGACATGGCAACGTGTGCTTTTTGTGAACCCCAGAACGGGAATCGGGGACCTCATCATGGATCCATCGAATCCCAACAAGCTTTTTGCGGCAATGTGGGAATTCCGGCGCTGGCCTTGGTTCTTCGAATCGGGGGGGGCCGGAAGCGGCCTATATGTGACCCATGACGGAGGAAGCAGTTGGAAACGGCTCTCCGCCGAGGACGGGCTGCCGGCGGGGAATATTGGCCGGGTGGGCCTTTCCATGGCCCGGAGCGATCCGAATGTGGTCTACGCTCTGGTCGAAGCCGAGAGAAGTGCCCTCATCCGTTCCGATGACGGCGGAGCCAGCTGGGCGACCGTGAATGACGAGGAGGGTGTGGCAAGCAGGCCCTTCTACTACGCCGACATCTTCGTGGACCCCTCCAACGAGCTTCGGCTGTTCAACCTCCACTCCCGGATTATGAGGTCCGAGGACAGTGGGAAGAGTTTCGAGAATATCAGCGGGGACGTCCACTCCGACTTCCACGCCCTCTGGATCAACCCCAACGATTCCCGGCAAATGTACATGGGAACCGACGGCGGTGTTTACGTGAGCCGGGATCGGGGGGACCACTGGCGATTCATCGACAACCTCCCTGTTGGCCAGTTCTACCACGTGAGCGTGGACAACGAGGTGCCCTACAATGTCTACGGGGGGATGCAGGACAACGGATCATGGAGGGGCCCCTCGGATCTCTGGGAAAACGGCGGCATCCGGAACTACCACTGGCAGGAGGTAGGTTTCGGCGACGGGTTCGGAACTCTCATCGATCCCACGGACAACAACCGGGGCTACTCCATGTCCCAGGGCGGCGGCCTGGTTCGGTTCGACCTGCGGACCGGAGAACGAAAGGGAATCCGGCCCTGGGCCCCTGATGGTGTTGAGCTTCGTTTCAACTGGAACACCCCCATCGCCACCGATCCTTTCGAGATCGGAACGATTTATTACGGAAGCCAGTTCGTCCATCAATCCACCAATGGGGGAGCGACCTGGCAGATCATCAGCGGCGACCTCACCACGAACGACCCGGAAAAACAGCGGCAGAACGAAAGCGGAGGAATCACCACTGACGCGACGGGGGCTGAAAACCACACCACCATCTTCTCGATCGCTCCGAGTCCGGCTGAACCGGAGTTGATCTGGGTGGGGTCCGATGACGGTCTGGTTCATCTGACCCGGTCCGGGGGCGGGGCATGGGAAGAACTTGGGCAACGGATGAAGGACATCCCGGAAGGAAGCTGGGTCTCCCACATCGAGGCGTCGAAGCACGACGGAGGCACGGCGTACGTCGTCTTCGACGATCATCGGCGCGGGAACTGGACGCCCTACATTTATCGGACGGAGAACTACGGCCGGGACTGGGAGAATATCGCCGAGGAGAGTGGAATCTATGGATTCGTCCATACCCTCGAGGAAGATCCTGTCACCCCGAACCTTCTCTTCGCAGGCACCGAATTCGGTTTGTATGTGAGCTTTAACCGGGGCGAAGACTGGTTCCCGTGGCGTAACGGCGTTCCGCCTGCCCCTGTCCGGTCTCTTGTCATCCATCCGAGGGATCACGATCTGGTTATCGGCACCCACGGAAGGGCCATCTATATCCTGGACGACATTCGGCCCCTCAGGGCCCTTGCAGGGTCCCCTGAGCTCCTTTCCGCCCCCCTGCATCTCTTCGGCACCCAACCGGCCTACCTGAGGGGGGAGGCGGCCGTGGACGGCTATCATTTCGCCGGTGACGCCATGTTCCAGGGGCAGACCAAAACTCCCGGGGCAACGGTCACCTACTCCATCGGCCCTTCAGTCCGAGCCCCATCGGCCACCATCGAGATTCTGGACCCGGGGGGTCAGGTGATTCGGAGCCTGGAGGGGCCGGCCACTGTGGGAATTCATCGCATTGGATGGGACCTCCGGGAAACCAACCCCTCCGGGGAAAGCACCGATGGTGGTTTCTTCGGCCCCCAGGGGCTGGAGGTCCTTCCTGGCACCTTTGAGGTCAGGGTACTGGCCGGCGGTAGCGAAGCCACCGGGCCCCTGGAGGTTCTACCGGACCCCAGGGTCGAGATTCCCATGGAGGATCGGATCCAAAAGAGACATGCGGTGGAGGAGATGACGGCCCTGATGGCTACCCTCCAGGATCTTCAGGATCGACTCCGGTCCGTTACCCAGGGGGTGGCGAGTGTGACCGGCTCCTTGGGAGCCCTACAGCCCCAGCAGGCTCAGAACCTGCGAACCATGGCCGATTCGGTCCGGGCAGGAGCGTCGTCCATCGGTGAGGCCGTGGCCACCGTGGAAGCAAACCGGATGACCCTCTTCTTCATGTCCTTCACCAGGGATGCACCAACAGAGGCGGAGAGGATCACCCTGGCCCGGGCCGGGGAGAACCTTGATCGTATCGTCACCCGACTCAACGCATTCCTGACGGGCCAGGTCGGTGACTTCCAGCAAGCCGCCGAGGCCAGTGGCCTGACCGGCTTTCCGGAGATCCGAACGGTCCAACGAAGAGCGCCCGCTACTCCTCTCCAGCATGGTTCGGATTGAACGGGGC
>CAYOVN010000100.1:0-12827 GCA_964407425.1 uncultured Gemmatimonadaceae bacterium
CCCCGGGGGCGAAGTCACCCTCCAGGAGCATGATCGCCGAAGCGTCGGGGCCCATCTCCATCTCGGCTTCAGAGCAGAGCATTCCGTTGGACCGGACACCCCTGATCTCCACGGCTTTGAGGAGCAATCCGCCAGGCAGAGTCGACCCAGCAGGTGCGAAGGGATAGAACCCACCGACCTGAATCGTCGGCGCTCCACACACGACCTGAAGGGGCTCCCCCCCTGCGTCGACCTGACAGACCGATAACCGATCCGCATTGGGATGAGGATCTACCGAGTCGACCTTCCCCACGACCAACTCCTTCAGGCCAGGTGCCAGATGGATCAACTCCTCCACCGGGGCCCCCCTCAAGGCGAGGGTCTCGGCCGTCTCCTCCGGCGTTAGCGTGAACTGGGGCAGGAGGGCCCGGAGCCACTGATAGGAAATATTCATGGCTGGGCAAACTGGTTGAGGAAACGAACATCGTTTTCGAAGAACACGCGAATATCCCGTATGCCGTATTTGAGAGCCGCGATCCGCGCGGGACCCATTCCAAAAGCGAACCCTGTATAGCGTTCGGAATCGTAACCCACGTTTTCCAGAACGGCGGGGTCTACCATGCCTGCACCCATGATCTCGATCCAGTCCGTTTCCTCTGTGCTGCCGTCGGGCCTTGTAATGGTCCGCTTCACATCCACCTCGGCGCTGGGCTCGGTGAACGGGAAGAACGACGGACGGAATCGAGTTTGTGTGCCCGGTCCCCAAAACCGTCTGGCGAATTCGGCCAGGGTTGCCTTGAAATCGATGAAGGTGATGCCTTCGTCCACCACCAGGCCCTCCAACTGAAGGAAGCCAGGTGTGTGGGTAGCATCCGGGGTGTCCCGCCGGTAGACCATGCCTGGGGCAATGATTCGGATGGGCGGCTCATGTTTCTCCATGG
This sequence comes from uncultured Gemmatimonadaceae bacterium, assembly GCA_964407425.1. GTDB lineage: Bacteria > Gemmatimonadota > Gemmatimonadetes > Longimicrobiales > Gaopeijiaceae > JABDNZ01. Next base: position 921 of record CAYOVN010000100.1, read on the forward strand.
TCCGGATCTGGACCGGGGAGGTATGGGTCCGGAGGGGGAGCCCGTTCTTCAAGTAGAGGGTGTCCGCCTCATCAACAGCCGGATGATCCAGGGGCGTATTGAGGGCAACGAAATTGTACCAGTCGGTTTCGATTTCCGGGCCCCTGGCTCGGGTGAACCCCATGGAGCGGAAAATAGTCCAGAGCTCGTCGATGACCTGGGTGACGGGGTGCCTTCCGCCCTTCCAGGAACTCGATCCGGGAAGGGATAGATCAACACCTGATCCGGCGGGACCCGTGTCCGCCTCGAGCTCCTCTTTCCTGGTGTCCAAAGCTTCCTGGACCCGCGCCTTTACCCTGTTCGCCTCTGCGCCAACCGCTGGACGTTCCTCAGGAGAGAGCTTTCCAAGCCCTCTGACAATTCCCGAGATCTGTCCATCTTTTCGCCCCAGGTATCTGATGCGGAGGGCTTCCAGTGCCTCGTTTTGAGGCGCGGAGGAAACTTCCTCGAGGGCTGCGGCCCCCAGGGCCCGCAGGGCGTCGATCAAATTCTGTTTCCCACTCATGATTCGCCGGACATCCCTTCGTTTTCGGGGGCTGCTCGAGCTTCATTACTGGGCCCAAAATGGTGTGGCATCAGGAGGAGCGCCACGGAACCCGATGCAGGACAAGCTCCTAAACAAAAGGCTCCACGACCCAACGATCGTGAAGCCCTTTGCCGAACCAGGCGATGGAGGGATCAGCTGGCTTTCGCCAGTTCCTCCTTGGCCCGGTCGGCCAGGCTGGTAAAAGCCCCGGGGTCCCGGACAGCCAGGTCCGCCAGTGCTTTCCTGTCCAACTCCACTCCGGACAGCTTGAGCCCATTTATAAGCCGGGAATACGAAAGATCGTTCTCCCGAGCAGCAGCGTTGATTCTGGTGATCCAAAGCCGCCGGAAATTCCTCTTTTTCGTCTTCCGGTCACGGTACGCGTGCTCCCACCCCTTTTCGACCGCGTCCTTTGCGGTGCGATAAAGGTTCTTCCGTGCACCGAAATATCCCTTGGCCGCCTTAAAGATCTTCTTTTTGCGCTTCTTCCGAGCGGCGGCATGCGTTGAACGAGGCATGGTTGTTTTTTTCCTTTCCTATGAGGCCAGCAGGCGCCGGGCCCGCTTTTCGTCAGCTTTGGCCACCAGGGTCGCCTTCCGCAGGCGCCGCTTCCGCTTCTGGGACTTCTTCGTCAGGATGTGGCTCTTATAGGCCCGCAGTCTCCGGATCTTCCCCGATGCGGTCTTCCGCAGGCGCTTCGCAGCACCCCGGTTGGTTTTCATCTTTGGCATAAGGAACTCCTTTGGGGGCATCCCCCATCAACGTGGAGCGGGCTACGCCAGCCTCGCCCCAGGAGAAGGCCCCTCAGGGCTTCAGTTGATCTCTAAATCGATTTAAGCGGGGCCATCACCATGAACATGACCCTTCCTTCAAAGCTGGGTGGTGATTCCACCTTCCCGATGTCGGACAAGTCCCCTTGAACCCTTTTGAGGACTTCCAGCCCTAATTCCGAGTGTGTGATCTGCCGCCCTCGGAACATCATGGTGAGGCGAACCTTGTTCCCCTCCTCGAGGAACCTCCGAGCGTGCCGGGTCTTGAACTCGTAGTCATGATCTTCAATACCCGGCCTGAATTTGACCTCTTTGACCTGGATTGTGTGTTGCTTTTTCCTGGCTTCCCGGGAAGCTCGTGCCTGCTCATACTTGAACTTCCCATGGTCCATAAGCTTGACCACAGGCGGGCGCGCATCAGGTGCAACTTCAACCAGGTCCAACCCCGTTTTCGCCGCTCTCTCGCGGGCATCGTCAATGCTGACGATCCCCACCTGTTCACCATCCTCGGCGATCAGGCGAATGGGGCTGATCCGGATCTGGTCGTTGACTCGGACCTTTTGTTCTTTGATGGGTCAGAACCTCCGCTCTCGGTGTCATCGGCTTTCGGCCACGGGCAATAAAAAAGGGCCCGGTTTTACCGAGCCCTGGAAGAACCGAAAGGGCCAAGGCCCCTCCGTCTCTTTTCAGAACCCGGCGGCGCCCGATGTTGTCTGGGGCCGAAAGGTGGGGGGAGATCCTCTCCCCCGCTTCGAATTGTGCCCTGAAAGATACCGGGAGGCCCCGGAAGGTCAAGGGTTTATGGGTTTTTCCGGGTCAGGAATCTTCAACCTTGCCGGCCCCGTCTCTGAGGGCCCGAGTCCCTATTTCTTCCCGGAGGGTCGCCAGGAAGTCCGCTCTGCTCATGAATTCCTGCTTCTTCCCTGCCCCCTGCTTTCGGACCGCTACCGTTCCGGCTTCCGCTTCTCGTTCACCGACGACCCCCATGTAGGGGACCTTCTGCCGTTCAGCATCCCGGATTCGATACCCCAGGGTTTCCCGGTCAAAGAGGGCTGCCCGGATTCCCCCGGCTTTGAGTTCGTCCACCAACTCCTGGGCACTCTCGGTCCACTGTTCCGAGATCGGAAGCACCCGGACCTGCTCCGGAGACAGCCATAGGGGGAAATCGCCGGCATAGTGCTCGATTAGGCCCCCGACGAATCGCTCCATGGATCCCACCAGAACCCGGTGTAGCATGACCGGACGATGAGGTTCGTTGTCCTCACCGATATACTCCATGTCGAACCGATCAGGCAGATTGAAGTCCAGCTGAACGGTGGGCCCCTGCCACTTCCGTCCGATGGCGTCGATGAGTTTGAAGTCCAGCTTTGGACCGTAGAAAGCGCCGCCACCCTCATCGATCTCGAAGGTCTTCCCCCGCTCGTTCAATACCTCGGCAAGGACGTCCTGAGCCTCCACCCATTCCTCTTCACTGCCGAGGCCTTTTTCGGGCCGGGTCGCCAACTCGATGGTGTACGGATACCCGAAGGTTGCGAGCATCTCGTCCACGAGGTCCAGGAGGCGGCCGATCTCATCAGGCACCTGGTCAGGGGTGCAGAACACATGGGCGTCGTCCTGAGTGAATCCTCGTACCCTCAGCATCCCGTGAAGAACACCGCTTCTCTCGTACCGGTATACGGTCCCGAATTCGGCCATGCGAATGGGAAGGTCCCGGTAGGAGCGCTGCTGGGACTGGTAAATGGCGATATGCCCTGGGCAGTTCATGGGCTTGGGTCGGTACCGGGCCCCCTCCACTTCCATGGCCCCGAACATGTTTTCCTTGAAGTTCTCCAGGTGACCCGAAATCTCGAAGAGCCTCTCGGCGGCGATGTGAGGGGTGTATACAAGGACATAACCGTGCTTGAGAATGAGTTCCTGCTCGTACTTCTCCACCTCATTCCGAATTACGGCTCCCTTGGGGTGCCATAGAATCAGCCCTGCTCCCACCCGCTGGTCCGTCGAGAACAGATCCAGGTGTTTGCCTATGACGCGATGGTCCCTCTTCTTCGCCTCCTCCAGGCGCAGCAGGTACTTCTTCATCTCCTTCTTATCGAAGAACGCAGTACCGTAGATGCGCTGCAGCATCTGCCGGTTTTCGTCACCCCGCCAATAAGCACCGGCTGCACTCAAAAGCCTGTAATGCTTCAAGTAGCCGGTGGAGGGGATATGGGGGCCCCGGCAGAGGTCCAGGAAAGGGCCATCCCGGTACACGGTGATGAGCTCCTCTTCTGTGAACTCCTCAAGCCGCTCCAGCTTCAGTGGATCGTCGGAGAAGAGGTCTCGGGCTTCCTCCTTCGTCACGGGGCGCCGTTCGAAGGGCAGATCCGATTCGACCACCTCGGCCATCTTCTTCTCGATGGCCTCGATGTCCTCAGGGGTGAAGGGTTCGGGAACCTCGAAGTCGTAGTAGAAACCGTCCTCGATGGCCGGTCCGAAACCGATCCCCGCCCCAGGGACCAGTTCCCTCACAGCGGTGGCCAGCACGTGGGCGGCTGAGTGCCGAAGGAGCCCCAGGGCTTCTGGGTCCCGGGAGGTGAGAATCCGGATCTCCGTATCGGACTGAATTGGAAAGAAGAGGTCCACGACCTCGTCATCCACGACAGCCCCCAATGCGGCCTTTGCCAGCCCCGGGCCGATGGCTCCCGCCACGTCCCCTGCACTGGATCCTTTCCGTAGCTCCAGGACCTTCCCGTCGGGAAGGGTCACGTGGATCATCTCATTCGCCATTGTGCTCATATACCTGTTTTCCGTTCGCGGGAGAAAGAGGCTAATCATCTGCCCAATGAGGGTCAATGGTTTGAGAAAATGAAAGGGACCAGGAGTAAGGCCCCCCGGCCCCTTTCGGTATTGAGATGTTTCTCCAACCCGGTGCGGCGGACCACCGACGCCGAAGGGTGTCGGTAGCCCGCCGACCGTAATGCGTCGCATAAAGCGACGCATTACGGTTACATGAACGGTGACACGTTGTTCTGTGTCAGGATCTTGTTCATATCGTAGTTCATGGTGACCTGAGTGGTGATCAGGTTCCCATCGTCATCATAGGGCGTAGCTGGGGTGAATAGGTCATAGCTTCCGAAGGCCGGAATGTAGCTCGGCACGACGGATTCCGTACCTGGATCCCCGAAGTCGATATTCGGGTTTCCGTCGATTTCCCGACGCATCATGGGAAGCCTGATGCCCAGATCAGCCATCCGCCGGCCCTCCAGGAAGAGGATCTCCTGCCGGGCGAGCCAGAACACTTCCCAGATGGCTCCCGGGTCACCGTTCGGCATGGCCTCTACCGTCGCGGCATCCAGAGAGGTCCCGGACACCAGATACTGAGTCGTTTCTCCTCCGAAACGATCCTGGATAAGACCGGACCGATAAGGACTGTCCGAATCCGCCCGAACCTGAATCTCCGAATCTCGTGGCCGGATCGTGAGGTCCGCATTGCTTCGGGCGTCGTCATCGACCCACTGAATGGTGGCTCTGGATTTTGCCAAACGAATGGCATCGCCCAGGTGGCCCTTCGCAGCCGAATAGTCGGAGGCAGCAAGGGCGATCTCGGCCAGAATGAGGTGCATTTCTTCAGCCTTGGCCACGGGAACAGGGTTGTCCCGTACCAGGTACTTCGGATCCAGGAAGTCCAGCTTGGGCAAAGGCTGCATTTCCTGGAGAGCCCGCCCTTCCAGGAACCAATACGCCGAGTTGTCGATTGAGTTGGCGTCCATTCCCTGTAGGAAAAGGAATTCGGCATCCGAACTCAAAACCTGGTTTGCTTCTGCCGCAGCCGAGGATGCGTTCCCCGTCCAGCGATATGCCCGGGCCAGAGCCGACCGGGCTGCCAGGGCGCCGGGTCCGTCCCCTCCCGTGGCCTGGTTCAGGTCGGTGATGGCCAGTTCGAGGATCTGGCTAGCAGGAACCGGATCCCCGTCCTCCACCAGAGGAGCGTAGGAAAAGTTCTCGCCCAGCAGCAGGTAAGCCATGCCACGGTAATAGTGGGCAAGGGCGATGTCCGCGACCGTAGCGGTCTCGTCGGTGGGAATGATGTCATCGATGACGAAGTTGGCCAGGGCCTTCAATTCCTGTGCGTTCCAATACACACCTGTGGAGGTCCCGGTGGAGTTTGCCACCTGGGGTGTGATGTCTTCAGGGGAATCCCACGAATTGTCGATTCCCGTGCCGTTGATCTGATAGTTGTCGCTGGCGCACTCGGTAGCGACCACGGCCGCATTGAGAGCCCTGGCGAATTGAGCCACCAACCCGGGCACCATGGCCGACGTGGGTTCCTCGGCTTGGGCCAGGTCTTCGGCGGTGGTCCTGGGGTTCTCCACATTCGTGGGATCCAGGAAATCGCATGCGGTGGAACCGAGCCCAAGCGCCAGGAAAGCCAGGAATACCATGGCCTTCCTGAGAGCCGGTCCCCGCTGTTCTACTGTATTTCTCATAATGAGGTTTCTCCTCTGGAAATCAGTCATAAATCGAGGTGACCGGGTCAAAACCCGAACTCGATACCGAAACGGAACTTCCGAGGGGGTGAAGCGGTTGTGCTGTTCTCACCCCCGAGAGCCAGGCCGCCCCCGCTGATTCCGTTCAACTCTGGATCAACCATGTCGGTCCTGGACCAGATGAGGAAGTTGCGAACGGACCCGTAAATGCTGCCCCGTCCGGCTCCAACCGCGTTGGCCCATTCCGTGGGCATGGCGTAGCGAAGCGAGACTTCCCTCCACTTGAACCAATCCCCGTCGTAAATGAAGGCGGAAATGGCCTGATAGGGTCCGTAGGGGCGGATCTCGTTCCCGTCCGTATCATGACGGATTGGGAACGGGACATTCTCGATCTCTTCCCGACGATAGATCCCGTTGTAGGTGGCCCACATGGAGCCCCAATCGTGAACCTGGAAACCGCTGGCCCAGTCTGCCCGGGAGGTGAGGGTCCAGGATGAACCGAATCGGAAGCTGGTGTTGAAGCTACCGCTCATGTTGGGCGTCGCCTGACTGCCCGTGAAAACGGCATCGTAATCGTCGAGGTATCCGTCTCCGTTTGAGTCGAACGGCGTCTCCACGTACCAGGCGCCAACCGGCTTGCCCAGCGTGACCCGTTTGTAATCGCTGTCCACGGAGAAGTCGGCTGCTCCACCCATGTCGGTGACCTCATTGTCCACCCACTGGAAGGTCCCACCGAAGCTCCAGGCCATGTCGGTCCGGTTGAGGATTTGGACCGTAGCAGCGATCTCGACCCCCGTATTCTTGATTTCACCGATGTTGCGCAGCTGAGTGCCCTCACCTGTCGTGGGCTGCTCCGGGACGAAAAACAGGGCGTCCGTTGTTGTAGCATCGTACCAGGTGAAGTCCACACCGAGGCGGTTGTTAAAGACAGCCGCGTCGAAGCCCAGCTCGACCGTGGAGGTCCGCTCAGGCCTCAGTTCCTCGTTCCCAGGGTTGTCGAAACTGGGCGCAGAGTTGCCCCGGAAGGATGTGGCCTGGAAGCTCCGGTCCTTGTCGAAGGGTCCCGGCGGCTTCCCGGTCTCCCCATAGGCGAACCGAAACTTCATGTCACTCCACCAGCCCCCTACCGCGTTCTGGAACCAATCGTCGGCGGAAATCAGGTAGGAAACACCGGCCTTGGGATAGGCTTCGGTGGAGATGTCGTCACCAAAAGCCGTCGAAGCGTCGAACCGTACGCCGGCGTTCAGCGTCAGCTTCTGCCAAAGGTCGAACTGCTCTTCCAGATAGACCCCGCCGGTGAACCGTTCAGTGTTGTTTTCAGATACGTCCAGGTCGCCGGCTTCGTCGATATCCGGAGCCCCCGGAAGGGCGAATCCGGTTCCACGGCCGGTGAAAATGCTCTCGTCGTTCCGGTACCCCTGCAATCCCACCGTAAAGTCGGAGGCGTAGTCGGCGCCGAGGGGTTCGCTCCATGTGGCGGCAGCATCAAAAGAGACTGAAGAGTACTCCCGCTGGAAGCGCTCGATTTCTCCGTCCACCTCACCGGGTGTGAACCCGATGGGTTCCAGCTCCCGTTGCTCGTTGGCTCGGTAGTCTATGCCGGCGTTGGCCCTGAGGTAGAAACGTTCCGAGAGGTCCCAGTTGAACCCACTGGAGAATATGAACCGGTTAACGGTCTCGGTGATCTCGGGCATCAGGAAGATGTCATAGGCTTCCTGAAGGGATCCCGCACCGGAGAAATAGAGGGCGTCCCCCACTTCGAACGTGGTAAGGGGGTCGGCGATGGCCGTCCCGTTGAAGAGTCGGTCGAAGCTGCTGCGGGAAAAGCTCCCGGAAAAGTCCATTCGGAACTTTTCGGTTATGCTGGCCCGCATCCCGCCCCGGAGGGAGTAGACGGTGCTTCCGTTTTTCGGCTGGACACCTGTCTCGTCCTGGACCCTGGCCCCGACGCTGTAGGTCACCTGGGCGTTTCCGCCGTCTACGGCCAGGTAATAGCTCTGGGCCATCCCGTTTTGCCAGTAGTTGTCCTCCATGAACGTGGGCGACACCTCTCCGGCCTCGACGATGTCCGGGAAAGTGAGCTTGGTGTCGAACATGTACTTCAACTCCGGTTGATCCCAACCGAGCTCGGCTCGGGCCGTAAAACGGGGAGGACCGATTTGCCCTTTCTTGGTGAAGATCTGAATCACACCCGTGGCGGCGTCGGAGCCGAAGAGTGTGGACGCTGCACCACCGCGGGTCACCTCGACACGTTCGATATCGCTCGTGAGGAGATCAGCCAGGGCAGACGACTGTTCGCCACCGGTCCCACCGGCGGTGGACATGTCGTTGTCCACCCTGACGCCGTCGACATAAACGACTGGCGTCTGGGAGCCGTAGACCGAGGAGATGCCCCGGAAGTTGATAAGGGAGGCGCTTCCTGGCTGGGCGGACTGGGCATTGATGGATGCCCCTGCAACCCGTCCCTGGAGAAGCTGGTCGATGGAGGTTACAGGACTCTGAGCGATCTCTTCCGACGAGATCACATCGAGGGAGGTGGAGAGGCGACGGCGCTCCGTCTCCCTCCCCACTCCGGTGACGACGAGCTCATCAAGGGCGATAGCGTCCTGTCCCAGTGTGAAGTCCACATGGGCCACGCCTCCCGCCGCGACGGTGGTGGACTGTTCCTGGCTGGCATACCCAAGAATGACCACTCGGACCGTAACGTTCCCTGCAGGAACGTCGTTCACGAGATAGGCACCCTGAGCGTTCGAGAGGGTGCCGAGCCCGGAGCCGACAATAACCACCTGAGCGTCGGCCAAGGGTCGAAGTGATGCGGCATCAACAACTCTGCCCGAAACAACACCTGTGTTCTGGGCAGAGACGACTCCTGGAAGCCCCGCGAGGAGAACCGCCAGGAAGACGGATGCCGCGAAGCGAATCAAACCACGTTCGCGGATCATATAGTTCCTCCGGAAGAAGTGAAAACCACCAATTGACCAACAGAAAAGAACACAAAACACCCCGGGGCTAGTCACAGCCTCCCCAGGGTGCCTCTGGGTTCTCAGTTATTGTAAGAACGCCACACGTTCCATACCGCTCCCGACTCAATCTGATTCCACACTTTACTAGGTTCTGAGGGGGACGCAAGGGTTTCCTCAATGTGGTTAAGGATCCAGGGTATTCAGGTGGTTTCGGCCGGAATGGATTTTATGGGAAGACGATATTCGGTTGGGCGGAATTAGGGGTTTTCGGCCCCAAAAAAAGGAGTCCGGGCCTCCGAAAGCCACTGCTCTCGGAAACCCGGACTCCCTTGAACCGAAGTCCTAACTTCGTTCGGTGCCTGGGTTAGTACATTCCACCCATGTCACCGCCACCCGGCATCGGGGGCATCGGGGCGTCCTCAGCCTTCTCCACAACCACCGCTTCGGTGGTCAGAAGGAGGCCTGCGATGGAAGCTGCATTCTGAAGAGCCGTCCGAACCACCTTGGTGGGGTCGATGACACCCGCCTCAACCAGGTCCTCATAGATCTCGGTCTGGGCGTTGTAGCCGAAGCTCTGACTCGACTCGGTCCGGATCTTCTCGACCACGATGGCGCCCTCGGCCCCAGCGTTCTGGGCGATCTGACGTACGGGGTGCTCCAGGGCCCGGCGAAGAATCTGGACGCCGATCTGCTCGTCCTCACGATCCAGCTTCATCTTGTCCAGGGCGCCCTGGGCCCGAAGGAGGGCAACACCGCCGCCGGGGACGATACCCTCTTCAACGGCAGCCCGTGTCGCGTGAAGGGCGTCCTCTACGAGGGCCTTCTTCTCCTTCATGGCGGTTTCGGTAGCAGCGCCGACGTTGATGATCGCCACGCCGCCGGCCAACTTGGCCAAGCGCTCCTGGAGCTTCTCCCCATCGTAGTCCGAGGTGGACTTGTCGATGGCGACTTTGATCTCCTCGATACGGCCCTGGATCTTATCCTCTTCACCGCCACCGTCCACGATGGTGGTGTTGTCCTTGTCGATGACGACACGCTTGGCGGTACCGAGATCACTGGTGACGGCGTTCTCGAGTTTAAAGCCCACCTCTTCAGAGATGACCTGTCCACCGGTGAGAACGGCGATGTCCTGGAGCATGGCCTTCCGCCGATCACCGAAGCCCGGAGCCTTCACAGCGCTGACCTTCAGCGTTCCGCGAAGCTTGTTCACGACCAGGGTGGCCAGAGCCTCACCCTCGATGTCCTCGGCAATGATCATGAGAGGATTCCCCATCTGGGCAACCTTCTCCAGAATGGGGAGAAGGTCCTTCATGGAAGAGATCTTCTTGTCATGGATCAGGATCAGGGCGTCCTCCAGGACAGCCTCCATCCGCTCGGGATCCGTGACGAAATAGGGGGACAGGTATCCGCGGTCGAACTGCATTCCCTCGACCGTGTCCAGGGTGGTCTCGAGACCCTTGGCCTCCTCCACCGTGATGACCCCGTCTTTTCCGACCTTCTCCATGGCGTCGGCGATGAGATCCCCGACTTCCTTATCGTTATTGGCGGAGATGGTGCCGACCTGGGCGATCTCCTTCTTGCCCTTGGTTTCCTGGGAGAACGTCTTGAGCTCCTCCACAACAACGTGCACGGCCTTGTCGATGCCCCGGCGAATGCCCATGGGGTTCGTTCCCGCGGTGACGTTCTTCAGTCCCTCACCAAAAATGGCCTGGGCCAGAACGGTGGCGGTGGTGGTTCCATCACCGGCCACATCGGAGGTCTTGGTAGCGACTTCCTTCACCATCTGGGCGCCCATGTTCTCGATGGCGTCCTCGAGTTCGATCTCCTTCGCGACCGACACACCGTCCTTGGTCACGGTGGGTGAGCCGAACTTCCGATCCAAGACCACATTCCGGCCCTTGGGGCCGAGAGTCACTTTTACTGCTCTTGCGAGCTTGTCCACGCCGACCTTGAGCTGAGCCCTGGCGTCGACGTCAAATGCGATTTCCTTCGCTGCCATCTTTGTATCTCCTTACGCGTTTGTCGAAATTTTTTGGATTCGGGGTTAGTTGATTATGGCCAGGATGTCGGACTCACGCAGAATGAGGAAGTCCTCCCCATCCACGCTGACCTCGGTCCCGCTGTACTTGCCATAAAGAACCGTCTGACCGACCTCAACGTCCGGAGCGATCCGCTCGTTCTCGTCAGAGAGCTTCCCGGGGCCCACGGCTACGATGGTGCCCTGCATGGGCTTTTCCTTTGCAGTGTCGGGGATATAAAGCCCGCCACGCATCTGTTCCCCGTCCTCAAGGGCCTGTACAACAACCCGATCCGCCAATGGCAGGATCTTGTCCTTGGCACTCGCCATTCCGATTCCTCCGCGTTAAAAACATCGATTGACTGTCTGATTTTGTCTGGTTAGCACTCGACAGGTGGGAGTGCTAATAATGACGGAGGAAATATACCTTAGGCTTGAAAGGAGTCAATGGGAAACTGGCCATTGGGAGCCTTGTTCTTCCGTCAAAGAAGATCCATAGGTACAATCGTGGTTGAGGCGGTCCGGATTTCCTTTTTTCCTTACCCTGGCAAGGCCTTGAATCCTGTCTTCACTCAGCGCTTATCATGCCGACCCTTGCTGAAGTCTTAAGAGCGACGAGCCGAACCTTCGCTATCGGTATCGAGGGCCTCCCTTCTCCCCTCCAGGAGGAGATGCGGTTGGCCTATCTGATTCTTCGGGTCTCGGATTACCTGGAGGACAACACCACCCTGCCTCCTCAGGAAAAGGCTGCCCTCCTGGACCTTTGGGCCGAAACCCTGAAGGGGGACGACCCGGACCCTGCCCTCCTGGCACACCTGGCGGCAACCGATGACCCTTCCCCCGATTCGATGGCGGCCCACCACGCTGAGGAGATCCTGCGGGGCCTTCGGAGCCTGCCTGAGAAGCCCCAGGCAGTGATCTGCACGCATACCCGGGATTCGACTCTGGGTATGGCCCGGTGGGTCCGACGGGGGCCGGACTTTAAAACCGAAGATGATTTAGACGATTACATGCACGAGGTGGCCGGAAGGGTGGGGTATCTCATCACCGGACTCTTCAGTCTGGATTCCCCCAAGGTCCGCTCCAGTGAGCAGGAGATGATGAAGTTGGGGAGGGAGTTCGGCCT
>CAYOVN010000101.1:0-12826 GCA_964407425.1 uncultured Gemmatimonadaceae bacterium
GGCCGGGGCCCTCTGGGTCGGCCCACAGGACGGCGCCGGGCCGGGTCGAGGCTGGGGTCCGGGGAAGGGGCCCGAGGGCTCCTGGAAGGCATAACCGAGCTCATCCTCTCCCTTCCTCACGCCGCTCCACTCCTCATGGCTCAGGGTCTGCTGTGCCAGGGGGAAGAGGATTTTGTTCTCCTTGTAGACCATCTCCACTGCCGCCCGAGCCAGGGAGGTGCCTGCGTCCCTTGCCTCGTCCACGGATCCGGCGGCAAGAAGGGTTTTCGCTGATTTGACCTGGGCCCGGATCTCATCGTGAACCCCCCACATGACCTTGGAAGGACCGGTGACACCGTGCCGCTCCAGGACCGGGAAGAGCTCGTTTTCCTTCCGGAGGTAGTGGTTGTCGATCCCTGAGATCTCATCCAGGACGGTGGTAAGCTGATCCGACCAGGCGGGGTCCCGGGACGATTCCTTTGCCTCATCCCCGCAGAGCTGGCCGAGGCGGTTCGCTACCGAGGTGATGATCTCGTTTTCCGCTTTGTATGTATGAATCGGATGCCCCGGGGCGGCTTCGATTTCCTCCTGGTTCTCCAGGCTGTCCCGCACAACCGCCACATGGACATCGCAGAGTCGCTGGATCTCCTCCACGGGCATCCCCTCCTTGATGAGCTGTTCCTCCATGGCTCCTATTTCCAGGGGCGACACCTCTTTCACCACTTCGTTGAACCGGGCCTTCGCCGCATCAGGTTCAATGCCATCATGGAGGTCCAGGATCAGGCTCTTGAGTTCGGCGACTCGGTCCACCCGTTTCCCATCGTCCATATTCTCTGATTCTCCTTGGTTGTTGGTGGTCATCCTCGTCACTTCCGCACGAATGGCCGCCAGAAGGGTCTCCAGGTCTTCTCCCCCCATCTTTGCTGCTTTCTCAAGGGTCGCGACCTTCCCGACGGTGGCCCTCATCATAGGGTTCTTGAGGAGGGCGAACTTGGGGTTGTGCTCGATGAGGAAGTCCACGAGGAAGGGGTACTCCTCGATAAGATCCTGGATAGAAGTGGTCGGGGATATTTGAATCATGGTATAGGCCTCCCAGAAGAAATCGAAGTCTCTTTTCAGAACAATACTCTCTGGGCTCCCGGACCGATGTGATAGCCGTCACACGATGGCCGGGAGGTCCTTTCCCTCGTTGGGGGAAGGGTACATCTTCCTCGGTGATTCGACAGGGAGGTAGGCCAAGTGGGGGAAGACCCGAAAGAGAAGAGCCCGGAAGGGCAACTCAAGCGAGTTTCGTTCTTCCAGGACCTGACGCCGGAGGCTATGGCACTGGTTCGGGAGCGAATGGTCCGCCGTATCGTACCGGCAGGGACCACCCTTTTCCGAAAGGGGGAACAGGCCCGGGGCGTCTATATCCTTACCAGAGGGCATGTGGAGATCTATCGCTCCACGGCGGACGGTCGGGAGCAGGTGATCCACTCCGAGACGCCGGTCCAGAGCGTGGCCGAACTCCCGGTTTTTGATGGAGGAGTGTATCCGGCCTCGGGCCGAACCGGGCAGGAATGTGAACTTCTTTTCCTCTCCATGGATGATTTCCAACGGTTGTACCGTCAGCATCCCGAGATTGCGGATGCTGTGATAAGGAATCTGGGCAAGCGGCTTCGGAGTCTGGTGACCGTGGTGGAAAAGGTCTCCCTTCGGAGCATCCCCAGCCGGGTTGCAAAGACCCTCGTCGACCGGGCGGAAAGCCTGAGTGTCGCCCAGAAGGGAGGAGTTTTCGACCTCCCTGGCACCCAATCCGATCTGGCCCATGAGCTGGCCACGAGCCGGGAGAGTGTCGCCCGGGCCCTGGGCAGTCTAAGACGGGAAGGGATCATCTCGACGGAAGGGCGAAAGATCACCATCCATTCCCTGGAGGCTCTGGTGGATATTGCCCGGGGTGAGTCCTGATAGGGAGATTTGACTGAGGTCTTGAAAAGAAGCTTTGGGTAGAAGGTTTGTCTGAGAGGTTCTCGGGGGATCCCGGGGACCTCCCTGGATTTGGTCTGAAGCCGATATGCGGCTCACTAACTTTGGGAGTACCAAGATGGGACGAACACTGATCGAGAAAATCATCTCCGATCACGCCGGAAAAGAGGTTTCTCCTGGCGATATCGTTGACATTTCCATCGATGTCCGGGCCGCCCGGGACTTCGGCGGCGCCAATGTGGTCAAAAATATTCAGGAGAACGCACTCCCTATCGCCGATCCGGGGAAGACCATCTTCACCTTCGATTGCAACCCGGGTGGATCCGACCAGAAGTACGCCACGAATCAGCAGATTTGTCGGGATTTCGCCCGAAACGAGGGCATAGGCGTCTATGATATCGACGCCGGGATCGGGACCCACCTGGCCATGGACCGAGGGCACGCGGTTCCGGGCTCAACATTCGTTTCCACCGACTCCCACGCGAACATCCTCGGGGCCATCGGAGCGTTCGGGCAGGGAATGGGGGACGTGGATATCGCCCAGGCCTTCGGCTTCGGGAAGGTCTGGTTCAAGGTCCCCGCTTCGGTAAAGGTGGTTCTAAAAGGGACGCCATCCCCGAGCGCCTCGGCCAAAGACCTGGCTTTGGCCATGCTCAAGACCTTCGGCGCCAATGGCCTCCTGGGCTTTGCGGCTGAGATCTACGGTGACCATGTAGATGGGTTGGGGCTCGATTCAAGAATCACGATCTCCTCCATGGCCACGGAGATGGGGGGGATCATCGCCCTCTTCCCGCCCAACCAGGAGGTTCTGGACTACTGTAGTGAGGCTGCCGGTCGGAAGGTGGACGGCGTATTCGCCGATGGGGATGCCAACTATGAAAAGACCGTGGAGATCGACATCGATGGGTTGCAGCCCCTGATCTCCAGGCCCGGCCACCCGGAGGATGTGACGGAGCTGGAGAGTGTCGCCGGAACCAAGATCGGTTCGGCCTTCATAGGCTCCTGCACCAATGGTCGTTTCGAGGACATGCAAGCTGCCGCGTCCGTTCTCGAGGGTAGAACGGTGGCACCCGGGGTGGTGCTGAAAATCGTACCCAGCACCGACCAGGTCTGGCGTCAATGTCTGGAGGCCGGGATCATCGATGTGTTCAAAGAGGCTCGGGCTCTTGTCAGCAATGCAGGGTGCGCAGGATGCGCTGCCGGGCAGGTTGGCCAAAACGGGCCGGGGGAGGTGACGGTGAGCACCGGGAACCGGAACTTCGCCGGCAAACAGGGGAAGGGTGAGGTCTACCTGGCCTCTCCGGAGGTAGTGGCGGCATCCGCCGTCGCCGGAGCCATATGCCTTCCCTCTCAGATTCCGGCGGAGCCGGCCCTCTTCTCGAAGTCAGGGGCCTCGGCCCCGGTTGATCGAGTGGAGGGAGACGAGCCTTCGGGCGCGAGGCCCGACACCTTCAGGGGTCGGGTCTGGGTCATTCCTCAAGACAATATCGATACGGATATGATCTTCCATAATCGATATCTGACCATCACGGACATCGCCGAAATGGGGCAATACACTTTCGACAATCTGGCGGGCTGGGAGGATTTCTCCGACAAGGCCAGGCCCGGCGATATCGTGATCACGGGAAAAAACTTCGGCGCCGGTTCCTCCCGGCAGCAGGCCGTGGACTGTTTTGAGAGCCTGGGGGTTTCCCTGGTGGTCGCCGAGTCTTTCGGTGCCATCTACGAACGGAATGCCATCAACAAAGGATTCCCCATAGTCACCGCAGACTTGCTGGGAGAAGGACTTGAAAACGGCCAGGAAATCGAGGTGGATTTGACCCACCAGACCGTCAAGCTTCCCTCCGGCGAAACCAGGAAAGGTGCGTTTTCGTCGGTTCAGATGGACATCTACAAGCGGGGAGGACTCCTGGGGCGGTAGGAGGGAATTGAATGCGGCACCCTGGAGACAATGTTTGACCGAACCCTTGCGTTGGGGATTCAGAGGGCCAGTCTGTGACCCTTCGATCACTCCCCAAACAAAGCTGACGGGACCGGAACACCCCGGTTCTTTTCGAAGGAGAGATGGGTATGAAACTGACTTGGAGATCCCTGTGGCATTTTCCATTCCTGGCTCTGCTCGCATTGGGGGCTCCCTCGTCCGTGGTGGGACAGGAAGAGGAAAGCACCCAGCCACCCAGGCCTATTGAATTACAGGACATCCTGGGGTGGAAGCGGATCGTTGGCCCCACCCTTTCGGCCAACGGCGCATGGTTCGCCCATCGCGTGAGCCCGACGGAGGGAAACAGCGAGCTGGTGGTGAGGAGCACCTCCGACGATACGGAGCACCGGTTCCCTGTTGGTGAACGGGGTGGAACGGTGGCCTTCTCGGAAGATTCCCGATGGCTCGCTTTCGCCATCACACCGACAAAAGAGGAGTCCGACAAGCCTCGGGGTCAGGGAACGCCTCCCAAAAACAAGATGGGCCTCCTGGATCTCACGTCCGGTGAGATGACCGAGGTGGAGGATATTCAATCCTTCACGTTTTCCGGGGAACAGAGCGGGTGGGTCGCTCTCCGCCGGTACTCGGCTTCTGGGGGTGCCTCTTCGGGGCCCGGTGGTGCGGCAGCCGAAAGAGGCGGGTCGGGAGGAAGTGATCGGCCGCGGGGTGCGGATGTTGTCCTCCACGAGCTTGAAACCGGGGTGCGCTTGAACCTCGGAAACGTCTCCGAGCACAGATTCGACGATTCAGGCCGCTATCTGGCTTGGGTGGTGGACGCCGAGGGCAAGGCAGGAAACGGGATCCAGCTGCGAGATATGAACACGGGGGTGGTTCAGGTCCTGGAGAGCGACGAAGCCCGCTATAGCCGCCTTGCCTGGGCCGATGACGAATTGGCTCTTCTGGCCATCAAGGCAGTCGATGATGACGACTATGAGGATCCCCTCCATTCCATCGTGGCCTGGACCGACCTGGGAGGTGGCGGACAGGCGACCAAGGTCGTTGTCGATCCCGTGGAGGAAGAAGGATTCCCTTCCGGCATGACCATCTCCCCGAACCGGCCCCCCACCTGGTCGGATGGATTGGATGCCATCTTTTTCGGCATTCATGACCTTGAGATGAAGGATGGGGCTGGTGAGGATGCGGAAGAGGATGAGGAAGAGGTCGAAGAAGATGAAGAGGCCGATGAGGAAAGCCCTTCCCGCCCCGAGTCCGATGAGATCGACGACGACGAGAAGCCGGACCTCGTGATCTGGCATTGGAAAGACCCCCGGCTCCAGCGAGCTCAGGAGGTTCAGGCCAGCCGGGATCGGAATTTCAGCTTCCTCTCCGTTTACTGGCTCGGATCCAAGAGCTTTGTACGCCTTGCCGACGACGAGGTGGACACCGTGGCCCCAGCAAATAAGGGACACTGGGCCACCGGAAGAGACAACACCGACTATGAACTCATGGGGAGCCTGGATGGTCGCAATTACCAGGATGTCTACGCCATCGACATGAGAACCGGGGAGAAAAACAGAATCATCGAGAAGTCCCGGTGGTCGAATGACATCTCCCCCGACGGCTCTCATTTCCTGTACTACCAGGACGGCCACTACTACACGTATGAATTCGCCTCCGGCGACCACCGCAACATCACTGCGGAGATCCCCACTTCCTTCATCAATGCCGACGACGACCACAACGTGGTGGATCCTCCGGTCCGACCAAGAGGGTGGACGGAAGACGGCAAAAGTGTGCTGCTGTCGGACAACTGGGATATCTACCTCGTGGCTGTGGACGGCGGGGACTTCACGAACCTCACCGTGAACGGAATAACGGACCAGGTGAGGTATCAGAGTGTCACCCAATTCGATCCTGACGGTGAGCCCGGCATCGACTTTTCGAAGCCGGTTTACTTCAGGACATACGGGGAGTGGACCAAGAAAGCCGGCTATAGCCTCATGACCGACGGGCGCCCCGGGCCGGAAGTGCTCGCCTGGGAGGACCGATCCTACGGTGGCTTCATGAAGGCCGAGGATACGGACACCTACTTGGTTTCATGGTCCACGAATGAGGACTACCCCGACTACCACGTTACCGATGCTCGCCTACGAAACCCCCGGAAGATCACCGACGGCTTTCCGGAGAAGGCCGACTTCCTATGGACCGAGGACGCCATCCTGGTGGACTATGAGAGCGACAAGGGGGATCGGCTTCAGGGTGCTTTATACCTCCCGGCGAACTATGAGGAAGGAAAGAGCTACCCCACCATCGTATATTTTTACGAGAAACTCTCGCAGGGCCTGAACGGCTACACATTCCCATCGGCGAATGGGTTCAATAAATCGGTGTACACCAGCAACGGCTATGCGGTGTTCATGCCCGACATCGTCTACACGATCAATGATCCAGGCATGTCGGCTGTCTGGTGTGTCTTGCCAGGCCTGCAGGCAGCCATCGAAACTGGGGTTGTGGATGCCGAGAGGGTGGGGATGCACGGGCACTCGTGGGGTGGGTACCAAAGTTCCTTCCTGATCACCCAATCCGATGCGTTTGCGGCCGTGGCTACCGGGGCTCCGCTGACCAATATGATCTCCATGTATGGGTCCATTTATTGGAACTCAGGGGGCTCGGACGGGGCCATCTTCGAGAGCAGCCAGGGGCGCTTCTTCGGCGGGCCGTGGGACCACCTGGAAGCCTACGCAAGGAACTCACCGGTCTACCATGCGGAGAACATCACGACTCCGATCCTCCTTCTCCACAACGATGCGGACGGGGCGGTGGACTGGAATCAGGGGATCGAGTTCTACAACACCGTCCGACGCCTCGAGAAACCCATCGTCATGCTCCAGTACGTTGGGGAGAACCACGGTCTGGCCAAGCAGCCGAATCGGAAGGACTACACGGTTCGGATGAAAGAGTTCTTTAATCACTACTTGAAAGGGGAGCCGGCGCCGAGTTGGTGGACGGAAGGGGTGTCCCATCTAGATATGGAAGATCACATCAAGGACCGGCTCCATCTGGTGAAACCGCCGGATGAGAAGAAGCCGGCGAAGGGAAAGGGAGGAAGCGGGGGCTGATCTTCACCCCATCCTCAGGAAACAGGGGGGCGGCCCGAGGTTTCGGGTCGCCCCCCTGTTTTTATTCAGGTGTACGTCCGGTCCAATCCGGCTCCCTCTCCCGGTTTGATCCTGCAGGAAGCACAGAGGGAAATATGGCCGGGGATCAGTGCATCTTAATCAGATAGTCCAGGGCTTTCTTGATTCCCTCCAGTGCCCTTTTCGCCATTCGGGCCTCGGTATCCAGCATCTCCGGAGGATTGACGCCCGAAGCCCGCCAGGTTTCCAGGGCCTTCTCGGACTCTGCGATGATGCCGTCCTCGATAGGCATGGTGATTTTCCAGATGCCATCCCCATTTTCGTCCTGGAGTTCGTTCGTATTGATGAACAGGGGGCGGACTCTCACGGTTTCCGGGTCAACCCCTTCGTACTCCTCGTAGAGCTCCTGTTTGATTCGATTGGCCGCGTCCGCCAGCGGTGCTGTTTCCGGACCGTTCGCTTCGGGAGGTGTCTCCCCAACCGGCCAGTAGGGAACGGTGATCCCGGTGGACGGCTGTCCGAGGATCGTCCACATGGTGCTCAACCTGGAGTCCTCTTCGGCGGAGACACCCTGGATGATGGCGAAAGAAACGGAGGAGTTTCGGTTGATACTGGAGTTGTTTGGGAGATACCCGACCTCGTGCCCTTCAATACGTTCGGTGAAGGGAAGGGAGATCACATCTCCCTCTTTATTCCCGAAGCTTCGGACCTGTGTCTTGATGATCTCTTTGAAATCGATCTTCTCTGTCCGGTAGAAGTCGATCATCAGTTGTTCGGTCTGAAGGAACCGATCGATACTTCCTGGAGGATCGCCCCTCGATCGGTCTCCGTTTACGGCGAAGTTGGTGCGAAGGATGTATCCCTTCTCAGTGTCCTCCGCATCATAACGCCAGTATTCGTGGCCAGCGGTTTCAAAAAAGGCTGCTGCTCCGGTCGCGTCGATGACCCCATAGTTGGTGTTGGTCATTCTTCCGGTTTCGTTCGTTTCCTGAAGTAGTGTTTCAAACTCCTCCACCGTTGCGGCTTCCTGAAGGGCATATGCCATGAACAAGCCGTTGTGGAGCCCGGTCCGTCCGGCCGGAAGGTCCGTGGAGAGGGTATTGATGATGGCGAAGCCCTTTTCGTTCACACCCATCCAGGACGAGGACGGGTCACCGGCCGAAATGACCGAAACGAAAGGATGCCTGCCGGAGGTGTTCCAGATGACTTCATTGTTGGTGGCCCCGGCATCCCGGGTCTTCCAAAGGAGGGGTCTCCCATCAGCCGTTGCCCGTCCGCTGGCCACACCCGCCGTACATTCTTCCAGGTCTTCCTGAAGAATCTGGACCGCGGGGAGGGGGATGAAAGAGGATAAGAGGAATGGCAGATATACGAAGAGCTGACCCGTCATATGGTGCCCCCAAGGCCCCAGGTCACCAGGGCGGTCCAAGGGAATGGAACCTACGGCAATGGTCCATTCTGGCTGCTCTTATCGGGGGGCGTCAAGAAAGTACCCGGGCCGTGGAATCGATTCGGCGACCGCCTCCTGGAATTGAGGGCGGGCCTGGGGGAAATCTGGATCAGGGACGGAGGGTAGTTAGACCCGGGGGATCCACTTTCCGAAACCCTTCAGCAGAAACATCAAGCCGGCCGTGAGGACCCCGGCAAGGAGGATCGGGGCCAGATCGATGAACTCCACTTCTTCCGTAGCGGCATCACCGTTCCCGCCTTCGGGTCGGGCCTTTTCCGGGTCATGGAGATAGCAGAACTGGGAGTCGCCCTGGGCGTCCCTTTTGCACTGGTCACCGTTTCGGGTGGTTCCCTCACAACGAGCCATCGTCACGCTCCTTCATCTGAAGTCCTGTATCCTACTACGTCTCTATGGCCTCGAGGGTTCATTTTCGGAAGATTGCTGGGATGTCGCTTCCCTCGGAAATGCTCCTTGGGATCGAATGCAATCGTGTACCTCCTGCCGAGAGAACGCCGGGATGAATAAGAAGACATGTGTTGTGACGGGTGCCAACTCGGGGGTGGGGTTCGAGGCGTCTCTCCTCCTGGCTGGTTCCGGGGTCGGCGTGGTTCTCGTTTGCCGGGACCGCGCCCGGGGTGAAGATGCTCTAGAGCGAATCAAGGCTCAGGTCCCAGATGCGGAGTTGAAACTCGAAATCGCTGACTTGGCCAGCTTGGGGCAGGTCCGAGCCCTTGGTGAGCGCCTCGCCGGGGATACTCCGGAGATCGGAGTTCTGGTGAACAACGCGGGGGTTTATCGGGCCAACTTGGAAAAAACCGAGGACGGGCTCGAAAAAACCATGGCTGTGAACCACCTCTCCCATTTCCTTCTGACCCATCTGCTCCTTCCCCAACTGTTGGCGGCTCGGGGACGAGTGATCAATGTCAGCTCCGAAGCTCACCGGCGATCGAAGCTCGAGGTCGGGGGCCTCGAGGCTGCTCTAAGAGGGGAGCGCCCATACAAAGGGTGGATGACCTACTCCGATTCAAAGCTCGCCAACATTCTGTTCACCGCGGGCCTCGCCGGGCGCTACTCGGCCGACGAGCTTGCGGTCTGTTCCGTGCACCCCGGGGTCCTGGCCACCCGGATCTGGAATCAAAATCAGAATCCCCTCAGCCGCTTGATGGTTCTTTTAAAACCACTCATGGGCCGGGGTTCGGTGGGGGGGGATGCCATCGCATTCTTGGCCGGAGAACCTGGGCCTTCCATCCACGGCCGGTATTTCAACAAAAGGCGACGAGTCGACCCCTCCCGGGTTGGCCGGGACCAGAACCTGGCAGAGGCCTTCTGGGATCTTAGTCAGCAGTTGACCCACCCTGCACCCTGAACCCTTTGGGGAAACCTCCTCCTGCCCTCTTCCGTAGGGGCCTTCAGTCGAATTCCGCCCTAAAGGAAGAGGCAGGTTATGATCACGATCATTCGGCGAGTAGCGAAGTTGGTTTTGAGTTGGCTCCAGGACATGCTCTAGGATGGAGTCCCTCCTACACGACATCCGGTTCGGCCTGAAACTGCTCTGGAAGGAAAAAGCGTTCAGCGCCACCGTCCTCCTCACCTTGGCCGTTTGTATCGGGGCCAACGCCACCATTTTCAGCGTAGTAAATTCGGTCCTTCTTAAGCCACTGGCTTTTGAAGAGCCGGACCGCCTCGTAACCCTCTTTAATTCCTACCCGGGGGCCGGGGCTGAGCGGTCTTCTTCCGGAGGGCCCGACTTCTTCTTCCGTCGGGCCGAGATGGAAGCCTTGGAGGAGATCGCTTCGTACCAGGGATGGGGGAATACCGTAGGGGAGGCGGGGAGCGCCGAGCGGGCTCAGAGTCTTCGAGTCACCTCCACCTTTCTGGATGTATTGCGGATCCAACCCATTATCGGGAGAAATTTCTCCTGGGAGGAAATGGATCCTGGCAACCACCAGAAGGTGATTTTGGGTTATGAGTACTGGCAGGACCGGTATAGCGGTGATCCGAACGTTCTGGGGCGGGATCTTCGGATTGATGGCCTTCCCTTTTCCATCATAGGGGTCCTGCCTGAGGACTTTAGGCTGCCCGGAAGCAACGAACCAAGGGGCTTTCTCCTGCCGATTCCCTTTCCGCCTAGCAGCAGGACTGTGGAGGAGTGGCACAGCAACAACTACGAACAGATGGCTCGGTTGGCGCCGGGGGCCAGTGTCGAACAGGCCCGGAGCCAGGTCGCCGCCCTCAATAACCGCCTGGTTGATGAATGGCCGATGCCGGACGCCCGCCAAATCTTGGAGGATGTCGGCTACCATACACAGATTCATCCCCTCAAGGATGACCTGCTTAGGGACGTTCGCCCGTCTCTTTTCTTGCTTTGGGTCGGCGTCGGTTTCGTTTTTCTCATTGGGTGCGTGAATATCGCCAATCTTATGTTGGCCAGGTCCAACGTAAGGATGCGGGAACTCGCCACCCGATTGGCTCTAGGGGCGAATCGCACAAGACTCGGCAGGCAGCTCCTTACTGAAGCCGTCTTGTTGGGGCTCCTGGGGGGTGCCGCGGGCCTTTTTCTGGGTTTCGGCGGCCTTCAGCTTCTGAACTCTCTAGGGGCTCAGGAATTGCCCAGGGGCGCAGATATTTCCTTGGATTGGGTGGTGGCCGCCTTCACACTACTGCTGGGGCTGGGGGCGGGTGTCCTCTTTGGGGGGATTCCCCTCTTCCATGTCATGCGTTCGGATCTGAATACCGTGTTTCGGGCAGAGAGCAGGAGTGGCACCGCCGGGCATCGGGCCATATATGTGCGAAATGGCCTGGTTGTGAGCCAGGTCGGGATCGCTTTCATTCTCCTCATCGGTGCCGGCCTCATGCTTCGGAGTTTCCAGGAGATCCTGGAAGTGGAGCCCGGCTTCGATCCATCGGGAGTCGTAGCTGGGTTCGTTTCCCTTCCGGAGGCCAGATACCCCGATCTGGTGGGGCAGAGGGAGTTCGTCGGAGAACTCCTCGGCCAGGTTAGGGCCATTCCCGGCGTCGAGGTTGCAAGCATCACGACTATGCTCCCGTTTTCCGGGAGCGGGTCTTCCAGCGTGATCATGCCGGAGGGGTATGTGCCCCAATCGGGGGAATCCTTCCTTTCGCCCTATCAGAACTGGGTGGGGACCGATTACTTCGAGGCCTTGGGAATCCCCCTCAAAGAGGGCAGGACCTTCGAGTTTCAGGACGACTCCGGTGACCGTCAGGTCATCATCATCGACGAGTGGTTGGCTGACCGGTACTTCCCGGGCGAAAGCCCCATTGGGAAGAGGATGCTCTGGGGATCGGTTCCGGGGATGGAAGAGGATCAGGAAGAGAACCTCTTCACCATTGTTGGCGTGGTGGGTTCCCACCGGCAAAACAATTTGGTGGAGAGCGAGTTCGTGGGATCGTACTGGTTCCCCCTTTCCCAGGCGCGGCGAGGCTCCCTCACCCTGGTAATTAAGACGGATGGGGACCCATTGGCCCTTGTTGAGCCCGCCCGGAGAGTGGTGGCCGGAATCGATCCAGAGCTGCCCCTATTTGGCGTCGAAACCCTTCAGGAGAGTATCAATGACTCTCTCCAGGAACGACGGTCCCCCATGCTTCTTCTGATGCTTTTTTCCGGTGTGGCCCTCCTTCTCGCGACGGTGGGGATTTACGGTGCCCTGGCATACACCGTGACCCAGAGAACCCGGGAAATGGGGATCAGGATCGCAATCGGAAGCTCCTCACAGGAGGTATTCCGTTTGATCGTTGGCCAGGGCCTGAAGCTCGTCGCCTACGGCCTCTTGGCGGGCGCTCTTGGATCCCTGGCCTTGGTTCGCCTGATCCAGAGCCTTCTGTACGGGGTTCAGCCCGCCGACCCCTATGTCCTGGTTGGTGTGGGCTTGATGATGGCCGTCACCGGTTTCGTCGCCTGCCTTCTCCCGGCCCAAAGGGCTACGCGGATCGATCCCGTCGAGGCGCTGGTGGAATAGGGTTAAGGATAGGCATTTCAAGGACCCTGTGATGCCTTGCAGGGGCGTTGATGCATGGCTCCGGGTTTAGCCACATGATGGTGGTGATACGCCCCCGACCCGGAGTCACCACCCATGAAGTACCCGAAGCGGAGCCAGTACAAGTACGCGAAGTCCCGATATCGGGTACGGAATTGGAGTGAGTACGAGGCCGGCCTACGAAGACGAGGCGACCTCACCATCTGGCTTTCCGATGGTGCCTACGATGCGGTGGGCGTCTACGAGGCGGCTCAGGCAACGGGTGACGGTCGAGCCGTGAGGGTGCTCATTCCACCTGGACGAGATGCCCGGCTGAATCCGAGACCCTCGGCCGCACTGGAGGAAAGAAATCGCAACATTCGCTTGATCCGAGAACTCG
>CAYOVN010000102.1:0-12708 GCA_964407425.1 uncultured Gemmatimonadaceae bacterium
TCGACAAGAAGAACCTCCCGGAAAACGCATCAGAGATGTATAAACGTGCGCGAGAGCTGACTACCCAATGATACGAGTTCTCCTTTCGGAGCTGGCCAACTTGGAAGCGGAGGCCATTCTCCGATCGATCTCATCCGACCTTGATCCTGATACGACCCAAAGCAGGGAGCTGGAGGTCCGGGCTGGATTGGATGTCACAGAACGCTTACAGGCAATGGGTGACCTTCCGGTGGGCGCGGCCGTAATCACCCCCGGTGGAGAGTTGGACGCTGCCTTCCTGATCCATGTCGTTCTCCGGTCCCCCGAAGAACCCGTCACATCCGAGAGAGTCCAGGCCGCCTTGAAGAACGGATTGCGGCGTGCGGAGGAGTGGGGCATGGAATCCTTGGCCCTCCCCCCCCTGGGGACCGGGGCGGGGAACCTGGATGCTCAAGAGGCTGCTGCCGTCATGATTCCGGTCCTGGCCGACCACCTTCTGTTCTCCGAGAGCCCGAGGGAAGTGACCGTTGCGGTGGGAACAGAATATGAGAGGGACGTGTTCGACCGGGCCGTGGAGTGGAGCTTGAGCCGTCTTTCTCACCGGGACGGCTGAGTCATTCCCTCTATGAGACCGACTGGTAGAAGGCTGCTCGCCTGGGGCATCCTTCTGGTCTGGTTCGGAATGTCGGCCTGGCACGTCAGACGTGAGTATTTCCAGCCTGAAGTGGCGAGGTTGACTGAGGCGGCCCTTTCCCTGGCCCCGGGCGTAAACTTCTACACTCTCCGTCTGGGAGATCGATCAGTGGGCCTGGCCAATTCCCGGCTGGACACGGTGCCGGGCGGGTTTCTCCTCGAAGATCTTCTGTCCCTGGAGCTCCCTGCCCTGGGCCAGACCGGAACCGCCGTGGTCCGGACCCGGGTAAATCTCACCCCGGCCCTCGTGATGAAGGATTTCTCCTTCTCCCTGGACTCGGATGTGGGCCGATACTCTGCGACGGGTGTCGTCCAGGGGGACACCCTCCTGCAGGTCGAACTGGATGCCGGAGGGGCACGGCAAACCGTGACCCAACGATTGTCTCAGCCCCCTATCTTTTCGGCCGCACTCCCCATTCGCCTCGCCATGGGCGAAGGGTTGGAGGTTGGCAGTCGGCATCGGTTCCCCGTGTTTGATCCGTCCTCCCTCTCCACCCGGTCAGTGGATGTCCATGTGACCGAACATGACACCCTCGCGGTTCCGGATAGCGCGGAGTTCAATCCGGATACGGGTCGGTGGACCGTGGCTCATCTCGATTCCGTTCCGGCCTGGCGGATAGTAGAGGTCTATGGAGGAGTGAATGTTGAGAGTTGGGTAGATGCGGATGGGAGGATTATCCGTGCCTCGAGCCCTCTCGGATTCTCCATGGAGCAGACGGAGTACGAGCTGGCCCGGCAGGCCCAGGAGGACCTCCAGGGGTTGGAGGGGTCCCCTCTCGATGACGATGTGATTCTCTCCACGGCGATCCAAAGCAACGTGGACCTGGGCGAGGTCCGGGACTACGAGGAACTCCGGTTCCTCCTGTCCGGAGTCGATCTTGAGGGGTTTCAACTACAGGGAGGGCGACAGCGCCTGAACGGGGACACACTGATCGTCAAAAGGGAGGAGTGGGATGCCATCGAACCGGACTTCGATGAACTCCCGTACCCCCGTATGGACTTCCTGGAGTACCTCCAGCCCGAACCCCTGATTCAGAGCGACGACGAACGGATCATTCAGGCCGCTGAGAGGCTGGCTCAATGGCAAAATATCGGGCACAACGACCCCAAGAGGATCACATGGCGCCTCACCCGGGGCATCAACCGAATGCTGAAAAAAGAGGTCACCTTTTCGATTCCCAATGCGGTACAGGTTCTGGAGGCGGAGAGAGGTGACTGCAACGAACACACAGTTCTTTTTGTGGCCATGGCCCGGGCCTTGGGCCTCCCGGCCCGGACGGCGGTGGGGCTCGTCTACCTGAACGACGCCTTTTTCTATCATGCCTGGCCGGAGGTTTGGCTGGGCCAATGGGTCGCTGTGGACCCCACCTTCGGCCAATACCCGGCTGATGCTGCACACCTTCGTTTCGTCATCGGAGGCTTGGCCCAGCAGGTGGAAATCTTGCGTCTCATTGGGAACCTGGAGATTCAGGTTCTTCTCCCTGACGTGGCAGCTTCGGAGGCCGGATAAATGCCGGATGATCCCATCAGGACACCGAGGAAAAGCCTCACCCAGCACCTTTCCGCCGACCTGACCCCCTCGAACCTCAGAGGGGAAGAGAACATGCTCGAACTCTCAGGAGTGTCGAAGCGTTACGGGGATTTTCAGGCGGTCCGAGAGCTGGATCTTTCTGTTCCCCGAGGGAAGATCTTCGGGTTCCTGGGTCCGAATGGTGCGGGGAAGACCACGACCATTCGCATGATCGCAGGCGTTCTCCTTCCCACGGCCGGGCGGATTCTCATTGGAGGGGACGATCTCGCCGAATTCCCCCAGACGGCGAAATCGAGGATCGGCTATATCCCGGACCGCCCCTACCTGTATGAGAAGCTTACCGGGGGCGAGTTTCTTCACTTCGTGGCAGGACTCTGGGGACGGGATGGGGAGGAATCGGAAAAGAGGGCCGACCGCTTCCTGGATCTCTTCAACCTCTCCCAGTGGAAGGACGAGCTGGTCGAGAGTTATTCCCATGGGATGCGGCAGAAGCTTCTGATCAGTTCAGCCCTTATCCACCAGCCGGAGCTCATCGTTGTCGACGAGCCCATGGTCGGCCTGGATCCTCGATCGGCCCGGATTCTCAAAGACCTCCTCCGAACCTATGTGGAAAATGGAGGGACGGTTTTTCTCTCCTCTCATACCCTGGAGGTCGTTGAGGTCCTCTGTGACCTTCTCGCAATCATTCATGAAGGAACGGTCATCGCTCGGGGCACCATGGAAGACCTCCGAGTCCAGGCCCAGGCTGGCGAGGCGGATTTGGAGTCCATCTTCCTGAAGGTTACAGGAGGGGATGAGGCCGCCGACCTGGTGGCCAATCTGAAGGGCGGGGAGGCTTCGTGAGGGGACCCCCTCCCGGGAGTGTCGGGGCCCTGTCGCTCCTTCGGCCCAAGGTCCAGAGCAAACTGTCTGGAATGCGGAAGGGCAAAGGCCGGTCCTTCAAGGTCGTGGTGCTGGGCTCAGTGGGACTGATATTCTGGGCGATGGTCTTCGCCATAATTTGGCGAATGCTCCTCTACTTCAGGAATACTCAGGGGATCGGTGATCTCCTTGCCGCGAAACTCCTCGGAATTGCCCTTCTCACTTTCCTGGGGATCCTCCTCCTCTCAAACGTCATCACATCTCTCTCCACCTTCTTCTTGTCCCGGGATCTCGAACTCCTCATGGCCTCTCCCACGGATCCTCTCCAGATCTACGGGGCGCGGTTGACGGAAACCATCCTGAACTCGTCCTGGATGGTGGGCCTCATGGCGGTCCCTCTCTTTATGGCTTACGGATTCGCCTATCGAGCGGACCCCCTCTTCTATCTCCTGGTCGTGGCCGTGATGGTCCCCTTCCTGGTCCTTCCGGCTGTGGTGGGGGCAACGGTCACACTGTTTCTGGTAAATGTGTTTCCGGCTCGCCGGGCCCGGGACCTGCTGGCGCTCATCGGCCTTTTTGCTGCCGCAGCCATGGTGGCTTTGTTCAGGTTCCTCAGGCCGGAACGCCTGGTCCGGCCTGAGGAGTTCCGGGACCTGGTGGATTTTATGGCGGTCCTGCGGACACCTTCCTCGGTCTGGCTCCCGAACGAATGGGCCACATCAGCCCTGATGTCCCACCTGAACGGAATCTTCGACCCCTTCCCGTTTTTCCTCCTCCTCTCGACGGCGGCAGCCTTCGTCGTCGGTGGGGCGTGGCTCCACCTCCGATACTATGCGACCGGTTTCAGCAAGGCTCAGGAAGGGGCAAACAGGAGGAAACATCAATCCAGATCGCTGTGGATGAACCGGGTGTTTCGATTTGTGCCGGTCCGGACCCGGGTTCTTATTTCGAAGGAAATAAAGGTCTTTTTCCGCGATTCCACCCAATGGTCCCAACTCATTCTTCTGGGAGTGCTGGTTGTTGTTTACGTCTACAACATTAAGGTCCTGCCCCTTTACACCGGCGAGCGCCTGTCCTTCTTCCTGATCAATGTGGTTTCGTTCCTGAACCTTGGCCTTGCCGGTTTCGTGGTTGCCGCCATCTCAGCTCGTTTCGTTTTCCCGGCCATGTCCTTGGAGGGGAGGATGATGTGGCTCCTCCGATCTTCGCCCCTGGATGTAAAGTCCCTGTTTTGGTCAAAATACTGGGTCGGGACCATCCCACTGCTCCTGGTGGCACTGCCCCTGATTGTCACTACCAACCTGATCCTCGAGGTGTCCCCTTTCATATTCGCCCTTTCCACGGGGACCATGGTCATGGCGACCTTCGCTCTTACTGCCATGGCGTTGGGGTTCGGGGCTCTTTTCCCGAACTATGAGACGGAGAATGTAGCGGAGATCCCTACGTCTTTCGGTGGGCTTCTTTTTATGATGACGGCGGTGGCTTATCTGGCAGGCATCATTCTCCTGGAATCCTGGCCGGTCTTCTCTTTCCTCTCTCTGACCGCATCAGGCGAGTCGGCGCGTAACTTCGCTTCTCTTCCCCTCGTATTAGGTATTGCAGGGGCCGCAACCCTAACGGGGCTGGCAGTGGTTTTACCATTGCGGGCGGGGGTGCGAAAGGTACGCGCTCTGGACTTCCAATGACGCAGGTGAGAAGATGTTGGACGAGGTGCTGGTGCCTGAGAAGGAAAATGGGCACGCGCAAAGGAGGAAACGGCTTTGGGGATGGCATAATGGTAGAGGGCGTTCTTTCATGATGGATTCCATCAAACAATTTTTTCTGACGAATATGGCAGAGAAGGAGCAGGAGGTTGAAACTGCCCCTGCCGATCTTCGTTTGGCGGCTTGTGCTCTTCTTCTGGAACTGGCTTATGCCGACGATGAGTTCACGGAGGATGAGCGGGTTCACCTGGAAGGCGCCATCCGGCGCCAATTCGGGTTGGATGTCGACCAGGCTGGCGAGTTGATCCGTTTGGCAGAGCTGCAACGCCAGGAAGCGGTGGATCTCTGGACCTTCACAAATCTGGTGGCTGAGCACTATTCTCTTGGCCAGAAGATGGTTCTTGCCGAGGCTATGTGGGGTTTGGTCTACTCGGACGGTGAATTGGCCAGCCGTGAAGACTACCTCATGAGGAAGATCTCCGGGCTCCTTCGACTCGAACCGGGGTATTTGGCGGAAGCACGGAAGCGGGTCGAAGACCACCAAACACCGGATTCGGATGGCGTGGGTCCGCTGGACCCGGATTGATCGAATTCTGAGAACGTACGACCCCGAGGGTTATATGAGAGCGTTGGTACCTGGCGGATACGTGTTTGTCCATGCGGTTTTCTGGACGGTGGTGGGGATGGTGGCTGTGGGAACGAATGCCGTCGCCATCATCCTAATGGTTGGCCTCGGCATGATTGTCGCAGAGACCTTCCAGAAGGCGTGAGGTAATTCCGTGCTGTTTCTGAAGATCTTGGGCGCGGTCATGGCCCTCGCCATCGGCCTCTATTTTGGCTCTTCCGGGGGCTACCGCCACGACGAAGATGAGCTCGACGAGGCACTGGACGAGGATGGGTACAGCCGGGGGGTGAAGACCCACTTTACTCCTCTGGGGTGGTTGAGAAATACCCAGGA
The DNA here is from genome assembly GCA_964407425.1 of uncultured Gemmatimonadaceae bacterium. Classification (GTDB taxonomy): domain Bacteria; phylum Gemmatimonadota; class Gemmatimonadetes; order Longimicrobiales; family Gaopeijiaceae; genus JABDNZ01. Next base: position 5,726 of record CAYOVN010000102.1, read on the forward strand.
GCGCTCGTCCCATGTCCGCCGGCGGGCTCGAGACACGTCTTCGGGGCTGTTCAACCTTGCTGCGCCGGACTCCGAGAAGAAAGACCAATAGGATAGGCAAAGGCTCCGGCCCCCTCCGTTTCCCCGAACGATTCACACTACGTGTGCTAAGTTGAGGGGGGAACCGGAGGGGGCCGGAGCCTTGTCCGTTGGTGGGCCCACGGGGGGTGCGGTCCTGACGTCAAATCCCCAAAATGTCTTTGGTTTGGTTTTAATTCCGGTTTGACCGCCCTGAGGGCTGTCAATTCCCCACGGAATAGGTGCTGCCGGCGTTCCCTGGGGATTTGACCGCCTCCAGGGCCGTCAAATCCCCACAAACCTCCCTATCATGTTCTTTTGGGGATTTCGCGTTGCTGGCTACGGGCCGGAGCCCTACCCGGTAGCGGGACAACCGGGAGTGCGGTCAGCCTGGGAGAGAATGACTCCTAATCGCTCCGTTTACTTGGGCAGGTCGATGATCCGTTTGATCGGGTACTCGGATCCTACCGTCAGCAGGGAGACGAATTCGGGGAGGGGGGCTAGGCCCCACTGGGACTGGGGCTCCAGGAGGGTCACGATGAGGTTCGTGGCCGGCTGGGCGCAGAGTACGATAAAGTCCCCTTCCTGAATCTGGGCCTCGGAGCGCCTGGCCGTCACTGCAACATCCAGAAAGTCCTTGTCCTCTTTCGTGATCGTTGTCACTGCGTCGATCCGATAGCCTTCCAGCGTCGCCGGAGTAGCCGTTTCGACTTTGGTCATCTCGATGCCGTGCCGTTCAAGGACCCCGATGACTTCCGTCAGGCCAGCCGGGACGACGTATCCCAGGGGGCGCCGAACGTTGAGGGTGGATTGGACCTGAGGGTGGAAATTCTCAATGACCAATTCCTGTTCCTGGCCGGTCTCCAGATCGATGACACCAACTGAAACGGTGGGCCGGGAGGGGTCGGGTACGTAGTCCATCACCAGGGACACATCTGCCGGAACGCCACCGCCGGTGAGGGCCGCCTTTTCTTTGGCCACCATTTCACGGACCTCTGACGCATTCCGACTGAAAAAGCCCACGAAGGACTTGATGGTCTCCAGTTGTTGGCGAGCACGCTCCCTGATCTCGGATTCCACGTTGAGTCCGTTTCGGCCCTCGATCAAGAAGGAGAGGGAGTGGTAGATCCCCATGCTGTTTCGGCCATCGTTCAGGGCTGCGGTGCTGTACCGGAAACGGGCCTCCGGGCCATCCGTAACCAGGTAACGGCGGAGAACGACATTCTTCGGCTCGAGCTCCCGCTCCATCTCGGGAATCACACGGTCCCATGCGTATGTTCTCAGCTCCAGAGACATGTTCGCATTGGAGATGGCCCCGATCTGTTGACCGAAGTTTTTGTGGAAGCCGGCGTCCACCCAGGATGAGCTGGCGAAGCCATATTCATGGACATCCAGCGTCACGTCGGGTTGGAGCTGGTTGAAGAAGGTGTGAAGGGCTAGCACCTCCGGGGTAAAGAGGGCGATGTGATCCCGATTCAGATCGTTCTCCGAGGCGTTTCGCCGCTGCTCCATTTCCGAACCATCGGGGTTGATCTGGGGAATCAGATAGAAGTCCACCGCCGAGAGGAAATCGGTGAATTCCCCTGTGGCGATGTCCCGGGTCAGAGCGATGGCCGCCTCTTTTCCAGACGGTTCATTCCCGTGTTGTTGGGCATAGATCAGGACTTTGAGTTTCTCCGATGGATCTACCCCCTCCTCGCCGGAAAAATGAAGAGCCACAAGGCTTCGGCCCTCCGACGAGGTCCCGATGGGTTCGATGGTGAACGCGCCGGTTTCCGCTTCAAGCCGGCCGAAGAACGCCATCATATCGTCGTAGGAGGTGAGAACGTCCCCCTCCGCCATCTCCAGAGGAGTGGAGAACTCCGCGGAGGAGCAGCCAACCATGAGGAGGACACAGAAGGGCCCGACAAACCGAAATAGAGATTTCCTAAACATGTATGGCATCCAACCAGAAAAGGTGAAGTTACTGGCCCAAGACGCCCGGAGCCTCAGAGACATCAGACCACATTTTATCCCCAAAGGCGGTTCATCACCACCAGCACCCCCCCCACAAATGCCCCCAGCACATATCCCAACCGGACGATGAGCTTCATTTCCCGGTCGGTGACTCGCTTGACCAGCTCCTCCATTTTCACGGTTGGGAAGTTCAGTACCTTTTCCTCAACCCGACCTGCGACGTTGATGCGGTGGACCACATCCGGGACCTGTGTCTGGAGCCACTCCCAGAGGGGGTCGCCGATGGCCCCTTCGATGCGCTGGGGTGCTTCGGGAGGGAGCCAGTCGGCGGGCTTACCGATAGGCTTGTCGAGGAGGGAGTCGGCCGTCCGTTCCGCCCAACGGCGGAACAGGGTCTGGGCCGCTTCACTCCTTGCCGCCGCCACCAGCCAGCGGGAGAGAGTTTCGGCGGGAACCTTCTCCAGAACCTCGCCCCAGGTGCGATCCCCGACCTTGTCCAATGCAGCTTCCAGCTTCTCGACGAGAAATCCTCGAGTGGCTGGGTCCCGGGCCACGCCCACCGCCCAACCCGTGACCGTGGCTTGAGCTTCCTGAACATTGGGGTCGTCAACGCCGCCCAGAACCGACACCACCGGCCGCCTGAGAAAATCCACGATGGCGTCGTTTACGCCCTTGGCCATAGCGTCTTGCATGGCCTTTTCCCTGAGCATCATCGAGAGCCGCTCGGCACCTTCCTGTTCGATGGTGTCCAGGACCTTGTCTACGGCCTCCTCGGTAACGATGAGGCGAGCCACCACGCGCTGGTAGAAATTCAGATCCCTGAGGATGCGGTGGAACAGCTCGTGGAGAGTGCGCTCGAATCGACTTCTGGCCTCCGGGTCCTCCAGGAGTCCCCCCAGCCTCTTCAATGCCAGAGGCAGATAGGAGGCAATGGCCCTTTCCACCGTGCCGACCAGCCCAAGAGGAAGGACCTCCTGAAACGTCTTATCGGGCTCCAGGAGGGTCGCGACTGCCCGCTCCACGTAATCCTTAATAGTCCCCTCGAAGCCCTCGCTCTCCACCGCCCCTTCCAGCCAGCCACCCACCGTTTCGGCCAGGGCCGCTTCCCGGGCCGGGGTGAGAATGCCGGAGACCGGCTCGTCGGCGACGGCGTCCAGAATCCCCTTGGCCCCACCCTCCATGAAGTGTTCGAAAGCGTCGGAAGCCAGATAGGCACCGAAACGCTCCATCCCGAGGCCGATGGCGTCATCCAGGATGGACTCCAGCTCCTCCATGACCGGGGGCGGGAGCATCTCCCTGACGGAGCCTCTCTCTTCCTGAAGCATCACACTCAGGAAGTGGGATAGCCGGTCGTCGAAGGCTCCCCGGAATTCTCTGTCAGCGAAGGTTTCGGTGAGGTCGTCTTCAGTGAGAAGCCGACTGCCCACCGTTTTTCCCACCGCTGCGGCAAGACGGGCCTGGTTCTTTGGAATAGCGCCCTGGAAGAGGGTTAGGCGACGCCCAAAGAGTGTTGGGGGTTCATAGGGATGGAAGAGCATCCACACGGCAACGGTGTTGGTTAAACCACCGGCCAGGGCGCCAAAAATAATGGTCAGAATCGCTTGAAGTGCCTGTTCAGACACGGTCAGTGCTGCTTGTGACGGATGAGACCTCGTACGGGGTAGCTTCCACCCCCGAAGGTCAGGGTTCCCGACACCGGGAACAAGGCTTCCACTGGCAGCATGGGTCCTTCTCCTTCTCCTGCTTCGAGGAAGGGGTCCAGGACAGCTAAGGTCCCCTCCAGATCCCCCTCGGCCGATAGAATCTCCCAACTCATGGGCACGTCCCGGCGGGCAGGCTCAAAAGACCTGACCTCCGACCAGACAGCCTGGATGCCCGTCCACCGCCGGTCGAGAAAACTGACCCGGGCCCAGACAGAAAAGTCACCACCACCTGGACCGGAGTCCGGCCCTTGGTCTTCCAGGACGACCTGGAGGGAGTCTCCAGAAAGAAGAATGCCCCAATCGCCGGGGGGATTCTCCTCGGTCGCCCAGGCTCGGCTCATGTCCAGGAGATAGCCCTCCAGGTTTTGATCCGAAAGAACAACCGTGCCGCGATGCACCCGAAAGATCTGGGCTCTCTGCCCGGGCCATTCCACGAGGAGTTCACCGAGCCGAAGCTCCAGATCCCGCCCTACCTCCTGGAAGAAGACGGTTTCCAGGGCGTCACCCTCTCCGACAACCAGGCGGAGGGGCCCATGTGGGAGGATTCGCCAAGGGGCCGCGTTGCTGGGCCCCGTCCATTCCTGCTCCAGAAACGGATCCCATGTACCTCCCCTGGCCAGCCATCCCCTGGTCTGACGATGGACCCCCTCCGGCTCCGTCTGGGCAGAAAAAGAAAAAGGCACCAGCAAGGTGCTGTCCTCCTGGAAGGCCAGGAACGTGATAAACCTTTCGTAGCTTCGAGCCCGGAAGTTTCGGGGGGTGAGAACGGAATCGGCTGCCGTGACCTCGTCCTGGCTTGTGGCCCCCTCCGGTTCGGCGCATCCCGACAGGGCCGCAAGGAGAAGGAGGCCAGCCGGAATCAGAGGCACTGTCGGATCGATGATCTTTCCCGGCCCTGCCTTCACCCGCCGGTCCAGGGCCCGGAAAAATCTCTTGATCCGCCTGGCGTTTCGCCCCCAATCACCCCTTCCCGCCTTCGAGGTGGAGGACATGTCCACGCGGGTTTGTCCATTCTCGTCGAGGGAGATCCGAACCTCCACTTCGTCCGAAGAACGGGCCAGGATTCCCTGGCATTCGGCCCGGAGAAGGCCCTGATCCTCATCGGCCATCATCGTGGTCCAACCCCTGAGCTCTCCGGCGGCCAAGCTTTCGGTGGCACTCCAGACCTGGGCAAATGGAATGGAGTAGGTTCGGCCCCGAAGGTCCTCATCGGGGTGGTGTGGTTGGGTAAGGGCCTGGTACTCCATAAGAGCGGCCCGGAGCTTCGTGAAGCTCAAGAACCACCCTCCAGAATGCGGAAAGTGACGGTTACGGACGCGGCCACCATCTGGTCCCCGGCTTCAACTGGTGTGGTGGCTTCGGCGGTTGCTCGAAGCATGATTCCAGCTGGGGCTCTAGGGTTTGGCGCGCTGACTCCGCCCTGGACCTCCAGAGCGATTCCCAAGCCGACGCCCATGGCTGAGGCGATGGCATCAGCCTGTTCCCGGGCGTTCAGGACGGCAAGTCGGAGGGCTTCCATCCTGGCGGCTTTGGTGTCGGAAGCTTCGAACTGAAGATTGGCCACCCGGTTGGCTCCGGCCGTGACGGCCAGGTCGAGAATCTGCCCGGCGGCATCCACATCCGGCAATGTGACCCGGAGGTTGTTCTGGACCCGGTACCCGGAAATAGTTCGTGTCCCACTCCCGTCCCGGACGACCTCATATTCCGGCCTGAGGTTGTAGCCATAGGTTTCCAGGTCGAGGCCCTGGATGTCCGATCCCCTTACAGCAGCCACCACAGCTTCCATCAGCCTCGCATTCTCCTCCGTGGCCTCTCCGGCCGAGGGAGCTTCTGTCTCCACGCTGAATCCGATCCTCACCAGATCTGCCGGCACCGAGATATTGGCTTGTCCCGTAACCCGGATCGTGCCCTGATCCTGGTTCCTGGGCCGGGGAGAGGGAGGAAGGCCTGTTTGGGCCACAGCGGGGGCGCATGACGAAAGGAGCACCAGAGCGGCGGGAAGGAAGGCTCTCCAAGAGCAGGAAAGGCTCATCTTTGGCGAACTGAACATGGTATACGGCTCCTGGCGCAGGTCAGATCCCAGTGGAAACTGAGACAATATACAATGTGTACGTTGTGGCGCCCCTGTTTGCTCCCTACGCCCCGCCTCTATATACTCTGGCCCGAGTGTACAGACTCGCACCGTATCAAACCCCACAACACGAGTAAACATCATGAAGGCAGTGATTCCCTTGGCCGGAAAGGGAACCCGGCTCCGGCCCCATACATACATCACACCCAAACCTCTTCTCCGCGTGGGTGGAAAACCGGTGATGAGCTACATCCTCGACGACCTTCAGGAACTCGGCATCGAGGAGATCGTTTTTGTCATCGGGTACCTTGGGGATGTGGTCAAAGAATACATGGCGACGGAGTACCCGGATATCCGGCCCCAGTATGTGGTGCAGGAGGTACAGGACGGTACGGCCGGGGCCGTAAAACTGGCCGAGCCCTATATCGATGACGAGATGCTGATCCTTTTCGTCGACACGCTTTTTGATGCCGACCTTTCCATGGTTAAAAGCCTGTCCTCCGAGTGGTCCGGGGTGATCTGGGCCAAGGAGGTCGAAGACTATCAGCGGTTCGGAGTCATCGTAACGGACGAAGATGGGGCAATGACGAGGATCATCGAAAAGCCCAAGGATCCGATTTCGAAGCTGGCCAACATCGGTTTGTACTACATCAGAGATCACGAACTTCTCTTCAAGGGGATCGATGAGGCGCTGAACAGCCCCCCGGGACCCTCCGGGGAGTTTTATCTCACCGACGCCTTCCAGTACATGGTGGACCAGGGCTCCAAACTCCTTACGGCCCCGGTGGAGGGTTGGTACGACTGCGGAAAGCCGGACACCCTCCTTGGAACCAACGAGCATCTTCTTCGCACGACTCGGGGCGGGGTGGCGCCGTCGGTGTTAGTGGAGGCAACGGTGTTGGGAGAGCACATCCGAATCGAGGACGGGGTGACATTGGAGGGGAGTACTTTGGGGTCCAACGTGACCATCGAAGCCGGAGCCCGCATTGTGAACTCCTCACTCCGGAGGTGCATCATTGGTCCCGGGGCTGTTATCGAGAACTCTGTGCTCCGGGACTCCATTATCGGAGGTCATTCATCCATAAGGGGTTTCGACGGATCGTTGAGCGTCGCCGACCACTCGGTGGTGAGAGGCTAGTCAGGCAGAAGAAGCATCGTAAGAAGGGCCCGCTGGATTCCCTCCGGGCCCTTCCTGT
>CAYOVN010000103.1:0-12668 GCA_964407425.1 uncultured Gemmatimonadaceae bacterium
GTGAAGGAGATCGTGGAGAGGCAGGAAAAAACCAGGTTCGGTCGATGCCACTTCAAAAAGTTTGGCGATTTCTCCCTCGATGTGGAAACCATGTTCCACATGACGGTCCCTGACTACGACACCTTCATGGACGTTCAGCAGGCCATCAACATCGAGCTATTCAAGAAATTCGCTGAAGAGGGAATCGAATTCGCTCTTCCCATCCGCCCCCGGCAAATGGAAGAGGACGCTTAGGGCTGGAGAGAGCGCTTTGGTCTGAAGAACGGGGGGGGAAACCTACTCGATCCCCTTTGGGGTGAAGAGGAGGAATTCGATTCGGCGACCGCTCATCCGGAGAACCTGAAAAGACCCGTTCTCCACATCGACCCGGTCACCCACGCGCGGAATTCTGTTCAGCTGCCCAAAGACGAACCCGGCTACGGTGTCATAGTCGTCGTCTGGGAGGTCGAAACCGAGGGTTTCGTTGGCCTCTCTAATGGGAACCCCGCCCAGAACCCGGATGGCGCCTGAATCCAAGGTTGAGAATTCCTCAGGCTCATCCGCCTCATGTTCGTCCTGTATCTCCCCGACGATCTCTTCCAGGAGATCTTCCAACGTCGCGAGACCGTCGGTCCCGCCGAACTCATCCACAACGATGACCATCTTGATTCGTTCTGTCCTCATTTCGGCGATGAGGTCGTCCACGGGCTTCGTTGCCGGGCAAAACTGTATTGGTCGAATAATACTCTGGAGGTCCTCGGCACCGGCCCGCTCGGCTTTCCAGAGGTCCCGGGCGAGGATGATTCCAACAATTTTGTCCAAACTCTCCTCGAAAACCGGCAGCCGGAGGTGACCCTCCTCCAGCATGACCTCCATCGCTTCCTCAATGGTAGCCGTGACCGGAACGGCGATCATGTCGGTCCTGGGTGTCATGACCTCCGCCACAGGGACCTCATCCAACGTCATCATGCTGCTCACCACCCGCCACTCGTCTTCGTCCAGAGCTCCTTCCGTTCGTCCGATCCGGGCCAGAACTCGGATTTCGGAACGACTTACCGTGCTAGGCCTCCCTTTTCCGGAGGTGATCAGCCGAGAGTAGAAGTTGAGTGGGATGATGACAGGCTTGGTGATGAAGATCAGGGCCCGGAGCACATAGGCCGAGGCGGGAGCCAGCTTCGGCCAGAGTGTGGCCCCCAGGGTCTTCGGCAGAATCTCAGAAAAAAGGAGGATGGCCAGAGTAAGCCCGGCGGAGAATATGGCCGTGGAGGCTTGCCCCCAGATCCTGTAAGCAAGGGCCGCACCCAGGGCTGCGCCGAAGGTGTTGGCGATGGTGTTCAAGGCCAAAATAGCTGCGATTGGCTCGTCGACCTGCTGTTGCATCCGGTGGAGGATCTCCCCGGCCTTCGAGCCCCGGTCCCGGAGGACATGGACATACCCCTGGCTCATTGAAAGGATGACGGCTTCCAGAATCGAACAGAGGAACGAGATTCCCAGGGAGAGCCCTACGATGCCCAGCAGCTGATATAGCATGACCAGATTATCGACGGCTAACCCACTCAAGACAAGTCTGTACCCCCCCGTGCGGTTCCTGTCCAAGGGCCGGGAAGACAAGAAAGCCCCGGGAGAGTGACCTCTCCCGGGGCTGACTTTATTGGGTAGGGGTTACCCCTCCAGGGTAGCGGTCAGTTCAATGGGCGTAGCCGAAAGGGCCCTGGAAATCGGACAGCCGACCTTTGCTCCCTGGGCCTGTTCCTGAAATGCGGCGTCATCGATGCCCGGAACGTTTGCGACACACACCAACTCGATCCTCGAGATCCCGAAGCCTTCCGGGCCCTTCTCCAGATAGGCGTTAGCCGTAGTCCGGACGCTGACCGGATCAAACCCTGCCTTGGCCAAACCGTTGGCGAAAGCCATTGAAAAGCAACCCGCGTGAGCTGCAGCAATCAACTCCTCTGGATTGGTCCCAGCTCCCTCTTCAAATCGGGACGCGAAACTGTAATTCCCTTTTACGGCACCGGTTTCAGTCTCCAGGGTGCCACTACCCTTGGGCAGGTTTCCTTTCCACTCTGCACTCGCGACTCGCACCGCCATTGGTACACTCCTTTGCAGCTTCGGGTTAGCCGATCGGTTTCGTATTGATGTGGGTTCGGTCCCGGGGCAATCAACCTCGGGGGCCGGAACATAGAAAAGGTCTTTGCCGGGAAAAAGGGGGGACTCGGAAATCAGTTTCCAGCCAAAACCTTTTGAGGTGGAGCCAGGGCCATTGGGAGGGTTTCCAGGACTCCGAAACGGGGGGTGGTCAGGGGTCCGTTGTTGACGGGACGGCTTTCCCTCCTGAAGATCACCCTAGACCGGAGCGGGCCGCCCTTGGATTCTTCGGGCCCAGGCCGCTCCATCCTGCACCCGACGCTTTTTGTGAGAAGAGGTTTTATGCCCAGGTTCCGTCGATTCCTCTCCGCCTGCACTCCCGCTCTGCTTCTCTATATTCTTCCTTCCTTTCTTCCAGCTCAGGTAACCACTCCCGAAGAGCAGTTCGGGCACCGGGTAGGAGCCAACTATGAGTTGGTGAACTACACCGGGCTTGAGGGATACTGGGAGCAACTGGCAGGGGAATCCGACCGAATGGTCCTGGATACCATCGGATGGACGGAAGAGGGGCGGCCCCAGCTCATGGCCATTCTCACTTCACCTGAAAACCACCGGGACCTCTCACACTACAAAGATATCGCCCGGCGAATGGCAATGGCTGAGGACGTGTCGGAGGCCGAGGCGCGAACGCTTGCTCAAGAAGGGAAAGCCGTAGTTTGGATCGATGGGGGCCTTCATGCCACCGAGGTCGTGGGTGCCCAGCAACTCTTGGAGTTGGTATATCGCCTGACGAGCGCTACGAACCCCGAAACCCTCCGTCTCCTGGATGACCTGATCATTCTGGCTGTCCAATGCAATCCGGACGGTATGGAGTTGGTCTCCAACTGGTACCACCGAAACGACGACAAGGGGATTGCCCCGGAGGAAAGAGACTCTGGAGGCCTCCCGGTTCTGTACCACCACTATGCGGGGCACGACAACAACCGGGACTTCTATATGGGGAATTTGGAGGAGACCACCAACATGCTCCGGGTCCAATACCGGGAGTGGTTTCCTCAGATCATCTACAACCACCACCAGACGGGCCCCCAGGGCACCATCATGTTCGCGCCACCCTTCCGAAATCCACCCAACCACTTTCTCGATCCCCTGATCATGACCACCCTGGAGCAGGTGGGGACGGCGATGCACCATCGCTTCGTACAGGAGGGGAAGGGGGGGACGACCATGCGTGGCGGCGCTGGCTACTCCATCTGGTGGAACGGTGGGCTCCGGACCACACCCTATTACCACAACAGCATCGGACTCCTGACCGAAATCCGAGGCGGACCGAATCCCCAGGAGATTCCCTTCATTCCCCAGCGTCAGCTCGCGACCACCGACCTTCCGCTTCCGGTGGAACCAGGGGAACTGCTCTTCCGAACGGTCATCGAATACTCCCAGACCGCCAACTGGGCAGTGATGGACTATGCCTCCCGGAACAAAGACCTTCTCCTCTTCAACATCTGGAGGATGGGAAAGAACTCCATCAACAAGGGGAGCCAGGACTCCTGGACGGTGCGGCCGTCGAACCTTTACGCCGCAGCTGACGAACTCGGCGGAATGGATGCGTCGGGAACGGTGGAGGATTACAACCGGTTTCTGAAGGATCCCAAGAATAAGGACCCTCGGGGTTTTGTGATCCCGGCTGATCAGACCGATTTCCCCACGGCGGTTCATTTTGCCAATACCCTCATCAAGAACGGGGTATCGGTTCAAAGGGCCACCCGGGAGTTCATGGTTGAAGGAACCCGGTATCCGGAGGGATCCCTGGTAGTGAAGACAGACCAGGCATACAGGCCACACGTCCTGGACATGTTCGAGTCTCAGGATCATCCGAACGATTTCGCATATCCGGGCGGACCTCCCATTCCGCCTTACGATGCCACGGGCTGGACCCTCACCTATCAGATGGGTGTGAAAGCAGACCGGATCCTGAGTGACTTCAGCGGCCCGTTTGTCGAGGTCGCCGATGTTCTCCCAGTACCGCCGGGTGTGGTTGTAGGTGAGAGCGGATCCCCTGAAGGGTTCCTTCTCAGCCATGAGGTCAACAATGCCTTCTCAGCGGTATTCTCCCTCCTGGCCCAGGGGTCCGAGGTATTTTGGCTTGGAGAGACCTTCACCAGCGGGGGCAAGACCTACCCCGAGGGCACTTTCTGGATTCCCGGAAGCTCTTCTATGAGGAGCACGCTCGAGCCTTTGGCCCAGGAGCTGGGCCTCACTTTCGTCGGTGCGGCGGAGGAACCCCGGGGGTCCGCCATGAAACTGGCCAAGCCCAGAATCGGCCTTTGGGATCGCTATGGTGGCTCCATGCCATCGGGTTGGGTCCGATTCATCCTGGACGAGTTCGGAATGGACTTTGAGCTGGTCTTCCCTCCCCAGTTGGACGCCGGGGACCTGGCTGAGGATTTCGACGTCCTGATTTTCCCGGACGGGGCGATCCCTGCTCTCCGGCCCGGAGGCGGGGGGCGGTATGGAGGTGGGGGTGGAGCCATTGATCCAGAGAGCATTCCTGCCGAATACCGGGATCGAATGGGAAGCGTGAGCAGCGATGTCACCGTGCCTCAGCTCCGGGCATTCCTGGAGGAAGGCGGTACCATCATTACCCTCGAGGGCTCCACCAGCCTGGGCTACCACCTGGGTCTTCCCATGAAGGACTTCCTCGTCGATGGTGCCGAAGTGCCCCTCCGCCCGGAGGAGTTCTTTGTGCCTGGATCACTCCTGGAGGTGACCCTCCAGAGCGACGCTCCCATCACTCACGGCATGAAAGACCAATTCATCGTCAACTTCGCCCGGAGCCCGGTTTTTGACCTGGATCCGGCAGGGCAGGGCATGCACCCCCTGGCCGTGTTCGAGGACGCGACCCCTCTCCGGAGTGGGTGGGCCTGGGGTCAGGAACACCTAGAAGGTGGGGTGGCCATGGCCGAGGCCGATGTGGGAGAGGGGACTCTTTATCTGTTCGGGCCGCAGGTAACGTACCGAGGACAGACCCACGAAACGTTCCCCCTCTTGTTCAACGGGATATTCCTGAGCACAGCTCGGAACGTCACGTTCCAGTAGGATCGACCGGTGCTTTTGAAGGAAGATATAGGAGAGGATTCATGAAGCGACGGACTTTTTTCAGAAACACGTTTCTTGCCCTCGGGGCCCCTGCGGTTCTGCCGCTTCATGCTAGGGCCGAAGCCCTTCTCACGCCTCGACAACTCCGACAGGAGGGGGACCCGATTCGACTGAGTTCGAACGAGAACCCGCTGGGCATTCCTCCCGCTTCCTCGGAGGCCATTATTGGAGGCCTCGGCGACGGAAACCGTTACCCGGGTGCGTCGAGACAGGCGTTGAGAGCGGCGGTGGCGGAGCGCCACGGTGTCCCGTCCGAAGGGATCGTCCTCGGGAACGGATCTACCGAGATCCTGCAAATGGGTGTTCAGGCCCAGCTCCACCCCGATCTCAGGCTGGTGGCTCCGACGCCAACCTTCGAGGACGTCTTTGAGTACTCCGAGCCCCACCCCTGGATCGACCTGCGTCCTGTCCCGCTCCTTCCGGACCATTCCCACGACTTGACCGCCATGGAGGAGGCTGCAAAGGCGGCACCGGGCCCGGTACTTGTGTATGTCTGCAACCCCAACAACCCCACAGGGTCCCTGACCTCCGTGGACGATGTTGAGAGCCTTATCAAGCGGGCCCCAGAGAACGTCCACTTCCTTGTGGACGAGGCCTACTTCGAGTTCGTGGATTCAGGGGAGTACCGATCCCTGGACAAGCTCGCATTCGAACGACCGAACGTTGTGGTAGCGAGAACCTTCTCAAAGGTCTATGGGATGGCGGGGATCCGCCTGGGTTATGCCATCGCCCATCCGGACACTGCCCGGTCCATTCAGGCCTTTGCGGCCGGGACGAATTGCAACCACCTGGCTCTGGTCGCCGGATTGGCCGCCCTGAAGGACAAGGGTTGGATCCAGAAGAGCGTTGCCGCAAACGCCCAGAGCAGGCGGATCGCCTATGGGGTGTTCGATGAGCTAGGACTGGAGTACCTACCCTCCCACACCAACTTTGTGATGCACCGGATCTCCGGAGACCTCCGCCAATACATCAATCGGATGCGGGATGCCGGGATCAGGGTAGGCCGACCGTTCCCACCCATGCTTGACTTCAACAGGTGCTCCCTGGGCCTGGCGGAGGAGATGGAGAGGCACGCCGAGACTCTCCGGGATTTCCGGAAGAAGGGCTGGGTGTAGTAGGGGCGGTCTGACTCAGCCGGAAAAACCTGCCTCAGCCACGAGGAGCAGAAGGGCCCGCTGGACGGCTTTGTGGCCGTCCTCGTTCACCCACCACTCGTCAGGGGAATGGTTCTGGCCCCCAGAGCCGCCTCGACCAATGGTGACGGCCGGGATCCCCAGCGAGATGGGGATATTTGAGTTCGTGGACGATCGGGACAGGTAGGGCTCCTCATCGAAATAGCGGGCGGCAGACAGGGCCCGCTGAATCAGTGGTGTGGAGGGATCCACCTCCCCAGAAGGCCGGGCCCCGATCCGGTCCGCCTCAACTCGGAGGGCCGGGCCATCCCGCCGGAACTCGTTTTCCTCTTCCAGTCCAAGTTCCACGGCCCGGAGGAGAACCTTCTCGATTTCACCAAGGCTCTCCGGACTCTCCGACCGCATATCCACCTCCATCCACGCTTCGAATGGGATGGAGTTGATGGAAGTTCCTCCCCCGATACGGCCCACATTAAAGCTGGTCCGTGGACCAGTCTGGGTCAGGGCGTCGGCTGCGATGGAAAAATGCCCAATGGCACGCCCCAGAGCGTGGGCAGGGTTCGCCAGCCCAAAAGCGCCCCATGAATGTCCGCCCTCGCCCAAGTAGGTGACCCGATACCGGACCGATCCGAGGGCCATGCTAACCTGCCCGGCCATGCCCCCACCGTCGACCTCGATGAAAGCATCGGTTCGGGGGCCACCGTCACGGAAGAAGTGCTTCACGCCCTTCAGGTCCCCGAGTCCCTCCTCACCCACGCTCCCCAGAAAAATCAGATTGGCGTCTGTGGTGATTTCGGCATCGGCCAGGGCCCTGAGTACCGCCAAAACAACCACCAGGCCCCGGGTGTCGTCGCCAACCCCAGGGGCGAAGAGAGTATCTCCCCGCCTCTCCACCGTCACGTCGGTGCCTTCAGGGAACACCGTGTCGAGGTGAGCCCCCAGGACCACCGTTCTCGCCCCCACACGACCTCGACGAAAAGCGAGAACATTCCCCGCCTCATCCATCTTGACCGAGTCGGCGCCCACCCCCTCCAGCATCTCGCCAAAGGCCCGGGCTCGTTCCGCTTCCAGGAAGGGAGGCGCCGGGATTTCCGTCAGGAAGACCAACTCATCCTGAATCCTGGCGTCCTGAGCTTCGATGATCCGGAAGGCTTCCTGAATTTTCGGATGGTCGGCCAGGTTGGTGATCTCAACGTCTTTGGCCCCCTCCTGAGCGTTCGCTGGTCTCGGTGGTGTCTGGGCTACAACAGTCAAAAGGGCAAGGATCCCGAGACGCCAGACACCTTGAAACCGACGGGTGTGGGGCGGAGAGAAATGACCGAAAAGACCAGACATGAAAGGGAACTCCTGCGGAAAAGTGGACTGGGGCCCCGGGACTCTATGACCGCGCGGGTTGAAAGGCAAACCGAAGGATCGGATTACGGGTTGCGTTGAGAAGGGGTAGGGGCGATGGTTGATGGTTGATGGGTTTCCCATCAGGTCGGCCACCGTGGAGTCGGGATGCGGTTGCGGCCGTTTTTTTTCGCTGGAGGAAGGCGTGAAAACAGGCAGGGAATCCGGAGGGGGACTGAAACTCCTCAACATTCCCAGAAGATTCGTCGAAACCATTGGCCGCACCAGTCGGACCGTCACGGAGCACGCCGGCCAACTGACTCTGCTGCTATGGCAGGTCATCTACGACCTGGTCCGCCTTAGGGTCTCCTATCGGGAAACCATGAGGCAGATCTACGTGATGGGCATCCAAAGCGTCCCCATTGTGATTATTACGGCGATCCTGGCTGGAATCGTCACCAGTCAGCAGGGGGGCTATCAGTTCACAGGAACCATCCCCCTCTACGTAATGGGGAGCATTGTCACCACTAGTGTGATTCTGGAACTGGCCCCGGTTCTCACCGCCATTGTCCTGGTGGGGAGGGTGGGCGCCCGAATCACGGCTGAGGTGGGCACCATGCAGGTTTCAGAACAGATCGATGCCTTCCACTCCGTTGGAAGAGACCCTGTCACCATTCTGGCGGCACCCCGCATCATTGCGGGGGTAATCACGGTCCCGGTCTTAAACGCCATCGCGATCATTGTGGGGCTTTATTCAGGGCTGATCTCTGCCAAGCTGACTCTCGGGATCGGCACGGAAGCCTTTTTTTACGGTGCCCGCCTGTTCTGGCACAACTGGGACCTGCTCTACTCCATGACGAAAGCCACGGCCTTCGGCCTTGCCATCCCGCTCATCTCATCCCACATGGGCTTTAGAACCACCGGGGGTGCCGCCGGGGTCGGGAAGACTACGACCGCATCGGTCATGTTCATGACCCTTACCGTCCTGATCTTGGATGCCCTTTTCCCACCCCTTTTCCTCGACTAGACGCCGGAGGCCAGAACTTTCATGATCCGGTTTCGAAATATCCACAAAGCTTTCGATGCGCCCGTCTTATCCGGTGTGGACCTGACGGTTGATGAGGGGGAGCTTTTCGGACTTTTCGGGCCATCCGGTACCGGGAAGAGCGTTCTTCTAAAGACCACCATTGGCCTCATCACCCCTGATCAGGGTGACGTTTTCCTGAAAGGGGAATCGGTGTTTTTCGGAGACCTGGACGCGTTGGAGCGAGTCAGGAAGCAGGTAGGGTATGTGTTCCAGCAATCGGCCCTCTTCGACTCTTTGAACGTGTACGACAACATCTGCATGGGTATCCCCGAGGGAGAGCTACTTGGCCTGTCCCGTCGTGAAGCCGGGAAACGAGCCTGGGAAGCTCTGGAGATCGTGAATCTCGATCCCGGGGTGGTGCTTTCAAAACTGCCAGCGGAGCTTTCCGGAGGCATGAAGAAGAGGGTGGGAATCGCCCGAGCCATCGTTGGAAAACCGGAGATGCTTCTCTGGGACGAGCCAACGACGGGGCTCGACCCCGTGAACACTGCTGCGGTGGAACGGCTCATCGCCCGCCTTTCCAAGGAGCTTGAGGTCACCTCCATTATCGTCACTCACGACATCGAGGGTGGCCTCCTGATTTGTGATCGGGTAGCCATGCTCACTGGAGGCCGGCTGAAATTCTGTGGCTCCCCCCAGGAGTTTCGAACCAGCCAGGACCCCGTGGTCCAATCATTCGTCAACCGAGCGGGAGCAGAGCATGCTCTCGACCATCAGCTGAACGTGGTATGAATCAAACCGACGAAGCACCCAAAAAGAGCAGTTCGGGACCGACTGACGATGACCTCAAGAGCGCCATTCCCAGAACTCAGAGCCGGCTGGAGTTCAGGGTTGGTATTTTCATGATCCTGGGCATCGCGGGGGTGTTGTTCGCCCTTTTCCTTCTCACCGACCCCAGCACGTTCCGAGGCCGCTACCGGATCTCGTCAGTGGTGGAAGAGGCCGGAGGAATCCGCCGAGGAGACCCGGTTCAGATGCGGGGGGTCAACATTGGAAGGGTTATGGGCTTCGACCTGGGCCCTGAGGGCGTTCGCATCACCCTGGAGATCGAAGGTGAATGGAAGATTCCTGAAGACTCCAGATCCAGGCTGGCTGCCGGGGGACTTCTGGGCGGACGGACCGTAGTGGTCATCGAGGGCACGAGCACGGCGTTGGCTCGGGAAGGGGACGAGATTCCGGGAGAAAATGCGAAGGGAATTCTCGATATGCCCGCCGACCTCGGGAAGGATGCGAAGGACGTCCTGGGCAGAATCCAGGCCCTCCTGGAAGAACCCACAGTGGACGCAATCCAGGGGAGTGCCATTGAACTCCATGGTCTATTGGCCCAACTGTCCACCCTTGCTGAAGAACAGGGAGCGGAGATCGCTCAACTCACTGCGTCGCTGAACCGGACTGCGGAGGGTCTCGAAACGGCTGCAGGATCCGGCGAGGATATCGCCAAAGCTGTGGCCCGGGCCGACTCGGCCCTCATCACCGTAAATCAAACCAGTGAGGTCGTTCTCCGGGCATCCACGGCCCTGGAGGCCATTCTGACCCGGATGGAGGCGGGGGAGGGAACGCTCGGTCAACTCTCCACCAACCCGGCCCTCTACGACACTCTCCTGGAGACCATGGAGACCATTCGGTTCCTGGTCACGGATATCAAGGAGGACCCTAAGAAGTACTTCTCAATCGAGATTTTCTAAAGGGCCATTGCGGCACTCCAGGAGGGTTCCTCGGGGTGTTCCCGTGAGGGCTCAGAGACGGGAAATAAAGAAAGGGAGGGCCACCCAACTTGGGCGGCCCTCCCTTTCTTTTCTCGGGGGCCTTTGACCCGAGGCCGGTTCTTACCAGCCTGGAGCCATGTTGAATCCCCAGTGCCAACCTTTGTCCGGTCGCTGGAAGGGGTAAGCATAGTACGCTTCCAGGATCAGCATGCCGAGAAGGTTGAAACGGGCACCGAAACCCGAAGCCACCATGGGCACTCGGCCCTGGGAATCCCGGTCGAAGCTCCAGTCGACGTCAGCCGCCCCATCCGCGTTATAGGCCACTCCAACGTCGGTGAAAGCGATCAACTCCATCGGGATATATGGGAGGTTGATCAGACCAAGCTGATCGGTTCCAATGAAGGGTACTCGAACCTCCAGGTTGATCACTCCGATTTTCTGGCCAAACATGCGATCGAATACAGCGCACCCCCCGTCCTGGACTCCACCGCATTCTTTGGTTTCAAAACTCTCATAGGCATACCCTCGGATGAGAGTCTCATAGCCAAGGAAGAAGGGGTTGAAATACTGGCTCTGCTCGAACTCCGGCCCGTAGTTGTACCGACCCACATGCATGCCCCTGACTGCCAACGTCATGTTCAGATTTGGGCTGTAGTACCGTCGGAGATCGGCGGTAATGGTCTGATAGTCCACCGTGCCGTGGGTCGTCTCCAGGGCGAACCTGAATCGTCCTCCCCTGACCGGCGATGTGAAAGCCGAGAAGGAGTTGTCACCCACGAAGGCGATGGTGGCATTAAAAAGATTCAGGGGGTCGGGCTCTTGTTCGTCCAGCTGGACACGTTTCATGTCCACCTGGATCCCGTTCTGATAGAGGATCTGGTCTTGTTCGATGTCGTAGGAGTAGCGGCTGACACCCAGGTTGAATTCGATGCGCCGGGTCATGGAAAGAGGGTAGGAGAACAGGCCCGTGGCATTGTTGGAGTAGATTCGGTAGCGCGTCAGGGCGAGGACGTCCCCGACTTGGCCGGCCTCGCCTTGCAGCCAGTTGTAGAACTGATACTGATAGGGAATCCGCGAAATGGCATACCCCCAGTTCCACCGGTTCTCGTTGTTCAGATAAAACACCTGCCCCCCGATGTCCTTGACCGTCCCGGAAGCCGAAATGGCCAAACCAAGCTGCCGGTCACCGAGCATGTCGGAGAAATAGGCTGAGGCGCTTCCGCCGATATAGGTACCGAACTGGTCCGCCCCTACACCCAGGGAGGGCTGCCCAATAAAATCCAACTGAAGGCTGGAGTCGAAGACCTCGGCATTTTCCACCTGATAGTAGTCGGCTGGCGCCAATCCGGTTTCGGGATCGGCCAGGTAGGTGGCAACCACACTGGGGACATCGGGAATCATCGGGGGCAGGTTGCGCCCTGGGCCGGGTTCAGCACGGGCGAAGGTCTCTGCCCTCTGATCCACTTCATCTGCAGTAAGCTTGTAGATGTGGAACTCGAACTCGTCAAACACGGAAAAGGCGATCTCTCCCGACAGTTGAGCAACGGTCATGGCCGGAGCTGCCCAGGAAATGCCGCTCACACCGGTTGCCACATTTGTGATCCGCTCTACACCCCCTGAAGCCATTTCGTACCGATAGATGTTGCTGAACCCATCCACATCCGAGATGAAATAGAGATGCCGACCATCGGGGGAAAACTGGGGGTTGATGTGCTTCACCTTGGGCCCGAAAATGTCCAGGCTCTCTACCTGCCCTGTCTCCAGGTTCAGGGTGGCGAGCTGGAATTTTGCATAGGCCAGTTTGTCGAAGTCCGTGCTGGCGGACCGGTCCGTGGAAAACGCGATCGTCCGCCCGTCCGGAGAGTACGTCGGCTGGAAATCTCCATTTTTGTCGAAAGTGAGCTGTAGGGTCTCTTCGGTATCCACCTCATAGAGGTAGAGGTCGGTGATTCCGCCCTTCGAGCCTGAAAAAATGATGTTCCGGCCGTCCGGCGACCACGACGGGCCCTGAATCGCGCCCATTCCCTCGATGTGGATCTGGTCCTGGATCCTCCCTTTTTCCGAATCCACCAGAACCAACTCATTGTCCCCCTGGGCAAAAACCACATAGGCCAGGCGGGTCCCGTCCCAGGACCAGGATCCTGACGAATCGGTAAACCGGAGAGCGTCGAAGTGGGGGCTGGT
>CAYOVN010000104.1:0-12643 GCA_964407425.1 uncultured Gemmatimonadaceae bacterium
GCCCACCGAGGCCGCCCACCGAGGCCTTCCCCCGAGGCCGCCCACCGAGGCCGTCTCCCAGGGGCATACCCCTGCCGTGGCACCGGTCAACTTGAGATGGCCCCGCGACCCCCTGATCAGGTGGCTAGCCCACCTTTTCCGCCGTCAGGCCGGCCCCCAGAACCTCCATGGCTACGGCCGCACCGCCCTCGTCCCTGTGAAACCGGAACCGGGTTCCGTCCGCCAGGTCGATGAAGAAACTCTCGGCTGTGGGGTGGAGGTGGATGACCTCTATGCCCCCGAGGTCAGCCCTGAGATGGTCTCCCTCTACGGTGATGACGATGTCCATCTCTTCAGATTCGAGCCGGTAGCTGCCTGCGATTATCTGAAGGTCGGCTGCCGGGAGGTCCGCCAGGGTGATCTCCTGATACCGGGGTTCGGGCCAGCCGTATTCCTCGGCCACGGCCAGAAAAATCTCCTGGGCCAGGGCTGAGCCCCGGTCTCCGTTCGTCATGACGAAGACCCCCCGGCCACCTTCCATGAAGGCCATGAATTGGGCTTTGAATCCGTGGTTGGATCCGCCATGGCTGAACCGGGCCGATGGGCCCTCACCCTGAACGCGGAAGCCCAGGCCGTAGCCGCCCAACCCCGGGGTTAGCTGAGCCCGGGTCATTTCGGGGGACAGGATGTGGCCCTCCTCACCATGGAAAGCCCCCTGGACGTCCATGGCCAAGTGGGCCAGCTCCGAGGGGTTGGTCCACAGCCCGGCGGCCGCCTTTTCGGGGTAGACGTGCCACATACCTTCCACCCGGGCCCCATCCGAAAGGTGTCCGCTGGAGGCGAAATCTTCCCTTCCCGGTGGCATAGGCTGGGAATAAGAGGAGATCATCATGTTGCCTGGATCCAGGACCAGCTCCCGGAGGAGTTCGGAGAATGGTTTGCCGGTCACGTCTTCCAGCAACAGCTGCATGATCGTGTACCCGCCCCCGGAGTACCTCCAGAGACTTCCGGGGATCGTGTCCACCCGGACCGGGTCCGTATTGGCCGGTCCGGACCCATCCAACACCTCCACCGTAGTGGCGATTCGATCATCCACGGCGTAGCCGGGGAAACCGTGGACCGTGAGCCCACCGGTGTGGGTCAGGAGGTGGCGGAGCGTAACCTCGTTCCCCTCGGTGAACTCGTTCTCCGGAAGTCTCCAACTCCGGAAGTACTGATTCACGGGAACGTCCAGGTCGAGGAGACCTTCTTCCACCAGCCGAAGGGCCGCCATGGCCGCCACGGGTTTGCTGATGGATGCGGCCTGGAAGAGGGTCGTAGTCGTAACCGGCTCACCGGTGACAACGTCCTTCACCCCGTACCCCTTGGCCCAGGCTACACGCCCCGAATCCAGAACGGCCACGCTCACCCCGGGCACGTTGAAGTGGGCCATCCGCTCTTCGATAGAGAAGAGCTCCTGGGTCCCGCCCTGGACACGAAGCATGCCCGACAGGCCCTGCTCGATTCGTTCGACCCGAGGGTTTGTTTCCTGGGCCTGGGCCTCCTGGGCCTGGGCCTGGACCGTAAGGCTCAGGAGTACCGGGAGGAAGAGTCGGGCGACGGTGATCTGAAATCCCCGCCGAAGGGATCGAGTAGGGGGCCGAAAGACCGGGATCCGGGAGGTCATGGCGTTTTGCTCTTGCTGAGTAAATGAAGTAGGAGGGGCCGGCTATTCCGCCGGCCCCATCCGTCCGTCTTGCTACGAACCGAGCACCCCTGGAGGCACCAAGCCACTACGTTCAAAACAGCCTTCTAGTTTTTCCACTTCTCGAACCAACTATGGATATACAGCTGGCTCCGCATGTAGTTGGAAGGGATGGAGGAGGTCCCGTGGTATTCGCCGTTGAAACGGAGCATGACACTGGGAATCTTCTGGACCTTCAGAGCCGAGTAGAACTCCTCCGTCTGGGAGATGGGCGTCCGGAGATCCAATACTCCCGTCATGAGCATGGTTGGGGTCGTCACGTTCCCTACGTACATGAGAGGTGACCGTTCAAGGTGCTCCGAGGGGTCTACCCAGGGGAATTCCTTGAAGTTTCTGTACCAGCCGGGACCGTCGGTCGTGCCGACGAAGGAGATCCAGTCGATGACCGGGTAGTTGGAGGACGCGGCGGCGAACCGATCCGTGTGCCCCACGATCCAGGCTGTCAGGACCCCACCCCCGGATCCGCCGTAGACGAACATGTTGTCTTCGTCGATGTATCCACGGCTGATGAGCTCGTCCACGCCTCCCATCAGGTCATCAAAATCCTTGTCTGGATAGGCGTTGTTGATCTCGTTCCCGAAGGCGCTTCCGTAGCCGGAACTTCCCCGGGGATTCGTGTAGAGAACGACATAACCCTCCGCAGCGTGATTCTGCCACCGGTGGTTGAAGCCCACCCCGTACATGCCGTGGGGTCCGCCGTGGATGGTGAGGATGAGGGGGTACTTCTTCGACGGATCGAAGTCCGGCGGTTTGATGACCCACCCTTGGATATCCAGATCACCTGTGGATTTGTACCAGATCTCCTCCACTTCACCCATGGCAACGCCGTGAAGGACGTCGTCGTTCACCTGGGTGAGCTGATTCATACGATCAGCGTTTCGGCGGTTGAATGTCCAGATGTCTCCGGGCATGTGATAGCTGGACACAGTGGCGGCGAAGTTTCCGGCGCCGTCCATGGAAGTGAAGGAGAGCATGTGGTTGCCCTCTGTCACCGGCTCCGCCTCACCCTGCAGGGGGGCGAACCAGACGTTGGACGTACCCTTCATAGGGGCGTTGAAGAAGACCCCACTTCCATCGGGTGCCCAGGTCAGGTTCCCGAGAGACCGACCGAGTTCGCCGGCGATACGGCGAGGGTTGGACCCGTCGGTATTCATGACGTAGAGGCCGTTCTCAACGTACGTGTTGTTGGACCAGTCCTGGCCCTGGTAAGCGACGAGGCGACCGTCGGGAGAGGGGACCGGGCCCGAGTCCGGACCGTGTCGGGAAGTGAGCTGCCGGAAAGCTTCGGTGGCCACGTTCACGGCGTAGACCTCCGACTCCCGCCACATCCAGTCAGCTTCCTCTTCCCTGAGGGAGGAGAAGTAGATCTCAGAGCCGTCGGGAGCCCAGCGGGGGCCCGAGTGGTTCCATTCCCCGTCGGAAAGCTGACGGGGGGTGCCGCCATCAGCAGGGACCACAAAAATGTGGGAGTGGCTCGTGTCTACAAACCCCTGCCTGTCGGAGCGGTAGTTCAGGCGGTCCACGATCTTGGGACCGTCGGTCCATTGTGCGCCTTCGGGCCTCGGAGGAAGACTCACGCTCCACTTCTCCTGATCTTCAACGGCCATGGTGAAGGCGATCTGGGTGCCGTCGGGCGACCACTGGAGGCTCCCGGGTCCCCTTTCGACTCGGGTGATCTGACTGGTAGCTCCCTCCGCGTCCATCCACCGGACGAAGATCTGGCTTCCACTCGGGTCACCGGAGGCGGTGAAAGCGATCCGGGTGCCATCGGGGGACCAGACCGGAGAGGATCCATCCACAAGGAAACGCTTCCGGCTTCCATCGGCGTTCATGATCCAGATCTCCGAGTACCGCCGGTCGTTGACTTTGTCGACGCCACCCCGTGTAAAGACGATTTGCTCTCCGTCTGGGGAGATCCGGGGATTGGAGGCTGACTCAATGTCGAGGAACATCTCGAGGGTGACGGTCTTCCCCTGGGACGATAGGGGTTGGGGGGAGACCAGGGCCAAGGTCAGGGCAAGGGGTGCCCAAACCAACAGAGATAGCATGAACCTCATGGTAGCCTCCTGAAGCACGGTGTTACCAAGCCCGAGGATACAGGGTTCAAGGCCTGAGGGCCCCGGGTTTCGACTTGTGGGATGGCGATGAACCTAGGTGCTTTTGGGGGTTCACGCCAAGGGAGGGTGACGGTCGGGGATCTTCCATTCTGCGGATAGGGCCTGCGCCAGGAGAACGGTGTTGAGGTGGATCGCCACGGTGGTGGAAATGTCTACCCCGTAGCCCCCGCTCAACCCCCATCCGCGTCGCCTCCAGGAAGGGGCCGTCTCCGGCTCCGTCGGGAAGCTCAAGATCAAGGTCGCTGGGCTCTTTTCGGAAGGGGTAGTTGTTCGCTCCGTGAACCGAGAGAGTGAAAACGTCGGGGTCATCCCGGAAGATGAATGCGGTGCCATTCCCCTGGTGCACATCTAGATCCACGATTCCGATTCTTCGGGCCAGGCCTTCCCTCTGAAGGACTCGGGCGGCCACCGCCACATCGTTGAAGACGCAGAAACCTTCCCCCCTGTCCGGGAAGGCGTGGTGGGTTCCTCCGGAGAGGTTCACACTGATGCCGTCGGAAACCCGTATCACGTAGTCGGGGGCGTGAACGGTCTCGAGTTCTTCGTCGGTTGCCGGTGCGGGGACGGCAAGGGAGCCGAAGTCCCGGGGAAGGGAATCTTCCACGGCTTCCCCAAGGAGAACGTACTTTTCCATGGGGAAACGATGGCGCTCCGGGAGGGGGAGTACGAACGGGTCGGAGGAGAAGATCCGCATGGCTGCCTTCGGGCATGGTCGGGTAGTAGTTTGGGTGGGGCCATGGGACCCCACATCCATCCTGGGTGTTCAAAGGTACGGTGAAATGACCCTTACTGAGAGAAGGCGGTCAGGATTTTCTGTTGACCAGGACCTTTCTAAATAGACTCCGCCCGGCGGTCGCCTCGGCGCCCCTCCTTCTGATGGTGTTCGTAGCCGGCACCCTACCGCAGGAGGTCTTTGGCCAGGAACCCCTCCCTTCATCCGTCGAAGGAAGATTACGGGGGGAGGACGGGGCTCCGGTTCAAGGGGCTCTGGTTCGCCTGTTCGACCGGGGTACGGAGACTGTGGTCGCCGGAGCCGTATCCGACGAGCTTGGGTACTTCCACATGGAACGCCTCTCTCCCGGGTCCTATGACCTGAGAGTCGAGAGGCTCGGCTTCGCTCCGGGGAACCGGGAGTTGGAGTTGGCCTCGGGAGTCCGGGCCACCGAGGAGTTCGTTCTGGTTGCCGTACCCCTGGAGCTGGAGGGGATCTCGGTGGAGGCCGAGAGGAGCCGGGAGCGGGCTCGGTTCGAGGAAGAGGCCGGGGCCACCGTCCAGGAGTTGGCGGCCTCGGAGATCAAGAGCATCCCAGGGCTGGCCGAGGCCGACCCTCTTCGGGCCATCGAGGTCCTTCCGGGTGTGGTGACCACCTCGGATTTCTCTTCGGCCTTCAACGTTCGGGGGGGATCAGCAGATCAGAATCTGATTCTTCTGGACGGAATCCCGATCTTCAATCCAACCCATCTTGGGGGGTTCTTCTCCGTTTTCAACGGTGATATGGTGGAGCGGGCTCAGCTTCAATCCGGAGGCTTCCCGGCCCGGTTCGGTGGCCGGGTTTCCAGTGTCCTGGAGATCGAGACCGACCCCGGACCCGGGAGCTTCCACGGCGACGCGGGCATCTCCGTTCTCGCCGCCCGCCTGGCTCTGGGTGGTGGGTTACCCCGGGGGTTCCGGGATCGGATCGGGTTCACCAGCGCACGTTGGAAAGTGTCGGGGCGGCGGTCCTATTTCGACCAGATCCTGCAGTCGGCCTATGATTTTCCGTATCACCTCACCGATGTCCAGGGCGTCTTCGAGGGGTGGACGGAAGGCGGAAACCGCCTCTCCATCACGGCCTATACAGGGAAGGACGTTCTCGATCTGACCAGCCTGGACGACGAGGATTTCCCCCTTCGGATCGACTGGAACTGGGGTAATAACCTGATCGGAGCTCGATTCACCCATCCTCGTCGCGACGGAGGGTGGTGGGAGGTTCGCTCGGGCTACTCCCAATTCTCCTCGGGGCTTGGGTTTCCAGATTTCGATGACACGGACATCCGGAGTGATATCGACCAGCTCAGCGCCGAAGGGGATTTGGAGATTCGACCTTCCCCGTACCTGGCCATCACCACCGGTGTGGGAGCCAAACACCTCACCTACGACAATCTGGCTGCCACCGGGGGGACTGAATTCGCCGGGGGAAAGGGAAAGGGCACCGAACTCTTCGCTTACCTTCAGGGAGAATGGACCTCCTCGTTGAACTGGATCCTGGAGTTGGGAGCCCGATTGGATCGGTGGGACCCGTCGGAAGGGGAGTCCTTACTGGTATTCTCCCCACGGATCTCGGCGAAGCGCTTCCTGGCGGGATCCCAATGGGCGGTAAAGGGTTCTGCCGGGCGCTACACCCAATACCTGCATTCTCTCAGGGACGAGGAGCTTCCTCTGGGATTGGATATCTGGATTCTGGCCGGGGAGCAGGCACCCCACGTCGTGTCCGACCAGGTGCAGCTGGGGCTGGAGGGGTTCCCCAGGGACGGGTGGTTCGTGTCGCTGGAGGGTTACTACCGGGATTTCGACGGTGTGGTCACCACGAATCTGGCCGACAACCCGAACCTGGAAAATGACGACTATCTGCCGGGGACGGGAGAGTCCTACGGTGCGGATTTCTTCCTCCGGCACACGGGGGAGAACACCACCGGATGGCTTACCCTTTCTTTCCTCAAAACCTCCCGGAGCTTCCCCGACTTCCTCTCCGGGCTGACCCCGGCCCCTGAGATCACCTATGCCCCCATCTTCGATCGGCGGATGGACGTTGATCTCGTCCTCCAGAGGGACCTCGGTGGGGGGCTGGAGGCCGGGTTGCGATGGAATCTGGGAACGGGCATCCCCTACACCCAACCCCTGGGGAGCTACCGCTACTTCTCCCCCCGGCTTTTCCCCGGTTTGGGTTTGGATTGGGATGTGAATCCCGGGCAGGAGAAAGAGGGGGAGGACGGGGATGGCAGTGAACTTTATGGAGTGGTCCTCAGTGATCGGAACGCCTCCAGGTACCCCGCCAGGCACCGGCTGGACGTCAGCCTTCGCTGGCGGTTCGATAAGAGTTGGGGCCGTATGACCCCTTACCTCAGCGTCCTGAATGTGTACAATCGAAAGAACGTACTTTTCTATTTCTACGAATACCAACAGAACCCACCGGTTCGGACGGGTATCTCCATGTTTCCCATTCTTCCGACTATTGGGTTGGAGGTGTCTTTCTGATGTCCCGTCCAAGGCTCCGGGTTCTTTTTGCCCGCCTCCTCTTTATTCTCCCCGCCCTGTCGCTTTTTGGCTGTGAGTTGGCCGAAGTGGTATTGGCAACGGCTGACGATGTGGTTGTCGTTGAGGCCTACATCATGATTGGTGATGGCCAGGACCGGGTTTCGGTCTTCCTCCACTGGACCTTCGGCACCCGACCGGCTCGGGACCTCCTCGATCGGGAAGTGGTCATGATCCGGCATGATGGGCTTCGGGTTCCTCTCTTCCCCGAGGATGTAGCGGACTGCGTCCTGCCGGGGATCGCGGATGCGGTGGAGGGAGTGTGCTATACGCCGGGTTTCAACGTCGAAGGCCTATTCCAACCCGGGACCCAGGTTGGACTCGAGGTTTTTCTGGATGAGGACGATCTCCTTCAAAGCTCCACCAACATTCCCAGAGCCATCGATTTCTTTAGCCCGATTGTGAGAAACCAGTGTGCATTGGCTCCCGGAGAAGCCCTGGACTTTGTCTGGAACCGTTCCCCTGGGGTTTGGGCCTACTCGGCTGAAACGCAAATCAGGGGTTTGAGAGAAGCCCTGGCCCAGGACGGTATCCAGGTTGACACGGACGCGGTGGTCCTCCAGGGCCTGGCGGTATCCGACGCCGATACGACCCTCGTTTTCCCTATGGAATTCGGGATCTTCGAGCGCTTCGATCTCGAGCAGGAGGTGGCGGAAGCTCTCCAGGAGGGCCTTCCAAGGGGGGCCGACGCTGATGTGGTCATTGGAGCCGTGGACCAGAACTATGTGAACTGGCTGAGAGGTGGAAACTTCAATCCCTCCGGTCTGGTCCGGGTCTCCTCCATCCGGGGTCCTGGCGAAGGTGTTTTCGGTTCCGCGTTCCGGCGAACCATCCTGGTGAAGGGAGGGGACCCGAGCTATTTCCCCGGAGGACTTCTTCCCTCCTGCCTGCTTCCGTCCCGTCCCTGACTTCCGTAGGGATCAGGAGCCGGATAACGGGAAAGCCGACCTGGCCCGGGCCGATTCAGCGCCCTAGTTTCCTGCTATGAGCGTTCGAGCAGCTGTCATGGTAGCTCCAAATTCCCCTGTGGAAATTTGGGAGCTGGACGATCCGGTTCTGGAACCGGGTTCCGTCCTCCTGGAGACCGTCGCCAGCGAAGTATGCGGCACGGATGTCCATCTTTTTCACGGTCAACTCTCCGGAGTCCCGTACCCGATCATCCCTGGTCATGTCAGCGTAGGGAGAGTCCTGGAGGCCCCAGGCGTCGAAGCCGATGCGTTAGGGAATCCTCTGGCCCCCGGCGATGTGGTCACCTTCTACGACGTCCATGAGACGTGCTGGTCATGCTACCACTGTTTGGTGGCCCAGCAGCCGAATCGGTGTTCCAGCCGGAAAGTCTACGGCATCACCTATTCGGTTCATGACGGCATCCTCGGCGGGTGGGCGGAAAAGATCTATCTCAAACCCGGGGTGAAGGTTTTCCGCATCCCTGAGGGGGTGACGCCCGATCAGGTCATCGGTGGCGGCTGTGGCCTCTTCACGGGGTTCGCGGCTGTGGACCGGAGCCAGTTCCAGCTTGGAGACACGGTCCTGGTCCAGGGCGCTGGGCCCGTGGGGCTGTCGGCGGCGGCCTTTGCCGGTCTGGGTGGGGCTTCGTCGGTCTTTATGATCGGTGCTCCAGAGGCCCGACTGGCCCTTGGCCGGAGCTTCGGGGCGGATGAGACCTTCGACCTGAACGCCACCACGCCTGAAGAGCGGAAGGAGAAAATTCTCTCCCTCACCGGCGGGCGGGGTGTGGATGTGGTCATCGAGGCCGCGGGCCACCCCAGCGCGATTCCCGAAGGGTTGGACCTTATGCGTGACGGGGGGAAGTACGTCATCGTGGGTCACTACTCCGACGTGGGATCGGTGCCGGTGAATCCTCATCTGGACATCAACCGAAAACACGCCGAGATCCTTGGCCAGTGGGGAACGGGATTCCAGCATCTTACCCGGGCCCTGACCCTTTTGGCTCGTCACAGCGAAGCCCTTCCCCTGCAGAACATCATCGGGAAGACCTACAAGCTGGAGGAGGCCAACCAGGCCCTGGCCGATGTGGAAGCCCTCAATGTGACGAAGGCGCTGATTACGCCCTAGGGGTTTCGGGGTCGGGTGGACAGGACGACATAGACCCTCTCGGCCAGCCCGAGAATGACCCGGTGGGTTTCTCCGGATTTCCCGTCGACCTCCAGTTCGAGCTCAGGGGGTGTTGTGGCCCGGCCGATCACCCTGACCCTGGCGCCAGGTAGTAGCCCCGCTGCCTTAACGGCCAGAAGGCCCTCACTGTCGTCGTCCCGGACGGCCCGAACGATGGCTTCTTCTCCAGGGACAAGTTCGGCCAGGGTCCTGGAGTCGGTGCTCTCGATTTCCCCCGCCGGTGTGGGGATGGGTGCACCGTGGGGGTCGTGACTAGGGTTCTCGAGGGCGGCCGCCATCCGCTCGATGAGCTGGTCGGAGGCGGCGTGTTCCAGGCGCTCGGCTTCCGGATGCACGTCCTCCCAGGGGTATCCTAGACGTTCGGTGAGGTAGGTCTCCAGAATCCTGTGGCGTCGAAGGACCCTTAGAGCTTCCCGCTCACCGACCTCGGTAAGGCGGACGCCCCGGTAGGGAACGTGTTCCAGGTAGGAGGACTCGGCGAGGCGCTTGACCATGCCGGTCACCGAGGCGGGTTGGACTTCCAGTGCCTCGGCGATGGCCGAAGTCGAGGCCGTCTCCCCCACCATGCACAGGGAGTAGATCGCCTTCAGGTAGTTTTCTACCGAGCGGGAGAGACCGGAGGTCTCATCAGCCATTTGAGCGAGCTCCTTACCTGGGGGGAGTCGAAGTGCATCCCACCGGGGGTTCAGGGGTAGTAAAAAGAAAGATGATCTACGAGTTTCGTTTCGGCAAAACTCAAGAGGATTTTACTTGGTGCCCTGCTGGGCTACAGGGCCGACGAAATTGATGGCTGAATGATCTACGAAGAAAGCACACAAGGGATTCTCATCCGAGTCCGCCCCCAGTTCTCTCTGGCCGACTCTTCCCTCGATGAGGGGAGGTTCGTGTTCACGTACCATGTGGAAATGGAGAACCGGGGCGAGGAGGAAGCCCAGCTCCTCTTCCGGCATTGGAAGATTCACGATGCAGGAGGGGATGACTCGGAGGTGAATGGGGAAGGGGTGGTTGGACAACAACCTACCCTAATTCCCGGATCGGCTCACGAGTACAAGAGCTATTGCACCTTGCAATCCCCGGCCGGATACATGGAGGGAAACTACACATTCCAGCGTCCCGACGGCTCCCGCTTCAAGGCCCTGGTACCTCGCTTCTCTTTGGCGGCCTACTTGCCCGGGCCCGAAGAAGGGGAGATGAACTAGAGGGGAGATAACCCAGAGGGGTCTGCTCCCCCTGGCTTCTGCTTCGGTTGGAGTTCCTCCACGAAACTCCGGCCCGCTTCGCACCCCGGCCCTTCCCGCTGAACCAAGCTTCAAAACCAGGTAAAAAGCGCTAAATTAGTGTGACTTCGCCTCTTGGTGGTTTTGACGGCAAGGCGATTGAAGGGGGTTATGTGAACGACTCAGTAGCTGTTGACGCTAAGCGGATTCTCCTAAGGTACGGAGCACCGATCGGGATTTTGGACAAGGTCTCAGAGGACGACCGAATCCGGTTCGCACGTCTCATTGCCCGGACGATTCTCCCAGAGAGGGAACCCCGGCTCAGAGAGCTTCTCAAAGAGGGGGGCTACATCAAGGAAGAGTGACTCCCAGCTTACGAGGGTGGCATAAGGGGATCCGACCGAGGTCGGGTCCCTCTTTTTTTTACTCCCTCCACCCTAGCCACTCGGGGTCCCAGGGGTGCAGATTCACCCTTTCTGGATTCTCCACCCGGCTAGGAGAGCTGAATGTCTGCCCTTTCCCGTACCTCCCAACGGCTTGCGGTCCTCTTTTCTGTCGCCCTTCTACTCCCCTCCGGGGTTAGAGCGCAGGACCCGCCGCCCTTCCAGCTGCAGGTTGACTACTCTCCCCATGGGATGGTCTCGGCGGCCCAGCCCCTGGCAACCTGGGCGGGAGTCCAAATGTTGGAGGCAGGTGGAAACGCCGCTGATGCGGCGGTTGCCGCCGCCTTCGCCATAGCCGTGGTGGAACCCACCATGAACAGCATTGGGGGCAGAACCCAGATCCTCATCCGTTTGCCCAGCGGTGAGATCCGGGGGATCGATGCCACCACACAGGCTCCTGCGACGTACGACCCGGAGACGGCTCCCCAGGCGGGTTATGGGTATGCGGTCATCGGAGTGCCGGGGGCCGTGGCCGGGTTGGTTCGCCTCCAGGGAGAGTTTGGGACCCTTCCCCTGGAAACCGTCATGGGACCCGCCATCCGATTTGCCCGGGAAGGCTTCCCGGTAAACTCCATCGTGGCGGGGCAACTCGCATCGGCGGCTTCGGATGCTAGTGAGTTCGAGGGTACCCGGGCGTCCTATCTGAAGCCCGACGGCTCCCCCTTTGCCGAGGGAGAGATTCTGGCCAATCCTGAACTGGCCGTGACTCTGACAACCATCGCAAAAACGGAAGGGGAGGACTTCTACCGGGGGGAAATCGCTCGGCGCATGGCGGCGGACATCCAGGCGAATGGAGGCGCGGTAACCCTCCAGTCCCTGCAGGACTACCAGGCCGAGGACGCCCTTGTGGTGAGGGGAAGCTACCGTGGGTACGATCTGGCCGGGAGCTACATCCCTTCGGCGGGTGCTCTGGCCATCGAGGCCCTTCACATTCTCGAGAACTTCGACCTCAAGTCCATGGATCCGGCGGAAAGGACCGCCCATGTGGGCATGGCCCTCACCCTCGCCTTCCAGGATTGGCAGCTCCAGGGCCCGCCGGAGATGGCGGAGCAGCTGACCTCCAAGGAGTGGGCGGCACAGCGGGCCAGTGCGATGAAGGAGATGGTGAGCGGAAGAAGTGTGGGGGCCGTGGCCGGAAACGAGAACCCTCTAGCCCACCTCACCGGCAGTCATACCACTCATCTGTCCACAGCGGACGAGAGTGGGATGATGGTGGCCCTCACCCAGACCCTTGGACCCAATATGGGTTCGAAGGTGGTGACTCCGGGGCTCGGGTTCCTCTACGCCTCGACCCTGGGCGGGTACCTTGGCTACATGGAGCCGGGTGAACGGGCCCGCTCCAACATCTGCCCCTTCATGGTTCTTGACGACGGGGCCCCTCTTCTGGTGCTGGGTGGGGCCGGCGGAGCCCAGATTCCCGTGGCTGTGGTGAACGCCATCGTTCACTTCGTCGACGAAGGGCTACCCTTCCCTGAGGCCCTCAATGCTCCCAGGGTCGGGCCGAACCGAACCGGAGGCCTCCTTCTGGAGACCCACTCCGGAGCCGGCTATTCCAAGGACCTGGTGGAGGCCGTTCGCGCCATGGGTGTGGATGTTCAGGAAACCCCCAGGCCCGCCGCCTTCGGGCGAATCCATGGTATCAGGTACCATGCACAGACAGGGAACTGGGAAGGGGCGGCGGATCCGGATTGGGGGGGGTCGGCTTTGGGGGCTCGA
>CAYOVN010000105.1:0-12507 GCA_964407425.1 uncultured Gemmatimonadaceae bacterium
ACGGCCTCGAGGCGTTCGGGAACCCTGGCGGAAAGATCGGTGAGGCCGAACAGTCGTCCGAAGAATCGGAGGTTCTCCTCCGCGGTGAGGTGCCCCTAGAGAAAAGACTGATGAGAGAGCACACCTACCTGCCTGAACCAATCCGGGTCCCCGACCCGAAGGCGCCTTCCCCTGAGCTCGACCTCCCCTCTCGATGGTTTCAGCCCTCCTGCCAGGATACGAAGCAGGGTTGTTTTCCCAGCGCCATTTGGGCCGAACACCGTCATCAACTGCCCGGCTCCGAGGGTGAAACTCACATCGTTCACCACCCGATTTGGACCGAATTCCCGAGCCAGGCCAACCGCCTTCAGTACGGGAGATTGAGAGGGTTGGCCTTGGGGAACGGGGTGCGGGGGAGAGGTGGAGGAGTCCACGAAAGTTATCCTACCACTCAATTCGGATCGGCACTGCGAGGAGCATCGGGGAGTTGGATCGGCGAACCGCACTCCGAACAGTACCGACTCTCCAGGGGGTTGGGAAAACCGCATTGGGAGCAAAAGGAGCCGCCGGCCATCCTGGACCGGACTGTGGCGATCTCGGCTTCTAAAGCCGTGTCGAGAGGCGGAGCGAGCCTGTCACCAGCAGTTCCCTCCTCGGCTTCCTCAGCCCGGATGGCGGCCAGTGCTTCGGCAGAGATTTCGCCGCGAAGAAGCTGGTAGTCATCCTCCCCCAGTTTCCCCATGGCGTATTCGTACTCGGCGTCCCGAAGTTGAAGAAGGGATACCCGCTTCTTGAACTGGGCCTCCGAAGGTTCCTCCTCATGACTCGATAGAGGCGCTGTATTCCCCGATATAACTGGCTGGAGAATAAGAAACACCGTAATCCCAACCAGGAGGACAGCTCCAAGAATCACAACCATGACCCACCTCTTTGACTCCCGGGTTTCGCCCGAGCCGCCCCTACCGCCTCCTCCTTCGACCCTCCAGGCCCTTCCACAACGGTGGCCCGCCTCCGCAATTCCGCCCCGGGCCACAGAGCGATGAGGGACCCGATGGTGAGAACCACGGCCCCATACCAGATCCATCCCACCAGAGGATTGACCTGGACCTCGGCTACGATCTGTTGGGCCCCGGGATTGTTGGCCACCATCCCGTCCATATCTTTCACCTCAGCGAGGATCACATAGAGGTCCTCAACCGGCGTGGAGCGGATTCCCACCTCCGTGGTCATCATCCGCCTGCTCGGATAGAATCGCTTCTCCGTACTGAGAGATCCCGCCGGTTTCCCGTTTCGTTCCACGGACATAAGGGCCGTCCACCGATCGAAGTTGGGCCGATCAGGCGATGCCCCTCCCTGGAGGGATGAGGAGAGTCCCTCATAGGTCAGGGTGTAGGTGTGCCCGAAGGGGGAGGCCACGGTAACGCTATCCCCCGGATCCATGGTCTCGGTCACTTTTACCTCGAACGACCGTCCTGCGAAGGCAGTGAACACCAACACGATACCCACATGTACGAGGTAACCGCCCCACCTGCGGCGGTTTCTCGAGATGAGATGGGCGAATGCCGGCAACAGTCCTTCCCCTTCGATCCTGGCCCTGGTCCGGGTGCCCTTCCAGAACTCCACCCCGATGACGGTGAGGACGAAGGTGGAAATCCCGAAGGTGGTCAGGGCATATCCACCCCTCGCTCCAAGCCCGAAGAGGAGGGCCACCATTCCAAGCCCCATACTCACCGGAAGAGCGAAGTTCCTTTTGAGGTTGCGCCGGGTGGCCCGCCTCCAGGCAATCACCGGCCCGATCCCCGTCAGGGCCAGAAGGACCAACCCGATTGGGATATTCACCCGGTTGAAGAAGGGCGGACCCACCGAGATCTGGGTTCCCGTGAACGCTTCCGACACTAGAGGAAAGATCGTCCCCCATAGTACGGCGAAGGCAGCTCCGAGAAGGATCAGGTTGTTCAGAAGGAAGGCTGCCTCCCTGGAGAGGAAGGACTGGATCTGGTTTTCGGCCTTGAGTACAGGGAGCCGATGGAGGATGAGGAGAACGGAGGCCACAAGGATACTGCCCATGAAGCCCAGGAAGATCATGGCGATCTTCGTGTTCTCGGCAAACGTGTGGACCGAATCGATGAGACCGGACCGGGTCAGGAAGGTGGCAAAAATCGTCAGGAGAAAAGTCAGGAGGACCAGAGACATGTTCCAGATCTTCAACATGCCCCGATTTTCCTGGATCATGATGGAATGGAGGAATGCCGTCGCTGCCAGCCAGGGCAGTAGAGACGCATTCTCCACCGGGTCCCAGAACCAATAGCCACCCCACCCCAACTCTTCATAGGCCCACCTCATTCCCAGGATGATCCCAATGGAAAGGAAGAACCAGGAAAGGAGAGTCCATCTACGGGTGAGAACGATCCACCGGGAGTCGGCCTTCCCGGAGAGAAGGGCCGACATGGCGAAGGCAAAGGGGATGGAAAAGGCCGTGAACCCCAGGTAGAGCACGGGTGGATGAATGGTCATCCAATAGCTCTGGAGCTGAGGATTCAATCCCCGCCCGTCCAGCGGAGTAAAGGCCAACTGTGTGAAGGGGTTCACGTCGGCGAAGAGGAGAACCACCAGGAAAAAGCCCAGAATCCCCTGGAGCACCCCCACCACATTGGGCATGAACTCCCGATTCCGGTCCCGATTCTGGTATACGGCAAAACATGCGAACATCGCCAAGAGCACCGCCCAGAAGAGGAGCGACCCCGTCTGCCCGGCCCAGAGGCCCGAAACCTTGTAATACGGATCCAGGTCCCGGTTGGAGTAGTTCGCAACGTACTGGTACTGGAACTGGTCCTTCAGGAAGGCGTTGATGACACCAAGGGAAGCGACGACCAGAAGGGAAAAAACGACATAGATACTCCGCTCGGCGCTGAGGACCAGGTCACCTCGCTTCTGGTACCCTCCCACAAACCCCATGACCATCCCCCAGAACGCCACAGGAAGGGCGATCCAGAGGGCAAATTCCCCAAGGGCCGTCACCCAGCGATTCCCGGCTCGGCGAGCTCCTCCGGAGAAGCTTCGTAACGGCTCCCGCACTTGGTGAGAAGTGTGTTGGCCTGGAAGACCCTGTCCTCCCCGAAACGGCCCTCCAGTACCACTTCCGTATCATCGGTGAAGGTATCCGGTAAAAGACCTTGGTACATGACAGCGAAGGTGACGTCGGTGTGTTCCCGGTCGTGGACCGTGAAGAGGTGGACCAACTCGCCGTCGCCCTTTTTGTAGGACCCGGAGACCACCTTTCCGCTGACCTTCACCCCAACGGAGTGAAAAGTGGGGTCCTCAGAGACCTTTGCCATCAACTCGGTGGGGGTCAGGTAGTACACCATGCTGTCGCTGATGCCGGTCCACACCAAGTAGCTCACGACGAGCCCGACGCCCACCAGCCCCACGTAGAACCGACTATTCTTCATACTCAATGCCTCTCATCTGCGACAATAATCCAACCCCTGAAGGGGTCCCCTGGAAACCGGAGGAGCAAGACAACGTAACCCAACCTACCGGCCCCCTCAAACACCGATGCCAGGACCGTTGGTCCTCCCTGGAAACCCCCCAAAACGGTAAGGTTCCCTGGGTCCGGCTGTTGGAGTTCTATGAACCGGGTCGATGGGGACCTAGGGCATATCCTGGTCGAGAAGCCCCAGGGCCCACATGGCGCCCTCCTCCCCCGTCTCGAATCTGGGAAGGGGCAGGTCGCAGATGGATTCCCCAACTACTCCCACCTCCCTGCCCATCTTCCTTGCCAGGGCAATTTCGGAGAGGGTTCCCCAACCACCGCCTACTGCCACTACGACCTGTCCTCCCCGGACGACCAGGGCATTCCTGGCCTCCCCCATCCCCGTGGCCAGAGGAAGCTCGACCCAGGGGTTGGCTGTGAGAGGATCGGTCCCGGGAAGGAACCCCACCGTCGTTCCACCGGCTTCCCGGCACCCCCGGCTAGCCGCTTCCGTGACCCCCCCCAGCCCACCGGTTATGACGACCGCGCCCGCCAGGCCGAGGTGTTTTCCCAGCCTCTCGGCCTCAGCCAGCTCCTGAGGAGAAGCCTCCCCAGCTCCGATCACCGAAACTCTGAACGGTGTTTTCAGGAAAACCCCTGATTCGCGATCAGAGCCTTCGTCGGGTCCCTGAGTCACGCCCCACCTCCGTCTCCCTCGTCCCCGGACGGGAGATCCCGGGACCAGGCTTTCGCTGCACCTACGGCCCTGTTCCAACCCGCCAGAAGCGGCTTCCGCTCTGCATCCGTCATCAGAGGCTGAAAGATCGAGGCTTCACCCAGAGCTTCCAGGAACTCACCTCCATCGGTCCAGACGCCCGACGCCAGGCCCGCAAGGCCTGCAGCCCCAAGGGCGGTCGTTTCAACCAGGGCCGGCCTCCGGACAGGAACCCCCAGGACCCCTGCTTGGAAGCCCATGAGCCAGTCGTTCACGGCCGCGCCCCCGTCTACTCTAAGCTCTTTCGTGGCCACTCCCGAGTCCGCTCCCATCGCTTCCAGGACATCGGCCGTTGAGAAGGCCATGGCTTCCAGGGCCGCTCGGGCGAGATGGGCTCCAGAGGTGCCTCGAGTAAGGCCCACGATGGTCCCCCTGGCATTCGGGTCCCAGTGAGGAGCACCAAGTCCCACGAAGGCAGGAACAAAGTAGACGCCGTCATTGGAATCCAGGGAAAGGGCCATATCCTGGGACTCGGCGGCATGCTTCAGAATTCCAAGACCGTCCCGGAGCCACTGGAGTGCCGCCCCGGCTATGAACACGGAGCCCTCCAGAGCATAGGCCGGCCCGCCGTTCTCGTCGCAAGCCATGGTCGTCAGGAGCCCGGATCGGGAGGAAACTCTTTTGTCACCGGTATGGAGGAGGAGAAAGGCCCCGGTGCCATACGTGTTCTTGGCCAGGCCGGATAGCCAACACCCCTGGCCGAAAAGAGCGGCCTGTTGGTCTCCGGCAACACCGGCCACCGGGACATCAAGCCCCAACTCCTCCCCTTTGGCGAATCCGAACGTTCCGGAGCTTTCCCGGATCTCCGGGAGAATCGCTCCGGGGACCCCGAGGATATCGAGGAGTTCAGGGCTCCAACTCTTCGTATCCAGGTCATAGAGGAGCGTCCGGGAGGCGTTGGTGTGATCGGTAGCATGGACCGCCCCTTGGGTGAGGCGGGCAATGAGCCAGCTGTCCACCGTCCCGACCGCCAACTCTCCAGCCTCGGCCCGGGCCAGCAGGCTCGGATGCCGCCGGAAGAGCCAGGTCAGCTTGGTCCCCGAAAAGTAGGGGTCCAGAAGGAGCCCGGAGCGTCGTCGAACATCCTCTTCCAGCCCTCGCCCCTTCAACTCCTCACAAATGGAGGTGGTTCTTCGATCCTGCCAGACGATAGCCCGGTGGACCGGCTGGAGAGTCGCTTTGTCCCAGAGGACCACAGTCTCACGCTGGTTGGTGATCCCAATCGCCTCCACCCGGCCTTCAGCCCCAGCTTCCTGGAGAGCGGCCCGGGCGACCCCACGGGCCACCTCCCAGATCTCCATGGCATCGTGTTCCACCCACCCCGGTTCCGGGAAATATTGGGTGAACTCCGAATACGCCTTGGAAAGGATTCGGCCATCCTGGCCAACCACAATGGCCGTGGTGCCCGTGGTTCCCTGGTCGATGGAGAGTACGGCGGGGACCAGGCTCATGATTCCTCCTCGGAGCTGGGGATTGGTGACCCGATTCTGCTTCGCCCGGCAGCCACAAGGTCGGAAATGCCGGTGGTGAAGGGCGGCGTCAGGACCCCTCCATCCGTAATAAATGCGGTAACCAGATGGGCGGGGGTGATATCGAAGGCCGGGTTCCAAACCGGGACCCCCGGCGGGACCATTTCGGTTCCGGCAATCCGGCCGATCTCCGCCGAACCTCTTTCTTCGATGGGTATCCGGCTCCCATCTGATGCGGCGAGGTCGAAGGTGCTCCAGGGAGCTGCCACATAAAAGGGCAATCCGTGGTGTCGGGCCGCTAAAGCTACCCCGTAGGTTCCGATCTTATTGGCCACGTCCCCGTTGGCCGCAACCCTGTCGGCCCCGACAATAACAAGATTCACCTTCCCTTTCGCCATAAGGGCGCCGGCCATGGAATCGGTGAGGACCGTCACGTCCAAACCGGCTCGGGTCGCTTCCCAGGCCGTCAGGCGACCTCCCTGGAGGAGGGGCCTGGTTTCGTCGGCGAAGAGCCTCACCGGAACCCCCCTGGCGTGGGCCGTATAGATCGGCGCCAGTGCCGTTCCCATCCCTCCGGTGGCCAGGGCTCCGGCATTGCAATGGGTGAGGATTCCACCTCCGGTTTCGGGAATCACTTCGAGGCCGTGTTCGCCGATGAGGCGACACATCTCTCTGTCCTCCCGGGCAATCGCCAAAGCTTCCTCTCTCAGTGTCTCCACAACCCGGCCAGGTCCTCCGGTCTCCGCACCACTCCAGGCCGAGGCCATCCGGTCCAGAGCCCACGACAGGTTGACTGCAGTGGGTCTTGTGGCCCCAAGTACCCGGGCATCAAGACGAAATCCCCCCTGGAGAGCCGAGACGCCCAACTTCTCCCCGGACTCCGCCCATCTCCGTCCGGTCCCCACGGCCAAACCCAGGGCCGCAGCGATGCCAATGGCGGGAGCACCTCGGACACGAAGGGATCGGATGGCTTCAGCCACGGCCTCCACCGTCTTTAAAGCCAGGTACTTTTCTTCGATGGGGAGAAGGGTCTGGTCGAGGAGATGGATGGTCAGCCCGTCTTCCCCAAGGCGGATCGGAACGGGGATGCTCGAAAAGTCGGGGGGGGCGTTCTTATTCATTTCAGGCAGCGCACAGTTGAAGAGACTCAGTCCAGGACGGATTCACCTCCCCTGGGGACCAGATCCCCAAACTCATAGCGCCAGCCACCGGCCCGGAGAAGGTCCATCAGAAGGGGCAAGGGTAACCCCATGACGGTATGGTAGTCACCTTTGATCCCTGCTACCAAGGAGCTACCCAGCCCCTGGATTCCATAGGCGCCGGCTTTGTCCATGGGCTCACCGGTCTCCACATACCGGCGGGCCAGCGTTTCGTCGAAACTTCGGAAGGTCACTTCGGTGCTCATGGACCCAGAGAGGACCCTTCCACCCGGGAAAGCCACCGCCAGGCCGCTGATCACTGTATGGCTTCTCCCGGAGAGGGAGGAGAGCATGGCCACGGCATCCTCCGGTCCCGTTGGTTTTCCCAAGAGGGATGCGTCCCGGATAACTACTGTGTCCCCACCCAGGATCAACGCCTCAGGGTGTATTCGGGCCACATGGAGGGCCTTTTCCCTGGACAGCCTCTCCGCGTGTTCCGGGAAGGGTTCACCTTCGAGCCATTCTTCAGGGATGTGGGATGGTTTGACGGAGAAGGTCAGACCCAGGCGAGAGAGAAGTTCAGCCCGGCGAGGAGATGCGGAGGCCAAAATCAGGGGCGGAGGGGGATTCGAGGGGAGGTTCACCGCTCCAAAACCAGGGTGACGGGGCCTGCATTCACCAGTTCCACATCCATCATGGCTCCGAACTCCCCGCTCTCAACCCTGGCCGGTGCCTTTTCCTCGAGGAGTTCGAGAAACCGATCGTAGAGCGGGATGGCCAGATCAGGATGAGCAGCGTGGATGAAGCTGGGCCGGCGACCTTTCCTCGTGTCACCGTAGAGGGTGAACTGGCTGACCACCAGAACGTCACCCGCAACATCATCGAGGGATAGGTTCATCTTCTCTTCTTCGTCCGAAAAAACCCTTAGACCCAGGACCTTCTCGGCCATCCACCTGACGGCGTCCTCCCCATCCCCCTCGGTGAACCCCACCAGAAGAGCCAGGCCCTGTCCGATCTCCCCCACCACTCTCCCCGAAATGGAAACGCTGGCCCGAGAGACCCGCTGGAGAACGACCCTCATTCCACCGTAACGGATTTGGCCAGGTTCCGCGGCTGGTCCACATCGCATCCTCGGAGAACAGCAATGTGGTAGGCCAGA
Source organism: uncultured Gemmatimonadaceae bacterium (assembly GCA_964407425.1). Taxonomy (GTDB): domain Bacteria; phylum Gemmatimonadota; class Gemmatimonadetes; order Longimicrobiales; family Gaopeijiaceae; genus JABDNZ01. The sequence goes on from CAYOVN010000105.1 coordinate 7,994, forward strand.
AGCTGAAGGGGAATCGTGGTAAGGATCGCCTGAACCTGGGGGAGGGTGCTGGGGACCGAGATCACGTGATCGACCTTCGACCGGATGTCGTTGTTCCCGTCGGTGACCACGGCGATCACCTTCCCCTGCCTCGCTCTAACCTCTTCGATATTGGAGAGAACCTTCGCATAGATGGGGTCCGATGGGGCCATGGCCACCACCGGCATATCGTCATCAATCAGGGCGATGGGCCCATGCTTCATCTCCGCGGCAGGATACCCCTCAGCATGGATGTAGCTGACTTCCTTCAGCTTCAGGGCGCCTTCCAGGGCAACGGGGAATTGGTACCCCCGGCCGAGGTAGAGGAAGTTCTTGGCGTCCGCGTATTTTTCGGCGAGAGCCCGTATTTCCTGGTCCTGCTCGAGAACCCGTTCGACTTGGTTCGGCAGCGCGGACAGTGCCCTGACCAGGCGGTGCCCGGCTTCAAGGGAGAGACCGCGACGGCGAGCGAGGTAGAGGGTGAAGAGGGCGAGGGCAACCACCTGGCTGGTGAAGGCTTTGGTAGACGCTACGCCGATCTCAGGGCCGGCATGGAGGTACACTCCGAAATCCGTCTCCCGGGCGATGGTGGAGCCCACCGTGTTCACGATACCCATGGTGGGAGCACCCCGGCGCTTGGCCTCCCGGAGAGCCGCCAGCGTATCGGCAGTCTCACCTGACTGGCTCACCGCCACCACCAGGGTGGTTTCATCCACCAGCGGGCTCTTGTACCTGAACTCGGAAGCGTATTCCACCTCCACCGGTACCCGGGCCAGATCCTCAATCATGTATTCACCGAGGAGGCCCGAATGCCAGGAGGTCCCGCAGGCCGTGATGATGATCCGCTTGATCCTCAGGAGTTCCAGGTCCGAGATGGTCACGCCGCCCAGCCTGGACACCCCTTCTTCTGGCAAGAGCCGGCCCCGAAGAACATCCCGAAGGGAGGAAGGCTGCTCAAAGATCTCCTTGAGCATGAAATGGTCGAACCCCTCTTTTTCCACCGCCCCCAAGTCCCAGGTCACCCGCTGAATGGGCCGAGTAACTGCCCCCCGTTCAATATGGAAGGTCCAATGGCCCGTACCGTTCATGACGGCGATATCCCCGTCATCGAGATAGACCACGTCCCGAGTTTGGGAAACCAGAGCCGACGCATCCGAGCCGACCAGATACTCACCCTCTTTGCCGATTCCGAGAAGAAGGGGACTTCCGTTCCTGGCGGCCACAAGCTTCCCCGGGTCTCTGCTGCTGATCACGGCGATGCCGTAGGCGCCCTCTACCTGGAGGAGGGCGGCGGCAACAGCGTCCTCCAGCCTGTGATTGACCTTGAAAGCCTCGTCGATGAGGTGGATGATGACCTCTGTGTCCGTTTCACTCCGGAACACATACCCCAACTCCTCCAGGCCCCCACGGAGCTCATCGGCGTTCTCGATGATCCCGTTGTGGACCAGGGCGATATCCCCATCGGTGCTGTAGTGGGGGTGTGCATTGGCCTCCGTGGGTCCACCGTGAGTAGCCCACCGGGTGTGGCCGATTCCACAGTGTCCCTTTGGCGGCACCCCACCCATGGCCTCCTCCAAGACAGAAATCTTCCCCGGCCTCTTCAACGTCGTGAGGCTTCCATCCCCGTTGAGGATGGTGATCCCCGACGAGTCATACCCCCTGTACTCCAACCTATGTAGGCCTTCAAGGAGGATCGGGGTGGCCTCTTGGGGCCCCAGATATCCGACTATTCCACACATATTGTTCTCGGGTTTGTGTTCACCACCGTCCCTATTTGAACGGTGGGGCTATTACGCTATCCCGTCCAGGATTTCCGACGCCCGACTTAATACAGCGGAAACCTCACGTTCCGACGGGCCTTCGGCGATGAGCCGGACGACCGGTTCGGTTCCGGAGGGGCGCACATGGAGCCACACCTTCTCCCCGGGCCAGCTGAAACGGATCCCATCCGTATCATCAAGGATCGGCGGCGAGAAGTCATCCTTGAGGAATCCATACGCTCTGGTCAGAGCCTCACGAGGAAAACTCACCTTCCGTTTCTGGATGAAATACTGGGGCCACTTGGAAGCGGCGGCTCTGAGATCGACACCCTCATCCAGAAGATGCTGGAGAATCAGGGCTGCCCCCAAAGGGGCGTCCCGAGTGAAGTGAACCTCCGGGAGAATCACGCCGCCATTCCCTTCCCCACCGATGACCGCCCCCTCTTTCTGCATCATCCTGGCTACGTTGATCTCACCCACCGGGGCTCGGATGACCGAGCTCCCATGGCTCCTGGCCACGTCCTCCACCACCTGACTGGTGGACAGGTTGGTGACAACTGCACCGGGAGTTCTTCTCAAGACCACGGCGGAAGCCAGGGCCAGGGTCAGATCCTCTCCCAGGGGGACCCCGGCCCCATCCACCAGAGAAAGACGGTCTACATCAGGATCCACCGCAAATCCGAAATCTGCCCCTGAAGCTCTCACCGCCTCACCCAACTGCGAGAGGTTTTCAGCGGTGGGCTCCGGGTCATGGGAGAACCGCCCATGGGGCTCCAGGTTGATTCCGACGACCTTACACTCAAGGGCCTCCAGGAGTTCGGTCATGATCTCCCCCCCTGCCCCGTTCACACAGTCCAGGGCAACGGTGAATCGTCGCGCCCTGAGCCCGGGAAGATCCAGGAGTGAAAGATCGAGGATCCGCTTGAGGTGTCGCCTCACCGCGTCGGTGTCGGAATCGAAGCTTCCAATTTCCCGCCAGTCGGCCCGGGGAGGGTCCTCATTCTGGATGTAATCCTGGAACCGGGCCATGACCTCGGCATCCAGAAAGATCCCCTCTCCCGATGCGAATTTCAGGGCATTCCATTCCCCAGGGTTGTGGCTTGCGGTGACCCCGATTCCTCCAACGGCCCCTTTCTCCTCAACAGCCAGGAGGAGGGTCGGAGTCGGGACAACACCCAGATCGACCACATCGCACCCGACGGATTGGAGGCCGGCAGCCGCACTTCGAGCAAGCATGGGCCCGGAGGTCCTGGAGTCGCGCCCCAGAAAAACGGTATTTCCACCCCGGGTCTGCTTGAGAAAAGCCCCGAAACCGGCAGCCAATTGGGTGATGAGTTCGGGGGTCAAAGGATGACCGACTTTTCCTCTGAAACCGGAGACACTGACCATCAGTTCCGGGGGGAATACAATGGGCATAACCGTTGCGTGGATCTGGGGGGAAAAGAGCTGCCGAGCCGACGAAAAAGGAAGCTAGTGGCCCGCGGGGGAAAGGGTCAATGAAACCTCCCCCCCTGCGGTGGCGTAGGATGATACATTGAGGGACCACCCTCGGGGTGGATTGTGTGCATAACCAAGGCCAGGAGCAGCTGCCCATGACTGATGAAGGAAGCGAGAACGGCCCGGAGACCGGAGGCCAGGAGGCCGGAGGCGATGAAGTCAGAGCCAAGAGAGTCCTGACGGACATATCGTCCCGAGCCTGGGAGCACCCGGCTGATCGAGCGGCCCTCCAGGCCCTGAGGAAGATCCCGGTTTTTGATGACGTCCTCAGGAGCATGTTCGGGTTCTTCGGTGAGAAACCGATCCGGTTGGCGTTCCAGGCCAATGCCGTGAAGGTCTCCGAGAAACAGTTCCCCCACATCTACAGCCTGTACAAAGACGTCTGCAAGACGCTGGATCCGGAGGAGGAGTACGACCTGTTCATTTCCCAGACGCCCATCGTGAACGCCGGGGCATACGGGATGGACAAACCCTTCATTATCCTCAATTCCGGTACCCTCTGGCTCCTGAACGATGATGAGATCTCCTTCATCCTGGGACACGAGCTGGGCCACATCATGAGCGATCACGTCCTCTACCGGACGATGACGGTTCTTCTGATTCAGTTGGCCAGCATGGGATTTCCGGTTGTGGGGCTTGCGGCAAGGGCCGTATTGGTGGCCCTCCTGGAGTGGTATCGGAAGAGTGAGCTCTCCAGTGACAGGGCCGGTCTTCTCACGGTGCAGGATCCTGAGATCGCCATGATGGCCATGCTCAAGATGGCCGGAGGAATCCCGAATGGCGGCAAATGGGACACCGAGTATTCTCTGGACGAGTTCATCGTTCAGGCTGAAGAGTACCGGAGCGGAGGCGACGTGGCGGACCAGGTCTACAAGGTCCTGAATCTCATGGCCACTACCCACCCATTCTACGTTCTCAGGATCTCCGAAATCAGGGATTGGATCGAGGCAGGAGACTATGACCGGATCATTCGAGGAGAATACCCACGCACGGGAGATCCGGACCCGGCCATCCAGGACGACTTAAAGGCGGCGGGAAAGGCCTACGCCGAAGGAGCGAAGGACATGGTGGACTCCATGACCGACGCTGCCCGACGCATGGGCGAGGCTTTCCGGGACGGGTTCCGGAAGTAGCCTGGACAGTGGGGGTGGCCTTCCGAAATGGGAGGCGCCGCCCCTTCCGCCAGAGGGACGAGAGGGGGAGACCGAGCCGATTCGGTCACCCCCTCTTTGACATCCC
>CAYOVN010000106.1:0-9268 GCA_964407425.1 uncultured Gemmatimonadaceae bacterium
AAAGAGGCCTCGCCGGGGGCTCCGGCGAGGCCAATCTCCGAGAGTCGTGAGTTCCTCTGCGCCCGAATCTACCTTGTGGTGAAGGTAATGGGCAGAGAAATCCAGACCGGAACTGTCTTGTCCCGGTTCAGAGCGGGCGTGAACTGGATGATCCCGGCAACATCGATCGCCGCATCGTCCAGAGCCTTATGCCCTGAGGACTCAGCTATCTGGGTCTTCTCCACCTTGCCCTGCTCGTCGATGAAGAACCAGACCTGAACCGTCCCACCGATTCCAGCATCCCTCAGGAGAGGCGGATACTCCCGCTCAAGAGCCCTGGCCACTTCGCTTCGGTTCTTGATATCGGGCTGAACCGTATACGGGGTGAACGTCGGGGCAGCGGAGATGTCCGTTTCGGTCATCGCTTCAGGCGGCGGCGGAAGGTCCTCGACCGGGTTGTCCTCGAACGTCGTCGGGGCAATCGTGATGTCTTCATTGATGTCCGAGGCAGCGATCACCGGTGTCGCAGGACGGGCGATGGCCTCGGGCGGGGGCGGAATCTCGATTTCCGGCGGAAGCTCGATGGCCTCCAGCTGATCGGTATTGATTGAGACATCCTCCGCAGTCATCTCCGGGAAAAACGCGAAGAGCGCGAAGTGGCCTATGGTAGCCACGATCATCGAGCCCCAGAACCAGGACTCGAATGACCTTTTGAAGCGATCGTTGGCGGTGAGGATTATCCCACCCGCTCCGGCCTCTGCTTTTGCATTCATCGTCTTGCCCTCGTCATCTGCCGTTCAAGGGCGGTTGCGAACACCACCCTCATTACCCCGGCGGAAACCAACTCCTTCTGGAGAACGTCCATGTAGGAGTAGGGCGTTTCCCGATCACCCCGAATCGAGATGACCAGGTGCCGATCGGACTGGGCGTACAGCGGGAACACCACGTCCGAAACCTCCTCCATGGGAACCGCCTGATCGTTGATCCAGACCGATCCGTCCCTCTCAACCCAGATATTCAGGATGTTCTTGACCTTCTCGTCGATCTTCTCTGTGGCCGCAGCATCGGCCCACTCGATAGGCCGGTCTTTGTCGGTTCTGAAAACCGTCGAGACCATGAAGAAGATCAAGAGAAGGAAGGCGATATCAGCAAGGGACGAAGTCGGAATCTGTGACGACGCCTTGGATTTCCGGTTGAGCCCACCAGCTCGGATAGCCATGGTTAACCCTCCTCATAAACCTGAAGGGAGATTCGTTCCGCGCCAGCGAGCTGCAGGGCGTCCAGAACATCGATCATGTAGCGGTGCGGCGCATCGGGATAGGTCTTCACCGCTGCAATGAGGTTCGGATTCGCCGTAACCTCCGTACGCCAGACCGTTTCGATATCGTCAGGACGCATCTGCTGAATCGAAGTGCTCTCACCCCGCTTCACATCAACGATGCCATCCGCCCGAACGATCAGGTGGAGAATGTTGTTTTGGCTCACCGCGACTTCTTCACCCTCTTCCGGCAGCACGACCTCCAACCCCTTATCCTTCGGGAAGACTGTCGTCACCAGAAAGAAGATAAGAAGTAGGAAGGCGATGTCGGCCGTGGACGAAGTAGGAATCTCGTCGCTGACCTTCGTCCTCTTTTGATTTATGACGGCCATATTCCAGTCCCTGTTTTCCTTCTAGTTTTTTACAGGTTTCCCGGGTTTAATGTTCCCGGGTCCCTTGGGAGTTCCCGAAGGAACCATCTCCCTCGAGGGCTGCTTCCTTTTCTCAGGCCTCTGGGCCTGGAGACCCTTTGACGCCTGGAGCCGAGGCAGATCCAACGCCGGAGAGCTTCCGTTTCACCACATCTTTCCGGACGATATTGAGCTTACCTTCACGCTCCAAATCCCAGGCCAGATTCAGGATCTGCTGGGTGCCCTGTTCCATTCCCAGGATCAGAGTATCGATCCGGGTAACGAAGTAGTTGTATGCGATGTTGACCGGGATGGCGATGGCCAAGCCCGTCGCCGTCGTTAGAAGGGCAACCTTGATCCCACCCGCCACCAACGCCGGATCGACGCTGTTGGCCGCCTCGATGGAAGCGAAGGCCATGATCATGCCGGCGACCGTCCCGAGAAAGCCCATAAGGGGAGCCACATTGGCAATCGTTGCCAGAATGACCAGGCCCCTCTCGAGGAAGCCGAGCTCGATGGCTCCCGTCGTCGATACGGCCCTGGGCAGCTCTCCTTCGTTCACCGAGCCCAACCGAATTCGCTTCAAACCGGACATCAGGATTGCAGCCGTGGGCCCAGCGGTTTCAGTGGTGAGTTGAATCGCTTCGTCGATCCGACCAGCCCGAGCTGCCTCCTCGACATCCGCGAGGATTCTTTTGGATCCCCTGTTCGCCAACCACAGGGTCCAGCCTTTCGCGATTATCACACCCATCGCAACCAAAGAACAGAGGACGAGGGGGTACATCATGGCCCCGCCTCCGGCGAAGAGTGTAAGCAGTCCAAATTGCGACCCGCCCAAGAGGAACTCCTTTTTTTCACCGCCCCACAATTGGGGCACTAGGCTCCGAAATGAACCGCGGCAATCTAGGCTTTGGCCCCGGATCGTGTCAACGTGCGTTGGGTCCTATTAATTACTTCTTTTTCACCGACTTATCTAGCTTGCCCCGAGAACTTCAGAGAGAATCTCACTAAGTCGGGCCTCATCCACTCCTACTTCGATCCTCCCGCCTCTGGCCACCGATATCCGTGAGGTTTCTTCACTGACCACTATCACCACCGCATCCGTCTCCTCACTCAGGCCGATTGCGGCTCGGTGCCGGGTGCCCAAAGACTTATCCTGAACCGGCAACTGGGTCAGCGGCAGGATCGCACCTGCAGTGACAATTCTGCCACCATAGATGATAACGGCTCCATCATGAAGTGGGGTATATGGCGTAAAAATCGTCTTCAGCATCTGGGATGAAACCGGGGCCCCGACCGGACTCCCGGTCTCGGCGTATTCCTCCAGCCCCACGTCCCGCTGGAGCGCCACGATGGCACCCCTCTTCAGGCGGGCCAGCTCCGTGATCGCCTCCAGGAGTTCATCAGCCTCCTGGCTCTCCTCCATGCTCCGGATGTACCGAACAAGCCGGCTCTGCCCCAAGCGGGCGAGTCCGGACCTCAGCTCCGGCTGGAAAACCACCAGAGCCGCAATGGCACCGTATTGGAAAAGAGCCTCGAGGAGATATCGGATGAGGGTAAAATCCAGCACCAGTGCGACGAAGTAGAGGGCAACCAGGGAAAGAGCCCCCAACAACATCTGCATCGCACGAGTTTTCTGGATCAGCAGGAGCAGCCGGTAAAAGAGGACCGCCACGATGAGGATCTCGATGAAATCTCCCCATCCTGGCCTCAAAAACTGGAGTTGGTCCCAAACCCGAGTCATGCTTTTTGTGCCCTACCCACCGAAGTAGAGGGTCCCACTGTTAACAGCCAACGCCAAAACGATGGCCCCTTCATCGAGGATCCGATCCCCCGTCCGATTCTTCCAACCGCAGCTCCTCCTGGGACAGCGCGCCTTCAGGGGCGGTTTCGCCCGACGCCACTTCCACAACCTCGGAACCATCATCCCCTTTTCGATCCAAAGCGTGTGCAAGAGGAGACTCAGAGGGCTTCGGTTCACCCTCACCCAGCAGGTTCGTGCCCTCGGCCGGTGGGATCGTGGGCTCGGCCAGGGGCACCCCGTTGGAGGGGGTCCCGGGAATCACGAGTTTCTCCAGGGGAGGCAGGGGTTTTCCCTCTGCCAGCAGCTTAATCTCCACATGATTCAGGGTTTCCCGTTCCAGTAGAGCCGACGCGATCCGCTCCATGAGGTCGTTTTCCTTCTCCAGGATTTGCCGGGCCCTTTCGTGAGATTCGTCCAGGATCCTCTTAACCTCCGTATCGACCAGTCGGGCCGTGTGTTCCGACACCATCCGCCTGTGGCCAATCTCCCGCCCCAGGAACACCTCGTGATCCGCGTCCCCTATCGCCATAAGCCCGATGACCTCAGACATTCCGAACTGGGTGACCATTCTTCGTGCCATGCTGGTGGCCCGCTCGATGTCGTTCCCGGCCCCGGTGGTGACCCGCTCGATTCCGAAGATCATCTCTTCGGCGACCCGGCCCCCGAACAGCATGGCAAGCTGCCCCTCCAGCCACTCCTTGGTATAGGTGTGCCGGTCTTGCTCCGGAAGAGATGCTGTGATCCCAAGCGCCCTTCCCCGGGGAACGATGGTCACCTTGTGGACAGGATCCAGCCCGGGAATCCTCAAACCCAGAACGGCGTGCCCGGCTTCGTGGTAGGCGGTGAGCTTTCTCTCATTCTCCGTCAGGACGAGGCTCTTTCGTTCAGCCCCGAGCATGACCTTGTCCTTGGCATTTTCAAAATTCTCCATGCTGACACGGTCAGCGTCATCCCTGGCAGCAAGGAGAGCAGCCTCATTACAGATGTTCTCCAGGTCAGCTCCGCTGAGCCCCGGCGTGCCCTTGGCAATGGTTCCGAGGTTCACGTCATCCCCCAAGGGCAGCTTCTTCGCGTGAACCCTCAGGATTCCTTCCCTACCTTTCACATCGGGCAGATCAACCACGACCTGTCGGTCGAACCGGCCCGGTCTGAGAAGGGCCGGATCAAGCACGTCCGGCCGGTTGGTGGCAGCCAGGAGAATCACGCCTTCGTTGGTCTCGAACCCATCCATCTCGACCAGGAGGGCGTTCAGGGTCTGTTCCCGCTCGTCGTGACCGCCGCCGAGGCCGGCTCCACGATGCCGGCCAACGGCATCGATCTCGTCTACAAAAATGATGCAGGGCGCATGAGCCTTCCCTTGTTCGAACAAGTCCCTGACCCGGGATGCCCCGACCCCCACGAACATCTCCACGAAGTCCGATCCAGACATCTGGAAGAAGGGTCGCCCGGCCTCACCGGCCACCGCCCTGGCGAGCAGCGTTTTTCCCGTTCCCGGCGGCCCCACCAGCAGCACTCCCTTGGGGAGGCGTCCGCCGAGGCGAGAGAACTTCTGGGGGTCCTTGAGGAATTCGATGATTTCCTGAAGTTCTACCTTGGCCTCATCAGCCCCGGCGACGTCCCCAAAGTTGACCAGGGGCTTGTCCGGGGAGATGAGCTTGGCCTTCGAGCGGCCGAACTGGAAAGCTTTGTTTCCGCCGCCCTGCATGGTCCGGAAAATCCAGATCCAGAAGGCGATGAAGAGAAGCCAGGGGAGAATCGAGATAAGGACGGTTCCAAGCCCCTGGCGATCGGGCTCGGCGTTGATAATCACGCCCTGTTCTTCCATACGGGTCAACAGGGATTCCTGGATTTCCCCCGGGAGCATGGTTCGGAAACGGACCGAATCCTCACCGTCTACCATGAGCGGCGCCCTGAGCTCACCCTCCACCCGGTTACCCTGAACAACCGACACAGAGTCGATGTTCGCGGCCTCGAGTTGCTCCTTGAACTGGGAGTAGGTGAGTTCCTTCGAGGCGTCGTCCTGAGTCCTGAACATCTGCATTGCAATAATGGAAAGCAGAGCCAGGAGCACCCAAAAGGATGCCGTCCTCGATATGCGGGAAATCCGGTTGGTCCCGGGTTCGTTCTGTGGTGGTTCGCGATCAGCCATACAATTTCATCTTTTCGCCGTTCATTTTCTCTACAGATCCCTAAAAACTACAGGCTCCCGATGAAGGGGAGATGGCGGAAGTCTTCACCGTAATCGAGGCCATACCCCACTAAGAACTCCATTGGAGCATCGAAACCTACCCACCGAGGCTCCCTGTCCAAAGTGGCAACGCGTTTATGGAGCAACGCGCACACCTCCAGGCTTCGGGGCCCCCTGCCTTCGAGAAGGGGAAAAAGCCGATTCATGGTGGTGCCACTGTCGATGATATCCTCAACAAGAATAACACTTCGGTCCTTAACGGACGCCTCGGGATCGTAGAGCAGATTCACCGTTCCCTTGGACTTCTTTTCATTCCCGTAGCTCGAGGCGACGAGGAAGTCCACCTGAAGTGGATGCTGAATCTGCCGGACCAGGTCGGCCAGGAAGATGAACGACCCCTTCAGGAGCCCCAGGACCAGAAGATCGTCATCCGGACCATAGACCTCGGTAATCTCTTCGGCCATGACCGCAACCCGGGCTTGAATTTCTTCCCGGGAATAAACGATCCGGGATAGTTCCCGGCCCGTCTGCCTGGTGTCCATTTCAGCTCTGGTCGACCCTCCGGATCCCAACGAAAAAGGCCTCGGTTCCAACGGAGGCCGCGGTGAGGACTGACGAGGCCAGCCCCGCCACCCATAGAACTCGATCCTGCGAATCGAGGAGAATGGGAATCCACGGCCTTCTCTCCACCGGGATCCTCGCCTCCCCGAACAGTTTCTTCAACTTCTTGGTTCCGTACTCAAGCTGGATCCGATCCCCGGGTTTCCACCCTCTGAGCCTCAGCGGGAACTTCAAAACGGGTAGAGGAATCTCAAGGAGATGGTCGCTTCCCTTCGGCCCATCCTTCCCCCACACGACCTCGAACTCCTTCCCCTCCAGGCTGACAAGCCCCCTTCCCTCCTCCGGGTCCGGCAGCACAAGTGCCCTGCTTTCGGCGGTACCTGGGTCAGCCAGCCTTTCGAGCCGGAGAACCTCGAACTCCCTGGTGAGCCGAAAACCACCCGGAAGAGCAAAGCTCCCTCCGGATAGGCCGGTTCTTGTAAACTCCAGGGCTGCTCGGGTTCCTGCTTCGTCGAGGTTGATCCCACTCCCTCGGAGAATCTCCCTCAACAGACGGTTTTGTAAGGCCGGATGATAGGCCAGCAGTCCCGATCGGACAATAAAAACCTGGCCTTCCTCCTCCCTCCGAACTCCTTCTAATAGTCTCGGGAGGAGACTGTCCCAGGCCTCTTCATTCTCCCTGGCGAGCCGGGCCAACCTTAGAACGGCCCTCCTGGCTCCGGGGATCGGGCCTTCGTCGAGGATCGGCAGGATCTCATGACGAAGAAAATTGCGGGAGTACTTTGTGTCCAGGTTGCTCGGGTCGGTTCGATATGGAACCCGGTTCTCCCGGGCGTAGGCCAGAAGATCCCTTCTGGAAAAGGGTAGGAGAGGGCGGACCAGGCCCGGCGACCGCGAGGCCGGAATCCCAGCCAAACCTCGGAGGCCCGTTCCCCGGAGGATCCGGAAGAGTACCGTTTCCACCTGATCGTCGGCGTGGTGTCCCGTCGCGATGAGGGCGGCCTTCTCCTCGGACATCATGTGGAGGAGGAAGCTGTACCTCTGCTCCCGGGCCTCATCCTCTGAAGTCGGCGGATGGTCCGCTGCCTTCGTTCGGAGTTCCACACCCCACGCCCGGCAAAGCCCCCTCACCCACTGGAGGTCATCCGCGCTATCCGGTCTCATCCTGTGATCGAAATGGGATGCGACGAGATTCAGCCCCTCCAGGCCCGAAGAAAACCGAAGGAGGTGAAGGAGAACGGTGGAATCGACCCCGCCTGAAAGGCCTACGATGACCCTGTCTTCCGACTGGATCCACCTCCCCTCATGGAGGTGATCGACGAACCGGGCCTCAAGGGACTGAGTAGCCGGCCTCATCCCTCGGCCCCATCTCGGCCCACGACCTTCACGTGCTCGCCTTCGACTTGGCGGGAGGGGTCACCACGGGCCTCTACCGGAGGAGGAGGCCGGCCCGCCTCCTCGGTCAATACCGATGCGAGCCTATCGGGGCGATCGGTCTGGACCCCGTCAACGCCCATCCGGACAAGCCGCCTCATGTCCTCGGCGTCGTCTACGGTCCAGACATGGATGGGTAGGTTCCGGATATGGGCCTGCTCGAGAACTCGCCGATTCAGCAGCCGAATCCCCCGATATTTCTCAGGGATCTGGAGGACGTCGCAGGCGAAGGCTCGTTCATCCGCCCATGGCCAGTAGACGAGACGGAAAAACTGGAGGAGGTCCTCCCGGGAGGCGCCCCAGGGGCCGGGGTAGCCCCGCACCGCCATCCGGTTCTTCTCGAACTCCGCTGCCACAAGAACCCGATCCTGCGCACCGTGCCTGAGGATGATCTCAACCAGGGCCGGCGCCGAGATGCCATCCTTGGTTTCCACGTTCATTCGGATGTCGGGAAGGGCGAGGAGGACATCCTCAAAGCGAGGGATTGTTACACCAACATCCCGGAAGTTGGGCTTCCCGTCCGGATTCCGGAACCGGTACCCGGCGTCCAATTCCTGCAACTGAGATAGCGTAAGGTCCCCAACTCGGCCGGTGCCGTCGGTGGTCCGGTCGACAGTCTCGTCGTGGATGACCACCACCTCTCCATCCCGGGTCAACTGGACGTCCATCTCCAACATGTCCGCGCCCCACAGCTGAACCGCGTTATGGAAGGCGACCAGGGTGTTTTCGGGCGCCAAACGGGATCCGCCTCTGTGGGCGATAAGGAGGGGACTCCCGGCGAAATACGGATGCCCGGGCCTGGGGTACGGGGCCTGACTGGGAGACCGGTTTTTCACGTTCCGACCTTACTCCTCGGCCAGGGCTGCCTCCACCTTCTCAACGTCATCGGGGCCGAAATCAAAGAAGGTGTAGAAAACCAGGTCCACGAGACGGCTGGTCAGCTTGAGCTCCGCCTCCCGATGCTCCCTTTCCTCCCCGTCTGAGCCGGCGGCCTCTTCCTCCAGCTCCACGATCCGCCTGGCCAGGAACCTGAGGACATCACAGACCACTTCAGGGGCTGGACTGGCAGGGGCCAGCGAATCGGGCATGGTCACAGAGAGAAGGAGACCACGGATGAACGCCAGGAAGCCAGGGAAAGCCATCTCCGTGAGAAACTCCTCATCCAGGCGTTCTTCTCCGGTGATCTTCTCCCATTCCAGCTCATTCCAATACAGATCTTCGGCGTTTTCCCTGAGATGATCCCGTTCGACGGTTTTGAGAGAAGGAGGGTGAGCCCCCGGCAGCGGCGGAAGAGTCCGGCCGAGGAGTTGTTCGATTTTCTTAACTCTCCCTCCCAGGAGAGTCGATTCCCGATCAGTCATGTCAGTTGGTTCAGACGTTTTGGAGGATTGTTGTTACGGGGCAAGATACCGGGCCGAGTCCCGAAGCCGAAAGGGCAGAGTGGGTGAGCCGATGGTGGCGCCCACCCTGTCCACCCGCCAAGTTTCCTAGATTCACGTTTCCTAGATCCACTCCAGTTGAACCTCACCCTGGTACGAATCATGGCCCCCAAGAACCGCCTTTTGATCGGTATCCTTCTTTTCATTCCGTGCTTTCTGTCGGGCTGGGAGTTGTTGGAGGCCCAGGAGCGAGGG
>CAYOVN010000106.1:9368-12491 GCA_964407425.1 uncultured Gemmatimonadaceae bacterium
CCGGCTCAAGCTCAGGCCCGGGAGACCATTCTCCTCCGGCCCGCCAGGGTATTCGACGGACAGTCCGCCCAGCTCCATGAGGGATGGGCGGTGTTGGTGGAAGGGGATTTCATTTCGGCGGTAGGCCCCGAATCGGGCCTGACCATTCCCCGGGGTGCCCAGGTGGTGGACCTTCCGGGCCTCACGCTTCTGCCCGGGCTGATCGAAGGCCATGCCCATCTTCTTCTCCATCCCTACGATGAGACACCATGGACGGATCAGGTTTTACTCGAGTCGCTGGGTGAGCGTACCGCCCGTGGGGTCGTGCACGCCGAACGCAGCCTGATGGCGGGGATCACCACGCTTCGAGATCTCGGGACCGAGGGGGCGGGGTTCGCGGACATCGGGCTAAAGGCAGCCATCGAAAAGGGAGTCATTCCCGGGCCCCGCCTTATCGTCACGGGAAAAGCCATCGTGGCCACCGGGAGCTACAACCCCAAAGGAGCTCCGGAATGGGATTTCCCCAAGGGGGCTGAGGAGGCCGATGGGTACGACGACCTGGTTCGGGTGACCCGGGATCAGATCGGTCGAGGCGCGGATTGGGTGAAGATTTACGCCGACTACCGTTGGGGTCCCGACGGGACGGCCCAGCCCACGTTCACCGAGGCGGAACTCCGGACCGTGGTTGAGGTCGCAGAGTCCTCCGGCCGTTGGGTCGTAGCCCACGCCACCACCCCCGAGGCCATTCGGAGGTCCGTGGAAGCCGGAATCAAAACTATCGAGCACGGAGATGGTGGGGACCGGGCGACCTTCCGCCTCATGGCGGATCGAGGTGTCGCCCTCTGTCCCACCCTCGGCGCCGGGGAAGCCTACGCCATGTACGGTGGTTGGCGAAAAGGCGTGGATCCGGACCCGGCCCGGGTGGTCGGTAAGAAAGAGAGCTTCCGGCTGGCCTTGGAGGAGGGAGTGCCTATGTGCTTCGGGGGTGACGTTGGCGTCTTCGATCATGGAGACAACGTCTGGGAGCTCGAGCTTATGGTGGACTACGGGATGGCCACCATCGATGCGCTCCGATCAGCCACCTCGGTGAACGCGAGGATCTTCGGGCTGGATGATCGGCTCGGGGAGGTTCGGGAGGGCTACCTGGCTGACCTCATCGCCGTAGAGGGAGATCCGACGGAGGACATCTCCGCCCTCAGGCAGGTTCGGATGGTCATGAAGGGTGGGCAGATTTATAAGCGGTGATCCGGGCTTCCCTCTTCGAGCCCTCAGTCCACCTCAGGCCCACCGGCTTCCGGGGACTTCCTTCGGTCCAGTCTGCCTGCAATCCAGTCGTAGGCTGGCCTCGGAAGGAAACGGGCACCGCCGACGATTGCCGCGAGGGGCCATGGAAAGGTCAGGCTCTTTTTTCTTTGCCGAATGGCCTTGGCCATGACCTCCACTGCCGGATCCAGCTCCATCAAAAAGGGCATGGCGTGTCGGTTATGGTCGGTCATGGGAGTTCTGACAAACCCGGGTTTTATCACCGTCACGTCCACGCCCGTTCCTCTGAGGTCGATTCGGAGGCTTTCGAAGAAGTTCGTCATGCCGGCTTTACTAGCAGAATAGGCAGCCGATAGCGGAAGGCCACCTATGCCGGCGATGCTGGAAACGGCGACGATCTGACCTTTCCTTCGAGCCAGCATGCCAGGCAACACCGCCTCCGTCGCATAGATGGCCCCCAGGAGGTTTATCCTGAAAACCCTCTCAATCTCTGCTGAATCGAAGGTTTCCACTCGGGTATTGATGCTGACGCCGGCATTGGCGATGAGGAGGTCCACGGGGCCCAGCTCGGCTTCACAATTCCGGATCGCCTCCAGGACCTGACTTCGATCCCCCACATCACACGGGAATATCTCAGCCTGGCCACCCTCCGCCACGATCCTGGAAGAGACTTCGGTCAGCTTGGCCTCTCTCCGGGCCGCCAGACCGACGGCGTAACCATCCTTGGCGAACCGAAGGGCCAGACCTTCTCCCAGTCCGGAGGAGGCCCCCGTGATGAAGCAGACGCGGTCGAATGGCATTGAGGTCATCTCCTGAGGGGCGGTTTCCAGTGGAGGAGTCATTGGGACAAGTCGTTCGGCTGGGGAACCATAAACAACTCCCACGGCTGGCCCAAGATCTGCCGACGGGCCTCATACCGGGCAGAGCCTCCTCCGGAAATGACGAGGAGGCCGCAAAGGCACCTGCTTTGGGAGAGAAAAAGAGGCCCCCCGGGTTATCCCCGGGAGGCCACTTCCTGCTACCGTCGTTCAGTAGCGGAGGAGGGACTCGAACCCCCGACACGCGGATTATGATTCCGCTGCTCTAACCACCTGAGCTACTCCGCCTTAGACATAAAAGGTCATCCGGCTCCCTGGGGGTGTCAAGACCAGAACTGGGCGAACTTCTCTCCGGCCTTTTTTTGCGATGACCGGGCCATTCCCGGTCTCGCGAGGGCTCGGTTGGAACGGTTCCCGACCGCTTCGGTTTCTGGCAGCTTGGGCCAGTGATCCGAAGGCTGGTTCGACAAACATACTTGAAGGGCCTAAAGGTTTCTTTTCGCGCGTTTCCGCGGAAACGTCGAACGCCCAAACAAATCATGCGAGCGGCCCACCTGAGCATGAAAACGTCCCATCCGAGCATTGACGGATTTGGGATCTCACGGATGGGGCGGGCCGGGACGTACTCCGTTTCTCGCCATCGACCCCCCTGGATGCCCGCCGAAGACCCGACCTTCCCTCACCCCGCTGTCCCAGACCAAAGACCCCCATTTTTGCCGCTATTCGGCCAGGAGCGAAGCCAAGAAACGGCCTCATATATTACATAAGGATTTGTCATTCTTGGCTTTGCGAGGGAGGGGCACATGGGCGCGGTGCGGGAGATCTATGGGGTCGAGGAAATTGGCGGGGGTGCACGCGAGGGGGTGGGTGGAAGCATGCCCCCGGTGCCGACCGTTCCATCGGAGGCGTCGGTTCAGGTCTGGCCTCACCTGGTCCGGGAAGTGGCGCCGGTCTATGAAGCGAACCTGGGCAAGCCCCTCGCGGAATCGAGCGCTCTCCCATCGGAGTCCGAGCCCGACGACGAACTCTTCACCCTGGGGGAACGCTGCGCCGAGGCCTACAT
>CAYOVN010000107.1:0-12489 GCA_964407425.1 uncultured Gemmatimonadaceae bacterium
ACGTACACGGTCACCCTGGTAGCCCGGGGGACGACTACCTCCACAACCGTGGACGTGAGGGGAGATCCGGAAATGCCCCTTACTCAGGCCCAGTACGAGGAAAGGGAAGCCTTCCTTTCCGATATTCAGGCCCTTCAAGCCGAGTTCGCTGAGGTTTCGGGAGCGGCTCCGGCATTCGGTAGAAGGGGAGGCCAAGGGCAGACGGGCGTGACAGAGGCTCAGCGGAACCTCGCCCAGCACCGGAGAAACGTGGGTTCGGTCTATCAGGCCCTGAACGGCGGAGGGGTCCGCCAGGGATCCCTTTATCCTCCAACGGCAGCCCAGCGGGAACGGGTTGAGGCAGCACGGGCGGCCCTCCGGGAAGCTCGAAGGGAGTAAGAGAACACGCGAGATTCTCTGCCCGCCCCTCACATGGAGGGTCGGTGAAGCTACCGGTTGCCGCCGGGACCAGGATGGAAGAAACAAAGGCCGGGGATCCAAAGAGGGTCCCCGGCCTTCGTTCTTACTGGATTACTGGCAACTCCCCATGGTTGGCCGGAAAGAGTCCGGCCGGAAAAGGGGTAGCCGCCACCTGCTTTGAGGGCGAGAATGTCTGGGGCCCCGGATCCCTCGGACCCGGTTTTTCTCCTCGGATCCACCTGGCAGTAGGAAGAAGAAGAACAAGACCGTGTACAATCTCCATTCCTGGCTTCGTTACCTGGTGCTCCTTCTGGGCCTGGCCGCCCTCGGGTATGCCCTTTGGGGGGTCCTTGGCAAACGCCCGTACAAAAAGCTGATGTGGGACCTGAGTAGCTGGTTCACGATGAGCCTTTACCTCCAGGTCGTGGTAGGCTTTTTCCTGGTCTTCAGCACAACCAGCCGGTTCTTCGATCGTTCTCTGGGCCTCCACATGGTCTTGAGTATCGTTGCCGCTGTTGTGTCCCATATGACCTATTCCACCAACCGCCGGAGGCCTCGGGAGGAACGGAGCTACGGCATTCACGTCCTTGGGGTAGGCCTTTCTCTCGCCCTTGTCCTGGCGGGACTCCTGGTCATCAGGGATTCCATCTTCGGCTAGGTGAAGGGTGGGACCCTGCCCTCCGAGAGGCGATTCCGGCCACTTCTTACCTTTCCTGACTGGAAATATTCGCTCCCTACCCTCACTTTGCGGGTTCGGATTACTCCGGCAGAGGCCGGAGATCCCAGCAACATCGGATCCAGGGTTTGCCGATCCCGGCCAAATCACGGAATCCAACCAGCGGAGGTTTTCATGACCCCTCGTTCCGTTTTCGACCGGATTTCCCGGGGACTTCTCGTGGCCGTCCTCTCCATCTCCCTCCTGGGCCTCGCCCAAGGGGAGCTCCTTGGACAGAGCTACGACCCGGACTCCATCCTGGCTGCCGAGGGGTACATCACCCCCCCGGACACCATCATGTCTGCGGCTCTAGCCCCTCGGTGGCAGAATTTCAGCTTCTCGAATGCCAACGTCGATGGGAGCTGGTACCTCCAGTCCCTCAGCGCGGGGCTGCCTCATATCGGTGAATTCTCCAAACCCTACCACGAGCTAGGCGGGACGTTCATCGATTATGCTGCCAACCGTAGCCGTACCCTGACCACACGATACAACTCCGGCTTCAGACTTCATTCAGTAGACGGGGATACCAGAGACATCCAGATCCCGGATGGGGCCAGGGTGTCGAGCCCGTCCTGGTCACCGGACGGACAAAAGCTGGCTTTCTTCGTTCACACCCCGACCACGACCCACATCTATGTGGCTGATGTGTCGAATGGCCGCTCCCGGAGCATCACCAGGGATCGACCTGTGCTTGCCACCTCGGTGACATCGTTCTCCTGGACAAAGGACAGCCAGTACATCCTGACGGTCCTGGTGCCGGAGAATCGCCCGTCCATGCCTCAGCGAGGGCCCGCTTGGACCGGCCCCGAAATCAAGGTGAGCGAAGACGGGAAGAATATGGTCCGGACCTATCCCAGCTTGATGGGGACCCCTTATGAGAAGGACCTCCTGGAATGGCACTGGACCGGGCAGCTGGCCCTGATCCAGGTGGAGAACCGGCGGGTGACCGACATCGGTGCCCCGACCATGATCCGAAGCGCCAACGCTTCCCATGACGGCATGCATTTCCGGGTAACCCAAACCGTCAGGCCTTTCTCCTACATCGTGCCTGCCAGCAGCGCCGGCAGGGTGGAGGAGCTTTGGGATCGGGATGGAACCGTCCTGGATTCCCTGAGTGAGACCGAGTTGAACACCGCTATCCGAGACGCCGATCAGGATGATGACGAGGGCGATGAGCAGGACAATCGGCGTAGCATGACCTGGGCCCCTGATGGGAATGGGCTCATCTATCTGGAGCAGGAGCCGGCTCCGGACAGCACCGATGAGGACACCGCTGCTGCCGCGGACGAGGAGGAGGAAGAGGGCGGCCGGGAACGCCAGCGCCGGATGGATCGGGTCATCCGCTGGGTTGCCCCCTTCGACAGCACCAGCACCGAAGTGATCTACGAGACGTCCACGCGCATGACCTCCGCACGCTTCTCCGAAGATATGGCCATCCTCTTCGGGTCGGAGCGGAGCGGCCAGTCCACGCACAACTACGCTGTTTTCCTCGATGACCCGGAGGAAAAACACACCATCACCCGATGGAACTCCGAGGACTTCTACGAGAACCCCGGGAGCCTGGTATCGGACGGCATGAGCCTGGGTGGAGGTGGCGGTGGCCGGGGCGGTGGCGGCGGTGGCGGCGGTAGCGCCGTTCGGGTGTCCACCGATGGGGAACACGTCTTCCTCAGGGGGACCCGATACGACGAGAATCCTGAAGAAGTGGGCCCCAAAGCCTTCATCGACAAAACCAACATCCGGACGGCGGACAAGACCCGCATCTATGAAGCTGACGATAACGACGTTTTCGAGGCACCGATCATCGCGTTGGACCTCGAGGCAGGACGGTTGATCGTCAACCGAGAGAGCCCCACCGAGATCGACCAGAACTTCCTCCGGGACGGATCAAGCCTAACCCAGATCACGGAAAACGTAGACTACACCCCTGATCTCACCCGGGGAGCCAAGCACCGGTTCAAGGTCACCCGCCCGGACGGATTCTCCTTCCCGGTCTCCGTAACCCTCCCTGAAAGCTTCCGGCCCGGAAATCCCCTCCCGGCCATGTTCTGGTTCTATCCCCGGGAGTACACGGACCAGGAGAGCTACGACGAAAGATTCCGGAACTACAACAAGAACACATTCACCAACTACAGCACCCGCTCCATCGCCTTCCTGGCACGGTTGGGTTATGTGATCGTGGAACCCGAATCCCCCATCATCGGGGAACAGGGTGCGATGAATAACAACTATGTCGCCGACCTCCGAAACAACCTGAGCGCCGTCATCGACACCATCGTGAATCGGGGGTGGGTGGACCGCGGCCGCATCGCCATCGGCGGACACAGCTACGGCGCGTTCTCCACGGCAAACGCCATGGTCCACACGCCCTTCTTCAAGGCGGGAATCGCCGGGGACGGGAACTACAATCGAACCCTCACCCCGTTAGCCTTCCAGAGTGAGCGCCGGGTTCTTTGGGATGCGCCCCAGGTCTATCTGGGCATGTCGGCGTTTCTCTACGCCAACCAGATGACCGGTGCCCTTCTCATGTACCACGGGTTGAAGGATCAGAATGTTGGCACCTTCACCATCCACTCCCCTCGGATGTTCGAAGCGCTGAACGCCCTGGATAAGGATGTGGCCATGTACCTCTATCCTGAGGAGGCCCACGGACCAGCCACCTATGAGACCCAGATCGACATGTGGGCCCGATGGGTGGCCTGGTTGGACAAATGGGTGATGAACCCTCCGCCTCCCGGTGGGGATAAGGACGACGGTGGGCTGTAGGATGTTGACCTGAAATAGATTCTGCCTCCGTGAGGGGGCGAATCCAGAAAGACAGGAAGGGCCCCACCGACCGGTGGGGCCCTTCTTTCATTGGGGTTCATCGCGGCTCAAAGCCACTCCAGGTCAGGGAGGTGCGCTCAGCCTCCGACCTCTTTCACCGGAACCGGATCACCCCGATTCCGTTCATGAACTCGATCTCGGTGCCGAAAGGTTCGGAGTATTCCCGGGTTTCATCGATGATCTTCTGAGCGAGATCCCCGGTGGCCAGAAGGGGACGTCCCCTTTGAGGACGGTCCAGGCCGTGGCCCAGGGTTATCGGGTGAAGATCGACCCCGGTGAGTTCATCACCCTGGAACCGGACTATCGCCACGAAGCTCTCCCATATCTGGGGTCGGGACGGGAATCCCCCCGTTCTCTGACGGGCATCGTAGAAATCCTGAGCCACCGCATCCGGACCCAATCCCCTACTTTCATAGTTGTCCGAAGGTTGGCGAGTCACCGTCTCATTTTGGAAAACGAAGTCGCCAAGGGAGTAAAAGATCGGCTTTCCCTTATAGATCTCGATCCCCCGGAGGACGTGGGGACCGTGGGCCAGGAAGATGTCCGCTCCGGCGTCGATGACGGCATGAGCCACCACCTTGATGAAGTCCGCCGGGTAGTTGTTGGTCCTTCCCGACTCATGGGAATGACTGGAAAAGATGACGATATTGGCCTGGCGCTTCGCCTCCTCCACCGAAGCAACGATCTCGGCCAGGTCATCTTCGTTGGGGGTGGTGAGGGTCGCGTATTCGTCCCCAACGCGGAACGTCTCTCCGAAGAGGCGGAGGGTTTCGCCCTGGCCAACACCGGCCCCGGTGCCCTCCCGGTAACTCCTTAGGGCGGCCATCTGGTCTGATGTGATCTGGTAGGTCCGATCGAAGCGGATGGGACTGAGCCCAGGGCGCCCCCGAACGTCCTTCCTCTGATGGCCGGCCCGGGACCCATCAGGGAAGGTCGAGGCGGCGGAGATCAGGGCGACACGGCCCTTGGGCGTCTCCAGGTATCCCGGCGTCCGGGCTTCGGCCAGATTCTCGCCCGTCCCGGCGTGCATCAACCCCACCTCATCCACGGCCTTGGTGGTGGAACGCAGGCCTCCGTACCCGTAGTCCCCGGTGTGGTTGTTGGCCATACTCACCATATCGAAGCCCATCCATACCAACTCCTTGGCTATAGCAGGGTCCGCCCGCATATAGGTGCCCCCACTCTGGGTCGCCGGAATGATCTCGGGTTCGAAGTTGTGAAACAAAACCTCGAGGTTCACAAAAGCCGCATCGGAATCCTGGATGAGGTCCCGGAGAAAGAGAAACTCCGGCTCGTCGAAGGCCGAGAGCCGCCGGGTGATGATGGCGTCCCCCGTGAGGGCCAGTGTGATCTCCCCTCCTGTGTCCCCGTGGGGGAGGAGTTGCTGGGGTGCCGCTTCGTCGACACCCGACACCGATAACCCCAGAGCAATGGCCAGGAGAAGAACGGGTTTCCCAGTGCGAGTCATTCAGCACCTCCTATGAAGAAAATCCACCACCGAATTCAGTCCCAACTTGCCATACAGGTCCCTCAAAAAGAAAGGAGTTTGGTCACTTTCAGCGTGAAGGTGCGCTCCAGAACCTCGCCTTCATCCCCATTCCTCCGCTCCGAGTACACCAGGAAGAGGTCGCTCAAAGGGGAATGGATGAAGTTATATCGAAGGTTTATCACCTGGTCTTCAGAGGCCGTGTTGTACTGAAAGAAGCCGCTGAGAAAGGACCGGGTAGACCCCGCCAAATCGACCCGGGCGCCGAGAACGTCGGCCTCGAAGGATCCTTCCGGGAGGCTTATCCTATTCCGCTCTACGCCGAGGTCCAGGGCAAAATGGGGACTGGGCCTCCAACTCCCATTGAGCGTCACCGATCGCCGGTCCCCATCATAAAACCCGCCCCCCGAGAATCGGATCTCCCCGGCCAGAGGCCTCGACGCATCCGATTGGTAGCCCACCGACCCCTCTCTGAAGGCATACCGGCCCGGTTGGATCTCTCCCTTCCCAGCGACCATGAAGCCGTCATCGATAACCTCCAGGCGATCGGCAGCGGTAAAGTCCAGGACACTCCCATCCATGAAGGCTACCCCCAGCCCCGCCGTACCCGTCCGGGTTTCCACCTCTGACGAGAGATCGGTGATGTAATCCAACTCCACGTACGGATTGATCTCGTTCACCCCGGGGATGCCCGGTCGGGGGTGGGCTCCGAACGTTCCGTAGGTCTGCTTGACTCCCTGTCTGGATACAAACCCGAGACCCGGCTCGAATGCGTCCCCCATCTGCCGATGGAGAGCCGATATGTCCCAAAGGCGGTCCCTGAAAGCCGCCGAGATCCGGGCGGCCCGGTTGTTTCCATCCCTCTCTGGATAGTCGGAGGCAGCCAGATAGGAATGGACGATCAGTTTCCCTTTGACCCTCAGGTTGGCGTCGACGCCATAGCTTCGGTTGTACGAGTCCGCCGTGGAACCGAGTCCGTTCCGATTTGCGAACAATCCCCCCACCTGAAACCCCCAGGGGAGGTTCGTCCGGACCCGGGCCACCGAATAATTCTCGGCGGGAAGGGCATCCATCGATTCGGTCTGCATCTGGAGAAGTCCGATGTCCAAAGGACCGATGCGGCCCGTGAGTCGGCCTCCTGCTACGATGGGTACGGGGCGGTTTTCATGGAGTCCGATCCGCCTGGAGTGAAAGAGTGTGAAATCCCTGGGCGAGGCCCCCAATCGATAGTTCCTCTCCGACAGGTCTCCGAAGGCGAAGATTCCTGCGTTCTCAATGAAGAACTCCCGCTTCTCCGGAAAAAACAGGGAGAACCTTGTCAGGTTAACGCGCTCCTGATCCACCTCTACCTGGGAGAAGTCCGTCCTGTAGGTGAGGTCCATGGTCATGCGGGGGGTTAGACCATACTTCAGATCCACGCCCCCATCGATAGACGAACCCTGGTCCGCATCGACAATCAGGTCCCCGCTCGAATCGTCGGCCAGGCCGAAGGGTTTGATGGTCAGGTTCCTGGGGCGGGGAAGGTCTGAAAGACCCGTGAGGGTCCCGGCCAGAGCCATGGTGTGGACCCGGGACCTCCGATCCAGAGGAGCCCAGTAGGAATCTTCGTTCCGCCGACGGAGCCGCCGAAGGAAGTTCATCCCCCACACCTGGTCTTCCGTGTTGGGATCGAATCGAAGGGTGGTGAAGGGGATAGCCAGCTCCACGGTCCAGCCCTGGTCGTGGATGGTGGTCTTGAGTTGAATGACCCCCTCCCAGGCGAGGTTGGTGGTCCGGGAGTTGTCGAAGACCTGCCCGTCCTTCACCGCCCCCAGGGGATTGATGAGGAACATGAAACAGTCTCGCCGATCCAGGAACGTATCCAGGGTGATGGCGAATACATCATCATCATGGGTTTCGAAGTCCTGCTCCAGGAACTGGGCCGTGATCCCCTCCGGATCAGAATCGAATAGAAGAGCGCCCACGTAGACGTACTGGTCGTCGTATAGGACTCGAACCAGGGTCCGCTCCGAGGCCGGAAACCCCACGTCGGGGAGAGCCTGGATGAAATCGGAGATGGAATCCCCCGCCTCCCAGGCGGCTTCATCCAAAACCCCATCGATAATGACGGATTGGTGGGTGCGGATGGCCCGGGCCGTCGGCCGCGGCGCCGCCTCCGGGTCAATGGGGAATGAAGAGGCGGAAACACCTCCCCCGCCCACCTCCTGGGCGGACAGGACGGTCGGCTCCACCAGGGCCAAGGACGAAGCGGCAAGAAATAGTGCGAGAAAAAAGCGGACCGCCCCCCGGGCGGGGGCAGTCCGCGTTAAAGATGAGCAAATCACGGCAGCGTCACTTCCAGTCGGGAGACCCCGTCAACGCCGCTCGACGAACTCCCGGTAAAGGCGATCGTGTTTGTTGTCCCGGGGGTCGACCTCCACTCCCCCAATGAACATCCGGTCAATCCAGGTCAGGGCCTGGAGAGGATCGCCGTCCGTGATAAGGAGGTCGGCCCTCTTCCCCGGCTCCAGGCTTCCGATCAGGTCGTCCATCCCCAAGATCTCGGCGGTGTTCAGTGTTACCGCCTTCAGGCCCTCTTCGGCTGGTAGTCCGAAGGCCACGGAATGGGCTGCGTGATAGGGCAGCTTCCTGACATCAGAGGTGCTTCCGGTGCCAAAAGCAAATTTCACGCCGGCCTCATGCAACAGGGCTGCATTCCTGTATGAGGCGAGGATTGATTCATCCTGGTTGGGCGTTGGAGAATAGGCCGAGGTGAGGATGACGGGCAAATCATGGGCCGCCAACTCGTCCGCAACCTTGAAGGCTTCCGTTCCCCCGACCACAACGCCGCGAAGGGTCGGGAACTCATCGAGGAATATGAGGAGGGTCCTTATCTGCCACTCCGAATCGGCCCGGAAGAAAACCGGCATCTCTCCCCGGAGGGCAGGCAGAAGGGCTTGGAGGATCACCCTGTCTCCTCCCCAGACATTGGCTTCGAAGGGCCGGGTCGGATCCTGAGCCACGTAGCCCGTGGCGTCAAAGGCCTGGGCTCTCCGGAAAAGAGCCACCAGCTCCTCCATCCGCTCGCCGTCCAGGTTCGGGGTAGGATCAGACACCTGGGGTGCCAGGAAATCCAATCCAGACACCACTACGCCAGGTCCGGAGGCCGCAAAGGGATCGGGCTGGAATGCCGCGGTGGCAAAATAGGGTGATCCCCCCCCCGCCCCCTCGTCACCGGCGTGAGCACCCAGGCCAAACACTTCCCAGCTGTCCGCACTGCCTGGGCCTTGCCGGGAGGCGGGGAACGCCACCATAAGGGCCGCTTCCGGGTTGATGGCCATTCGTTCGTATGTATCACCCCGGAGTTGGATTACGCCCGCGGTCCCCTGAATTACACCGGAGGTCTGGGTAACCAGGGCGGTGGTGATGCCATTGGCTCGGGCCACATTGATGGCTGCGCTGTAGGGGACGATGGCAGGAACTGCCCTGATATGGGGATTGTAGGTCCCTGTCTCCGATACGTCGGTGGCCTGGCCCACTGCTCCGAACTCGAAAATCCCCAGATTCGTCAGAGGGTCGATCATCCCCGGGTATATGTGCTTCCCGGTGGCATCGATCTCCACCAGGTCCTCTGGAACGGAAATCTGGGAGGAAGACCCCATGGCCGTGATCCGGCCACTTCGAACGACTAGAACCCCGTTCTCCACCGGGGGAGTGGCCACCGGGTGCAGCGTGCCCCCCACCAGTACGAAAGATCCTTCCTCCATAAGCTCGGTGGAGAGGGATGCATCGTACCCGGCCTCCTCATTCACGCCGGTGATCTCTCCAACCCCCAGGCTGCTTGAGGCCAGGGGAGGGAGGGCTCTGAAGGGCTGGCTCCGGGTACCGGCTTCATCCTGGACATCGTAGTAGACGATCCCGTCCACGATGGTCTTTTCGACCCTGACGAAGGTGTTGAAAGGATCTCCGTTCAATAGCACAACATCCCCGTCTTTGCCCACCTCCAAAGACCCCACTCGATCTTCGAGATGCATCATCTGCGCTGGGTAGAGCGTAAGCATCTTCAGAGCGTCGACCTTGGATACCCCACCCCATTTCACTGCTTTGGGGAACTCGTGGATCATGAACGCCTGAAGCCAGGAGATGTCCGAATTCAGGGCGGTGAGGACCCCCTGCTTGTGCATGATTGCCGCGTTGTGGGGAATGGCGTCGTAGGCCTCCAGCTTGTAGTGCCACCAATCCGAGAAGGTGGACCCTCCGGCCCCATGCTCCTCCATCTCCCGGGCGACCTTGTAGCCTTCCATGACGTGGGTCATGACGTTGATCTTGAAGCCGAAGCTTTCGGCCACCCTCATGAGGGCCAGGATTTCGTCCGCCCGGTAGGAGTGGGCGTGGACCTCGATCTGACCCCGGAGGACCTCCACCAACGTTTCCAACCGCATGTCCCGTCGAGGGGGGACCCTGAACCGTTCGGGAGATTCCCTGTAGGAATCCCAGGCAGCCTGATACTCCAGAGCAGCGGTGAAGGCCTGGACATAAATGGCTTCCACCCCCTGCCTGGAGGCGGGGAAGCGGGTCACACCACCCCTTCCCGCGGACGATTTCCGAGTGACGTTCTCCCCCAAGGCAAACTTGATGAACCGAGGGGCGCCATCGAAGAGGAGCTGATCTCCGGAATCCATACCCCACCGCAACTTGATGACGGCGCTTGTGCCACCGATGGGATTGGAGCTGCCATGCATGACCCTGGCTGTGGTGACCCCACCAGACAGCGAGCGGTAGAGCGTAAGACTCTCCGGGTCCAGGGCGTCCAGAACGCTCACTTCAGCAACAACCGGAGCCGTTCCCTCATTGGTCCCCACCATGCCCGTGTGTGTGTGTTCATCCACAAGACCCGGTATGGCTGTCAGACCCGTGCCCTCCAACACCGGTGTACCCTCCGGGGGCACCAGGTCCGATCCGATCTCAACGATTACCCCGCCCTGAATCAGGATCGAAGTGTTCTCCAACACCTGAGTGGTGCCGGTCCAGACTACGTCGAGGTTCCGAATAAAAACGTCACCGGTCGGATAAGTCCCGGCTCCCTCCGGAAGCTGAACGTCCCAGCTGGGACCTCTGGGCTCCGGGCGACGCTGACCAAGAATAGACGCCGGAAGGAGAGCGAAGAGGAGTCCGAGGATTGTTGTTGTGACTGCCAGGTTGGCAATGCTCACTCGACCTTTCATCGGTCTCCTCCTCTCTTTCCGGGTTCACGAGTTCCAGTGAAAGTGAAGCCTCCCATGTTCGAACTGCCGGTCCCTGTCATCTGGTCACCGTCGACGGTGGCGGATGATGCCATCTCCAGGGTTTCGGTCCCCATGGAAAACACGAGTGTGAAGTCCACACTGTCACCGGAAATCGATCCGTCCTTCACCTGTGCGTCACCCATCTCCCCTCCGGTCATGCTTCCGGAGAAGGTGGCCCCGTCCTGGACGAGGATCATTGCGAAGCTCATCTCCATCCCCTGAGCAACCACACTCACATTCCAGGTTCCGGTAACATCGACCGTGGGTGCCGCTCCCCCACCGCCTTTGGCGGCCTCCCGACCCCGTTCCAGCTCACCCTCCACGAAGGTGTACCGGATCCCGGTGGATTCATCAAAAAGGGGCCCGTCGGTCACGATGAAATTCGCCGCCATGCCCGGTGCCAGGTCGGGAAGGCTCGGCATTCCCAGAAGGTCCGCCGGAGTCGAGGTTAAGGCTCGAAGGGCGGCACCCTCGGAAAGCCCATACTGGATCGCTTTTCTGGCTCCCTCCCTGAGGTCTCCCTGCCCCCCACCACTTGTTAGAGCCAGAGTCACCCCCGCCTCTTCCAGCCGAGCCGCGGTGGAATAGGCGTTCTCAAGGCGTTCCTTTTCCCGGGCCGCTGCAGGTTCAAGGGCCGGCCCGTCCACCGAAGCTTCCAAGCCGTCCTCCGAGGCCTTCCATTCACTGGGTCTTGGAAAAGCCACAGAAAGAAGGACCGGCACACCCCTGAACGCCAACTCTCCGGCCACCTGCCAGGACTCCTCACCGCCCATGATGATGGGGCGGAAGCCGATCTCATCGGCGAGGCTCAGGACCCGTCGGATATCTTCATCATCGTCGGCCTGGAAGAAGACCGGAACCACGCCGGAGGCAGCCTCCCTGAGGACCTCCAGATCCGGATCCCAGGGTGGGACGGTCATCCCTGCCGGATTCCGGGCGAACTCCGACTGTAGGAGCCCGTGGTGTCCGGCGTCTTCGAACGCCTGCCGGAAATAGGCTACCACGGCGAAAAGACTACTTGGGTATGCGCCCCGAGCCCCCTGGAAGGAGAAGAAGAGACCCAACCGGGGCTGTGTCACCAGGTCCCACGGGGTCCTGGTGGTCTTTTTCAGGAGGATTCCCGCTCCTTGCCCTGGGGCCATTCCCTGGGTGGGATGCACCCCGGCAGCGATGATTCCCCCGGTCCTTTCGGATCTGAAATCGGCGCCTCCACCGGTCAGAAAAAAGGCTACCTGCCGATGGGGAGTGAACCCCTGGGCCTCTCGGGGAGGGGCCCAGGAAAGGACACCTTCCCCCTCGAGAGACGTGGGGAATTCGAAATCAGCGCCAGCGTGGGCATCCACCATCCCGGGGTAAATCCAGAGGGAATCCCCTTCCAGCACCAGAGCGTCCGGAGGAATCGGGGCACCTGGTGACAGGGTCTGGATCAGGCCTCGCCGCACGACCATGTTCACCCCGGGAACCTGGCTCCCGTCTGCATAGACCACCGTCACGTTCTCAATGGCATACGCGGCCGGAAGGGGGGGAGCCTGGTACTGGGCCTCACCAACTACAGGAAACGTCAGAAACAGGAGGAGGCCGACCCAGGCATATAGAACGCCCGGAGTTGATTTGCGCGTCATTCCATGAATCCTTATGAGGAGGGGAAGAGAAGAACCCCAAGCCGGTGAAGGTCAGTGGATCTTATTTAGTCAGTGGATCGTTTTGGGAGTGTCAAGTCGGGAGCCTCCTGCCTTCTAGGCCGATCAAAAGGAAGCGGAATCCCGGCAAGAAACCGTATAAACCATTGATGGATCGCA
>CAYOVN010000108.1:0-12463 GCA_964407425.1 uncultured Gemmatimonadaceae bacterium
CCTGGTTTGCCTCAATGGGAGCAGTCAGTTCGCCATCGATGAACTGGGGCTACCGGTCGAGAATGTCACCGCCGGAATCGGGGGAGACGAGTTCTCCATTAGTGGTTCGATCCTGGAGATCCTTCCCGATGCTGCACATCCCATCATGGCAGGAATGCCAGCGAGGGCGCCCGTCTTCTTTTCTCGAAGCCCGGTCTTCACCACCAAGGAGGGATTCGAGGGTGTAGCCCTGGCCAAGCACGTTTCTACCGGGTCCCCTCTGTTGTCCGGTTTCCTGCTGGGGGAGGAACACCTCCACGGGTACGCAGCTGCACTTGATGTGCACCACGGTCAGGGGCATGTGATTCTTCTGGGATTCAAGCCTCAGTGGCGGGGGCAGCCCTTCGGGAGTTTCAGGACTCTTTTCAACGCAGCCGTCTTTCACGGACCCCACGCAGCTGGGGCAAAGGGCACGCCGGATTTCTGGACGCCTCCCCCGATACAAGACCCTTGACCCCTATCCACGTTTCGTATATCTAGCAGGCTTGGATTAAAGAACAAAACAAACGTTTCCTGAGAAATAATGACCGCTCTTACCAACATCGTGCTCGTTATTAGCCTGCTCCTAAGCGTACTCGCGCTTAGGGGTGAGGGCCCGCACGTGCTTGGGAGAGCGATGAAGTAGAAGACACACTCCGAAGACACGACAGCGGGCCCTCCCTCGGGGGGGCCCGCTTTTCTTATTGGGGAAGAAAGCATGGCCCAGATTCTGGTAATGGACACTACACTCCGCGGAGGGGAGCAATCTCCCGGGTGTAGCCTTACGCCCAAGGAGAAGCTTCGCCTCGCCCAGGAACTGGCCGGGCTAGGAGTCGATACCATCGAGGCCGGGTTCCCCGTTGCATCCATGGACGAGTTCAACGCCGTCCGGGCCGTGGCGGAAGAGGTGAAGGACACCTGTATCGCAGCAGTGGCAAGAGCCAAGTCCGGGGACATCGATCGGGCAGCCTCGGCTCTGGACCGAGCCACACAGGCCAGGATCCACACATTCATCGGCACCTCCGACATTCATCTCCGTCACAATCTCCAGATCTCCCGGGAGGAGTGTCTGGACCGGGTGGCCGAGGCGGTGGAGAGGGCCAAACGCTACACCGAGGCCGTGGAGTTCACTGCCGTTGATGCCGCCAGGGCAGATCAGGAGTTCCTCGCCAAAGCGGTTCTTATGGCCATGGAGGCCGGGGCCACCACGGTGAATCTGGCTGACACCGTCGGGTATGCTCACCCCGCCGAATTCGAGGCCTTGGTGAAGACCCTGTACGACCGGGTCCCCGCACTGGCCGATGTGGTGGTGAGCGTTCAGTGCCATAACGACCAGGGCCTGGCCGTGGCCAACACTCTGGCGGGGATTCGAGCCGGGGCCCGGCAGGTGGAATGTACCGTGAACGGTATCGGGGAGCGGGCCGGGGTAGCCGCTCTGGAAGAGGTGGTCATGGCGCTGGCCATCCGGCATGACATCCTCCCCCACACCACCGGTATCGTCACCGAAGGCCTGCACCGGGCCAGCCATCTCCTGGGGCACCTCACCGGAATCCACCCCCACCCCCACAAAGCCGTGGTGGGAAAGAACGCCTTCGCCCACAAGTCCGGGGTACATCAGGACGGGGTCCTGAAGGAGCGGACGGCCTACGAGATCATGTCCCCCGAACAGGTGGGCGCCCCGGAGAGCCGCATGGTCCTGGGGAAACACTCGGGGAGACACGCTCTCCAAAGCCGGTACGAGAATCTCGGATATGAGCTGGACGAGGACGCCCTGAATCGAGCCTTCCGTCTCTTTTCCGCACTGGCTGATCAGAAACAGGAGATCCTGGACGAGGATCTGGTGGCCATCCTCCATCACGGCGCAATGGAGGACGTCCCCCGGTTCCTCCGCCTGACGGACCTCTCCGTCCAATGCGGAGCCAAACAGTCCAGGGCCGAGGTGGAGCTCCAGACCCAGGACGGCATCCGGAAGACAGGAGCCGGTATTGGCGACGGTCCCATCGCCGCTTCCTTCTCGGCGGTGGACGCCGCAACGGGACTCAACGCCGTCGTGGAGCAGCTGGCCATTCGGGCCACAACAGCGGGCAGGGATGCCGTGGGAGAGGTGAGCCTGGTAGCCCGGATCGACGGGAAAACCTTCTCGGGTCGGGGGGCTTCCACGGACGTAGTGAACGCCGCCACCCGGGCCTATCTCCACACCCTGAACAAAGCAGAGCAGGCCGCGGCCCTGGAACGTTCGGGGTTGGACGACCGGCCGTACCCCTGGAGCTGACGCCATGGTCCCCCAGCAGCAGCTAGCTCCGATGGCCCCGTGCCTATTCTCACAGGTGAGGTAGTTCCATGCGACCCATGAACGGTTCCGAGATCCTCTGCCACGCCCTCATGGAGGAGGGTGTGGAGATCCTCTTCGGGTATCCGGGAGGGGCCATCCTTCCATTCTACGACGCTCTGTACCGGACCCCCTCCATCCGCCATGTCCTCATGCGTCACGAACAGGCGGCGGCCCACGCAGCCGACGGATTCGCCCGAGCTACGGGCCGCCCGGGGGTGGTGGTAGCCACGTCGGGGCCAGGCGCAACGAACCTCGTCACCGGCCTGGCAACGGCCCTCTCCGACTCCGTCCCCATGGTAGCCATCACGGGGCAGGTCCCGTTGCCTGTCATGGGTTCCGAGGCCTTCCAGGAAGCCGACATCCTGGGAACCACCATACCCGTCACCAAACACGGCTTCCTGGTGGAAGATCCCGACGACCTCCCTGCCATCGTCTCGGCGGCTTTTCGGCTGGCCGTGGAGGGTCGCCCGGGTCCGGTCCTCATCGACCTTCCCAAGGACGTCCAGACTCGGGAAACCCTCATGTTCCCCTTGGGTCGGAGAGAGGGACGAAAGAGCTTTCCCATCCCCCCCTCCGAGGGAGGATGGTCCGAGGATCTTCTGGATGAAGCGGCGAATCTCCTGAATGAAGCGGAACGCCCGGTAATCATGGCCGGACGGGGGGTGATCCTCTCCGAGGTGGAATCCACCGTCATGGCCCTTGCCCAGAAGGCCGAGCTACCCGTGGTCACGACTCTCCTGGGCTTGGACGGGTTTCCACCCGCCCACACCCTCGCCCTGGGCATGCCCGGGATGCATGGCACGGAGCGGGCGAACCAAGCCATCCAGGCGGCCGACGTCATCCTGGGCCTCGGCCTCCGATTCGATGACCGGGTCACGGGGCCCGTCTCTACCTTCGCCCCCAACGCGGAGATCATCCACCTGGATATCGATCCAGTCACCCTGGGTCGGACCGTGAAGCCCAGGATCCCCATCGTGGGGAATCTTCGGGAAACTCTACCGCCCCTGGTGAAGAGGGTCCAAACCGCCATCCGTGAAGAGTGGTGGTCCTGTCTCCGGAGTTGGTCTCGGGAAACCAGCTCGGATTCAGAGGGAATCCCGCCCCTCGGCCCCCTTTCCGGGCGAGAGGCCACCAGAGCTCTGGCAGCCAGAATCAGGGAGTCGGGAGCGCTGGTGACCACCGATGTGGGCCAGCACCAGATGTGGTTGGCCCAGGAATTCAGAAGCGGTGTTCCGGGCACCCATCTCACCTCCGGCGGACTGGGGACCATGGGCTACGCCCTCCCGGCAGCGATAGGAGCCGCTCTGGGACGACCGGACCGGCCCGTGTGGGTAGTGGCCGGCGATGGCGGGTTCCAGATGAACATCCAGGAGCTGGCCACGGTGGTTCAGGAGGGCCTCCCGCTCAAGATCGCCGTCGTGAATAACGGATTCCTGGGGATGGTCCGCCAGTGGCAGGACCTCTTCTACCAGGGACGCCTCTCCGAGAGTGAAATCCTCGGCCCCGACCTGGTGGCTCTGGCCGGAGCCTACGGCATCCCGGCCTGGAGGGTTACGGAGGCCGACGAACTCGAAGCCGTCCTGGACCAGGCTGAGGAAACCCCGGGGCCTTGCCTCATGGACCTCCGAATTCCCGCTCAGGAGATGGTCTTTCCCATGGCGGCCCCGGGAACCGGC
The DNA here is from genome assembly GCA_964407425.1 of uncultured Gemmatimonadaceae bacterium. Taxonomy (GTDB): domain Bacteria; phylum Gemmatimonadota; class Gemmatimonadetes; order Longimicrobiales; family Gaopeijiaceae; genus JABDNZ01. The sequence goes on from CAYOVN010000108.1 coordinate 4,027, forward strand.
ATCGAAAACAAAGTCGAGGCTCCAGCACTGAACCCAGCCCTGGATCCAGCCCGATGACAGGCTTCGCCTACCTGGTTCGGGTCCAGGACCAAACCGGAGCGTTGGAACGGTTTCTCAGCACCCTCCGACGGAAATACATGGGAGTACAAAACATCTCCCTCTTCCCGGGACCCCGTGGGACCTACGAGGTCCTTCTCAAGATCTCGCCCTCGGGATCGGCTCCGGACAGGGTCAAGGCTGAGCTGGAAAACCTGGTGGACGTCCGGGAGGTCCGAGGTCTGGGGGAAAGCCACGCCCTTGAAACACGGGAAATGGCCCTTGCCCGAGTTCATTCCGGTTCGGGCCCCTTCCTGACGGATCGGGGACGTCTCCTCGGTCAGCGTGAGGATTGTGACTTGATAGAAATCACCGGCACCCCCCACGAAGTGGATGCCGCACTGGCTGACCTGGCCGACAGAGGGGTCCTTACGGGCTTCCACCGGACCGGAGAGCTTCCTGCGCCAGAAGAAATGGCAAACAAAAAAAGGAGAAGTTCGGAATGACACAGATCAGGGTATTCGAGGAAAAGGATGCTGATCGCACCCTTTTCAAGGGCCGGACCGTAGCCATCATCGGTTATGGTAGTCAGGGCCATGCCCACGCCCAGAACCTCAAGGACAGTGGGGTGGACGTGGTGGTGGGCCTCCGGGAGGGAAGCCCTTCCAGGGACCAGGCCCAGGCGAAAGGGCTCCGGGTCGATTCAGTTGCCGAGGCCACCAAACAGGCCAACACGGTCATGGTCCTCATCCCCGACCAGGATCAGCCCAAAGTCTTCCAGGAGGATATAGCCCCGAACCTCCGGCCCGACGCCACTCTCATGTTTGCCCACGGATTCAATGTCCACTACGACGCCATCGACCCACCGGCGGGTGTGGATGTGTCCCTGGTGGCGCCCAAGTCACCCGGTGCTCTCCTCCGGACCGAGTACGAGGCTGGGAGAGGTGTTCCTGCCCTTGTAGCGGTCCACCGGGACGTTTCGGGCCGGGCCTTCCAGAACGCTCTGGCCTATGCCGACGCCATCGGCTCCACCCGGGCGGGAGTTATCGAAACCACCTTCGGTGACGAGACCGAGACCGACCTCTTCGGCGAGCAAGCCGTCCTTTGCGGTGGGGTTTCATCCCTCATCAAGGCCGGCTTCGAAACGCTCGTGGACGGTGGCTACGCTCCGGAGTTGGCCTACTTCGAGTGCCTCCATGAACTCAAGCTCATCGTGGACCTCATCTATTCCCAGGGACTCTCGGGCATGCGGGAAGGCGTGAGCGACACCGCCGAGTACGGGGATTACGTGAGTGGTGACCGGGTCGTGGGCGAGGAAAGCCGCGCCGCCATGAAGAAGATCCTGGAAGAAGTACAGACCGGGGCCTTCGCCCGGCGCTGGATGGACGAAGCCTCCTCTGGGGGAGACAATTTCCTCAAGAGGAGGTCCGGAGAATCAAACCATCAACTGGAAGCCGTAGGCCGGGACCTGAGATCCCGTATGGCCTGGCTGTAGGAGAGGAACCATGTCAGCCGAGTTCGAGAGCACACCGTGGATTTGGAACGATGGCGAGTTCGTCCGATGGGAGGACGCCACCCTCCACGTCATGGCCCACGTGGTCCACTACGGGTCTTCAGTATTCGAGGGACTCCGGTGCTACTCCACGCCGGACGGCCCGGCCATTTTCCGGCTGGAGGATCATGTATCGCGGTTCTTCGACTCCTGCCGGATCTATCGAATGGAGCCGGCCTGCACGCCGGAAGAACTGGCTTCGGCCTGCCGTGACCTGGTCGTTCGAAATGAGCTGGAAGAATGTTATATCCGGCCCATCTCTTTTCGAGGGTACGGGGCCGCCGGCCTCAACCCCGACGCCAGCCCAGTAGGGACCTATGTGGCCTGCTGGCCGTGGGGCGCATACCTGGGAGAGGAGGCCCTGTCGCAAGGGGTCGATGCCTGCGTCTCCACGTGGAACCGGCCTGCCCCCAACACCTATCCGGCCCTGGCGAAAGCCGGGGGGCATTACCTGAACAGCCAGTTGATGAAGATGGAGGCTTCCCTGAACGGGTACGCCGAAGCCATTGCCCTCAGCCCTGATGGACGGGTGAGCGAGGGGAGTGGTCAGAACCTATTCGTGGTGAAGAACGGAATCCTGAGCACACCTCACTCCGACGGCACGATCCTCCTGGGAATCACCAGGGATTCCATCATCACTCTGGCCAAAGAAGAGGGTTTCGAGGTTCGAGAGGAGTCGGTCCCCAGGGAGGCTCTCTATACGGCGGACGAGCTGTTCTTCACAGGAACGGCCGCTGAAGTGACTCCGGTTCGATCGGTGGACCGTATCCAGGTGGGAGACGGAAGGGTGGGATCCGTCACTCGGACCCTCCAACAGCGCTTCATGGCTGTGGCCAAGGGGACCGAAGCCGATCCCCACGGGTGGAGGGCCAACTGCGTCACGGCCTCCTCCTACGCCACCGCGGGGGTGGCATGAACCCCTCCGCAAAGAACGACCCGAAGAGGATCAGCCAGACCATTCTCGGGGGGCCCAGTCGGGCTCCGGCTCGTGCCATGCTTCGGGCCGTTGGTATGGAGACCGAGGATTTCGACAAACCGCTCATCGGGATTGCCAACACATGGACGGATGCCACTCCGTGCAACGCCCACCTCCGGGAGCTGGCTGAATGGGTGAAAGAGGGCGTCCGGGAGGCAGGGGGCGCCCCTCTGGAGTTCAACACCATCGCTGTCTCGGACGGTATCACCATGGGTACGGAGGGAATGAGGGCGTCCCTGGTGAGCCGAGAAGTCATCGCCGATTCCATCGAGCTCACCTGCCGGGGATACATGTTCGACGGGGTGGTGGCCCTTTCGGGATGCGACAAGACCATTCCCGGCACGGTCATGGCCCTGGCCAGGCTGGACCGCCCCGGTCTCATGCTCTACGGGGGGTCCATCCAGCCCGGCGTCCACAAGGGTAGGGACGTCACCATCCAGGATGTCTTCGAAGCTGTTGGCGCTCACTCCTCGGGCTCCATGACCGACGAAGAACTCCACGAGATCGAATGCGCCGCTTGTCCTGGCGCAGGGGCCTGTGGCGGTCAGTTCACTGCGAACACCATGGCCACGGTCTTCGAGGCCATGGGGATTTCCCCAATGGGAAGCGGTATGGTCCCCGCCATCCACCCGGAGAAAAGGGAGGTGGCCAGGGAAGCCGGCCGGACCGCAGTCCGATTGGTGGAGGAGGGTGTCAGCGTGGGCCGATTCCTGACCAGGGAGTCCCTGGAGAACGGGATTTCCGTCGCCGTGGCCACCGGGGGATCAACCAACTCGGTCCTCCATATCCTGGCCGTGGCCAAGGAGGCGGGAGTCGATTTACACATCGACGACTTCGATCGGATCAGCTCCGGGACGCCTCTCATTGCCGACCTGAAGCCCGGCGGAAAGTACGTAGCTACCGATCTCCATCGAGCGGGTGGGGTTGGGTTGGTGGTCCAGCGACTCATGGAGGGCGGCTTGCTGCACCCCAACACCCCCACTGTCACCGGCCGGTCCCTGGCCCAGGAGGCGGGACTCGTTCACGAGGAGGCTGGCCAGGAAGTGGTCCGAACCACCCAGGACGCCATAAAACCCCGGGGCGGACTGGCCATTCTGAAGGGGAATCTTGCTCCCGAAGGATGCGTCCTGAAGGTGGTGGGTCACGAACGGACGAACCATCGGGGCCCTGCCAGGGTGTTCGAGTCGGAGGAAGATGCTTTCGAGGCCGTCCGGGGTGGAACCATCAAACCGGGGGACGTCATGGTCATCCGGAATGAGGGACCTCGGGGAGGTCCGGGAATGCGAGAGATGCTGGGGGTTACTGCAGCCATCGCCGGGGCCGGACTGGGGTCATCGGTGGCCCTTCTCACCGATGGCCGCTTTTCAGGCGCCACCCACGGCCTCATGGCCGGACACGTAGCCCCCGAGGCGGCCGTGGGCGGCCCCATTGCCGCCGTTCGTGAGGGAGACACCATCCATCTGGACCTGCCGGGACGTCGTCTCGACGTAGAGGTGGACCCGGACGAACTCGCCCAGCGGATGTCGGCGTGGACGCCCCCGGCCCTTCCGGCCAAGGGAGGGGTCTTCCGGAAATACGCCACCGCCGTATCGTCGGCTTCTCTGGGCGCGGTGACCATTTGAGCCGCTTTGGGGAAGCGGACTCGTGAGGTCTGCCCTGGTCTGGGGTTTTCCCAGGCCAGTTGTTTTCCCAGGCCAGGGGCTTTCCCACACATCCCAACTGTGGCAATCTTCCCGGGGTATCCCATGAGAGCATCTCACCAGAGGCTCTCCTACCCTGACCCGGACGTACCATGAAGAACACGCTGATTCTCATCGTCCTCGGGACCCTGGCCCTTTCCGTTTTCCCTGGAGAAGCCCGGGCCCAGACCCCCGAAGACGATGCACTGGCCGTCGTGACGACCCTCTTCGACGGAATGCGGACCGGGGACGGTGACCTGCTGAGCTCCCTCTTCCATCCTGACGCCTTCATGACCGGTACAGGCATCCGGGACGGGGCCTACAACGTCAGCATGAACCCCCCGACGGGGTGGATCGAGTCCGTTTCGAATCGAACAGGACCGGAACTCGACGAACGGATCTACAATCCCATCGTGCAGGTGTCCGGAGCTCTGGCCTCGGTCTGGACCGAGTACGATCTCTTCGTGGGCGGAGAATTTCGCCACTGCGGGGTGGATGCCGTCCACCTGGCTCTCACTGACGATGGTTGGAAGATCGTTCATCTCGCCGACACCCGGGTGACGGACGGTTGTCCCGAACGCATCAAGAAAAACCACTAGGAACCATCAATGAAATCCATAAGAGTAGCCACGGCCCCAATTGCGGCGGCGGTCATTCTGGTCGCAGCCTCCCTGAGCTGTACCTCCGAGGAGACTCCACCCCCAGGGTACGACGGACCGGATGTGGCCCAGGGATTCGTATTCCACGATGTGAATGAAAACGGGATCCGGGACGACGGTGAGCCCGGGATCGAGGGGGTCCGGGTCTCGGACCAACGATCCGTCACGGCGACGGACGAGATGGGCCGGTGGGTCCTGCCGGAGCACGACGAAGCCATCTACTTCGTGGTCAAACCCAGGGGATACCGTACCGCCCTATCGGAAAACAATCTCCCCCTCTTCTACCATGTCCACAAAAACACCGAGGCCCTACCCTTCGCTGAGCCCACGGTCCAGCCTACCGGGCCCCTCCCGGAATCCGTCGATTTCGGCCTGATCCCCCAGACCGAACCAGACCAGTTCAAGGCCCTCTTTCTGGGAGACCCCCAGCCCAGAAGTGTGGAGGAGGTGGACTTCCTGGCCCACGACGTTCTTGAAGAGATGGTAGGCACCGACGCGGGTTTCGCCGTGGTCCTTGGGGACATCAGCTTCGATAACAAGGCCACCTACCTCCCGTACATCCAGGCCGCGGGTAGGGTCGGAGTTCCTTTCTACAACGTCACCGGAAACCACGACGCGAACTACGAAGGGATGGATACCCACCAGCATTACGACACATGGCGAACCATCTTCGGCCCCAGGTACTATTCCTTCGACTACGGCCCGGTGCACTTCATGATCCTGGCCGATGTGGCGTGGCCAGAGCAGGGGCCGTCCTATGTCACGGGCCTGGGCCGGGAACAGCTGGCATGGATCGAGGCTGATCTGGCCCACGTACCGCTGGAGAAGCTGGTGGTTCTCGCCATGCACATCCCTCTGACCCCTGCGGAACAGAATCCCGACTTCGGGAGACTCTACGAGCTGCTACAGAATCACCCACACACGCTGTCCTTCAGCGCCCACTCCCACACCATATCCCAGGGATTCATCACCGAGGAATTCGGGTGGAAGAGGCCCAACCCCCACCACCACATCGTGTCCGGGGCGACCTGTGGAGCCTGGTGGGAGGGACCAAGGGATGAAACGGACATCCCCCACGCCACAGGTTCCGATGGGGCACCCAACGGATATTTCGTGGCGTCATTCGATGGCACCGAATACTCCACCCGGTTCAAGGCGGCCCGGAGGCCTGCGGATTACCAGATGCAGATCCAGGCCCCAGAAGAGGTGGCCGTGGCCGCCCTCGCCGAGACCCCCGTCATACTGAACTACTTCGGCGGCACTGAGCGGGCGGTGGTGGAAATGTCCGTGGGCCAATCCGGTGATTGGGTCCCCATGGAGTTTTCCCCCCAACGGGATCCCCTCTTCGTCAGGCTCTCGGAGAATGCGGGCGGCCGAAGAGCATCGGTGTCCAGACACATTTGGGAGGGCCGGCTTCCGGCGGGGCTCCCGGTGGGTGGGCATCTCATCCGAATCCGAACCGTTGATATGTACGGTCAGGAGTTCTCTGCATCCCGTATCGTGAGGGTCAAAGAAGCGGTTGAGACTCCCGATCCCCCGGAAGAAGGTTCAAACATCTCGGGGTAGTTTCAAAAAGGTCCAACCCGTCCGATGCTTTTCGTTTCGAATTCAAGGCCACGATAAGGAAAGGGGATCAGCGGGAATTCGGATCGGGATCAGATGGCGAGGGCCGAATCAGCGGGGTATCAGCCGTGACCAGAAGAAGCTCTACGACTGGCCGTGGGAGGTGCCGCAGGATAGGCGCCGCCTCTTTCTCTAGCCATTCTCAGGGCGTAGAATGGATTGTAGCTGGGTGAGGTCGTCCGGTCTTTCCACACGAAAACGCCAGAGGTTCTCCATGAATCGCCTGCGGCTTCGCCGCTGGTCCTTCCGCGTTTCATTCCTGTGTCCGCTCGCGCTGGGCTTCGCCCTCTCTACTCTCATGGCCTGTGGATCAGGGCCTTCAGAACCGAATGACGAGGGGGAGGGCCCCGGAGAAGAGCAGCCCGGAGTCATGGCCCTCACGGTGCTCTACACAACCAACGAGCAGGGTCAGATCGAGCACTGGCAAAACCTTCTGGAAGCCGCCCTTTCCGGGGTCGTGGGCTACTTGAACGAGCAACTCGGGAAGAAGTCCGTCGCCCTTCAGAACTTCGTCATGGATTCGTGGCTTGCGACCTATTCAGCTGACAGGGGCGGAGGTAGTCGAGTGTCTAACGGATGACTTCATCGTAGCAGGAATGACCACCCAGGGCGGTTACTTCCATTCGGACGGAACAGCACTGAAGATGGACAGCACCTATCACGTCCTTACCACCGATTTTCTACACGGCCAGAACAACCTCAAATTCAAGGACTTTGATCCTACCGCAAAGGCCACGAACCTTATCTACTCAGAGCCGACCCTGATCTACCTGGAGGCCCTGGCGACCTCCCCCGGGAACCCGTTGGATCAGTTCCTGGATCCCAATCCCAGGCGGTAATCGACGAAGAGATCGCCGAGACCTTTAGATACGCCTTCTGAGGTCCTCGGCGGTCACCCCGTCAAAATCGGCAAACTCGAATGGCTCACGGTCGACGATTTCCGACGGAATGTTCGCCACCAACCTGTCGAACCCTTCCTCGTCCAACTCTTCGATGAAGGCGGCGAATTCTTCACGGACCTCCTCAGAAGGAAGGTAGGTTCGATACATGGCCGCGATGGAGCGAAGCATGGGGAGGTAGGGCTGGATGTCGGTGGTGGTTGACGCTTCTTCACTGTCGATCCACGCCAACGGAATCTTGGCGATCCTGTCCTTAGACCCCAGGGCCGTCCGCATGAGAAGTTCGATGTCGAAGGCGAACCGGTATTCCAGGAGGTCCTCCAGGATTTCCTGAAGCGTGCCCTGCCTGAAGGCCTTGAACCCACATTGGGTGTCGATGATGTCCCCCAGAACCGGCACCATCCTCTTCCACAGATAGATGAAGAGTTTTCCCCTGTCGTTCCTGGTGCCCTGCTTCACTACAACGGAATCGGGCTCCCGCCTGGAGCCGATGGCAACGTCCTTCTTCTCCTTCATGATGGGCTCAACCAGAAGTCCGATCTGGCCCAAATGGGTGGAGAGGTCGGCATCGGTATAGATGATGATGTGCTCCCCCTCGGCCGGCTGCTGGGTAGCGTGCCACATCCCGTAGATGATGGACCCACCCTTCTGGCTGTCGTCGGTGGTGCTCAGGGCCTTCACCGCAGGAACCCCCTCTCCGATGGCCTGCTCGAGGAAACAAACCTGAGCCCGGTCCTCCATCCCCTCCGCTCGAACGATCTCCTCAGCGATCTTCCCGCTACCCTCGGGACAACCATCATCCACCACGATCAAACGCCACCTAAAGTTGGCCTGATCACCCAGGAGGGTCTCCAGCTGGGACGCTTTCCTGCGAAGGAAGTCCTCTCCATGGGGGTGTTCGTGGTTGGGACGAATGCGGTTGTGTTCCTTGTAGACCGCCATCACAACCGAGACGGTCACCTCGTCCTCAATCTCCACCACCACCAACCGGGACTTGGCCAGTTTCAGAACCA
>CAYOVN010000109.1:0-12441 GCA_964407425.1 uncultured Gemmatimonadaceae bacterium
AGGAGGACCACGATAGGGATCGATACCACCTCCAGGCTTCGGGCGATGGTCCCGAAACTGGGAGTGGTCCCTCCCTCTACAAGGCCGGCACAGAGCTCCACTCTGTGAGCGCCCCCCTCCTCGGCCGCTCTGGCACCTCCTGCGCCTTCGACACAAACCTCGCAGGTAATCACTGATCCTCGAGCCTCTGTTTCGGATTTGAACGGACGAGTCTTCGAAGGAAGGACTACCTATCTTCCCCGCCGAACACCAGGGTGGGGGACCCCGACCTGGTGTTGGATCCCTTGACAGGAAGTGGGAGGACAGGTAATCATACAAACGTATGAATGACTATCTTGAGCCCGAAAAGGGGCCGATTTCATCCGAGACGACCGAACGGCTTCTTGCCGCCGGGCGTCGGCTCTTCGCCCGAGGTGGGTTCGAAGGCACTTCCGTGAGAGCCCTCACGGCTGAGGCCGACGCGAACCTTGGTGCCATCACGTACCACTTCGAAACCAAGGAAGGTCTCTATCATGCCGTTTTGGAAAGGGTTCTGGGGCCTGTCAGGGAACGACTTACGATGCTGGCGGAGATTCCTCAGCCAGCACCCAAACGACTGGAACTCTTCGTGGAAGGGATGTTCCAGCACCTGCGAGATAACCCGGATCTTCCCCGGTTTTTTGTTCAGGAAATCGTAATCGGTGACAATCCGTCCCCTCAGATCCTGGACACCGTTCGGACCGTGGTCGGCAGCTTGGCCCGAATCGTACGCGAGGGTCAGGAGGAGGGGACCATCGTTTCCGGGGACCCTGTTCTGATGGCTCTCAGCCTTCTTTCCCAACCCATCTACCTGTCGTTGATGCCGAGGTTTTTGACGAGAGATGATCTTCGGGGGGCCGAGCTTCCCCAGCCCGGGGGGCCTGCCGAAGGCCACGTGTTGGCCGCTCTCCGAAGGGTGTTTCTCGTTTCCGAGGAGAATGCTCCATGAGTTTGCGACGTTTTTGGATCATGGGCCCGGTGGCTCTTTTTGTTTTGCCAGTCGTGGCCTCTGGTCAGGGCCTCCAGGAAGGCGCCCCCCAGCATTCGGGTATCCTCACCCTGTTCGATGCGGTTTCCATGGCCCTTCAGCACCACCCCGCCATCGGGGAAGCGAGGGCCCAGACCGAAGCCGCATCCGGGACCACGGCCCAGAGCAAGGCCGCCCGATTGCCTTTTTTGTCGGCTCAGGCTTCCCTGGCCCGATATCAGGAGCCCTCTCTGATTTCGCCCCTCCACAGCTTCGACCCGGCCACGGTTCCGGACTTCGACCGGAACCTGAGTCGGGGAAATCTCACCCTCTCCTACACCCTGTATGACGGAGGGGGGCGAGGGGCCCGGATCGGCCGGGCAGAGTCAGGGGAGGCAATGGCGGCGGCAGGGGAGACGGCAACTCAGATGGATATCACGGCCCGGGTGACCGGGGCGTTTCTGGACCTTCTCACGACGGAGGAACTACTCCAGGCGTCCGAGGCTCAGATGGATGCCCTGACTGCCGAGGAGGAGCGAGTTCAGGCGTTCCTCGCAGAGGGAAAGGCGGCTCGGGTGGACCTCCTCAGGGTTCAGGCCGCCCTTAGCCGTTCGGAAGCAACGGCCATCTCCCTCCGGTCGAATTTGGATGTGGCCCGGGGCCGATTGGCCCGCCTCACCGGGCTACCCAGTGAGGACCTCAGGGGACGTCGTCTGATGCCCGTTTACTTCACTTCGGACCGGACCAATTCCCGTTCGGTGGCCTTGGAGAAGGCGACGGACGCCAGTCCGGAGCTGGCCTTCGCGAGACATCAACTCACCGGGGCATCGGCGGGGGTTCGGGAAGCGAAGGCAAACTGGTTTCCCCAACTCCAGGCTGCGGGCTCCTACTTCGAATATGGAGCTTTGGGTGAGGGGCACACCTTTGAGTGGCAGGGCTCGGTCCAACTGTCGTACCCACTCTTCACAGGGGGTGCGCGAAAAGGGGGGATGGAGCGGGCGAACGCACAGGAGCGGCAGGCCTCCGAGGCCCTCCGGAGAACGGAGTTGGCGGTGGAGGAGGGAGTTGAGGAGGCTCTTGCGGCATTGGTGGAAGCCCGGGCCGTCAGTGGGGCGCTGGAGCGGGGAGTGACCCAGGCGGAGGAGGTGGCCCGGATTGAAGCTTTAGCGCTGGAGGTGGGATCAGGGGTCCAGACGGATTTCCTCACGGCTCAAGCCGAGTTGTTCCAATCCCGGGCCGCTCTGGCCCAGGCGCGGCATGGGGAGGTATTGGCTGGCATCCAGCTCGTCCGGACCACGGGAGAGCTGGACCTGGATTGGCTTCGGGACAACATGGAGGTGGTTCGATGAGGGGCAACAAACGAATCCCGGTTCTGTTGGGAATGGTGCTGGTTTCCCTTCTATCCGGATGTTCCGAGGGAATGGATGGGGGAATTCAGGCGTCCGGAACCGTTGAGGCGACAGAGGCCGATCTGGGATTCCAGATGGCCGGTCGTTTGGAGTCCGTCCTGGTGAGGGAAGGGGACTCGGTGGAGGCCGGTGCCGAGGTCGCCTTTCTCGACCAGGAGGAATTAACGGCCCGGAGGAGGTCGGCAGAGGCCCAGAAACAAGCGGCCCAAGCCCTCCTCGACGAGATGGTGTCAGGGTTCCGGAAGGAAGAGATCGGCGAAGGCCGGGCAGCTCTGAAGCAAGCTGAGGAGCTCCGGGACGATGCCCTCAGGGATCAGGAGCGAGCCCGACGCTTGTTTGATGGGGGGAGTATCAGTCGGGAGATGCTCGATAAAGCCCAGACGGCCTTCCGGGTGGCTGAGGCTGGTGTGGATCAGGCCCAACAGAGGCTCCAGATCCTGGAGGACGGGGTTCGGCCGGAACGGTTGGCGGCCCAACGGGCGAATGTAGCTCAGGCAGATGCCGCGGTGGCCCAGGTGGATGCCGCCCTGAGGAACTCTGTTGTTGTCATCCCCTTTGCCGGAATCGTCACGGTGAGGCATCGGGAACCCGGGGAAACCATCTCTCCAGGACTTCCCGTTCTCACCCTTCTGGATCCGGAGGATCGGTGGGTACGAATCTATGTCACTGAGGACCGGATCGGGGCGGTCAATCTCGGTCAGACCGCTGACATTTTCTCCGATACGTATCCCGACCGAAGTTATGGCGGAGAGGTCATCTTCATCTCCAGCGAAGCCGAATTCACGCCGAGGAACGTTCAGACCACCGAAGAGCGGGTAAAGTTGGTCTACGCCGTCAAAGTCCGAATTACCGGAGATCCTTCCCACGATCTCAAGGCCGGAATCCCGGCCGACGTAGTACTCTCGGGCTCCGAGCTTTCTGGTGACTGAAACCGCCGTTTCCCTGGAAGGACTCACCCGCCACTTCGGTCCTAATGTGGCTCTGGATGGCCTGACACTGAGTGTTCAGGAGGGAGAGCTCTTTGGGATCGTGGGCCCGGATGGTGCCGGGAAAACGACCACCCTCCGGATGCTGGCCGGAGTCCTTCCCCCAACTGGTGGGAAGGGGATCATTCATGGAATCGATGTAGCGGAGGATCCGGAGGGGGTGAAGCCCTTCATCGCCTACATGTCCCAGCAGTTCGGTCTCTACCAGGACCTGACCGTTCGGGAGAATATCAACTTCTACGCCGATCTCTACAGGGTTCCCAAGAGAGAAAGGCCGGCCCGACTCGATCGCCTCTTCGCCTTTTCCAACCTGGGGCCTTTCCAGGATCGGTTGGCTGGGAACCTCTCCGGGGGGATGAAGCAGAAGCTCTCCCTTTGCTGCGCCTTGATTCATCACCCCGAGGTCCTTCTCCTGGACGAGCCCACATTCGGGGTTGACCCCATCTCCCGCCGAGACCTCTGGCTCATCCTCCATGAAATGGTGGAAGAGGGGGTCACTATCCTGGTGAGCACCTCCTACCTGGACGAGGCGGAGCGATGCGACCGGGTCGTTCTCCTCCACGAGGGCCGGGTCCTGGCTCTGGACACTCCCCACGCACTCCTGGACCTCCTTCCCGGGGAAGTCGTATCGGTGGAAGGCTCCAAGCCGAGGGAGATTCGGGACCTCCTACGGGGCATACCAGGTGTTGTCAGCACGGCGCTGTTCGGGAACTCAGTCCATGCAGTCCTTGTCGACGGAGTGGAGCCCACGACATTGCTTGGGAATGCCCTGGAATCGGCTGGGTTCCCGTCGGCGAAGGTGACGGAGATGGAGCCATCGCTGGAGGACGTGTTCCTCCACCTGGTGAGTGGAGCTGAGGGGGCCGAGGGGTCAGAGGATGTCTGAAGTCGTGAAGGTTCGGGATCTGACCCGGAAGTTCGGTTCCTTTACGGCGGTGGACAGCGTGAGTTTCTCCGTAGCCCAGGGAGAGATCTTCGGATTCCTTGGGCCGAACGGTGCTGGAAAAACCACGACAATCCGCATGCTCATCGGACTCCTGCGACCGACCTCCGGGGATGCCTGGGTTTCAGGTCTGAACGTCCAGACCGAGAGTGAAGCCATCCGACTGAAGATCGGATATATGTCCCAGAAGTTCTCCCTCTACACCGACCTGACCGTGGATGAAAATATCGGTCTTTTTGGAGGCCTGTATGGAGTGACAGGAGACCGTTTCCAGGAACGGAAGAATTGGATCCTGGAAATGGCTGCCCTCACCGGAAAGGGTGGACGGATGACGGGGGACTTGCCCCTTGGATGGAAGCAGCGGTTAGCCCTCGGCTGCGCCGTTCTCCATGAGCCCGACATCCTTTTCCTGGACGAGCCTACTTCAGGAGTGGATCCTTCTGCCCGCCGGCAATTCTGGGACCTCATCAACGCCCTGGCACAGGGAGGGACCACGGTCCTGGTGAGCACCCACTACATGGAGGAGGCGGAATACTGCAATCGGCTCATCCTTATGAACCGGGGGAAACGCATCGCCCTGGATGAACCCGCCGGAATCCGGGGAATGATGGATGAGCCCCTTCTGGAAATCCGGACCTCGGACCCGCCCCACGCAGTGGAAGCCCTGAGGACCATGGACGGGGTCCTGGAAGCGGCCATGTTTGGCCGACTCGTTCACGTTGTCGTGGAGAATGAAGCATCGGCCCGGGAGACCATCCCCAGCTGTTTCGCTGAGCGGGGGATCCCCTTGGAGGGAATTCAACGGGTGGCCCCGTCATTGGAGGACGTCTTCGTGGCCCTGATCCGGGAAGAAGGAGGGGCTGCGGAAGGATGAGGAAACTGGATTTTTTCCGGCTGTTCGCTGTGGCCCGAAAAGAGGCCATTCAGCTGAAACGGGATTCCAGGAGCCTGATCATGGCCTTCATTCTTCCCGTCTTCATGGTCCTCTTTTTCGGCTATGCCATCACCTGGGATATCGAAGATCTTCGCCTGGGGGTTTGGGACCTGGACAACACCCGGGCATCCAGGGAACTCACGGAGGCCTTCGAGGCCTCCGGCTATTTCCAGGTGGTCGAGCGGCCTGGGTCGTACAGGGAAGTGGAAGATGGTCTCTCCAAAGCCCGGGTCCGGGCCGTCCTTTCGATCCCGCCTGGTTTTTCTCGGGACTTTGCGGCAGGCCGCCCGGCCCAGGTGCAGCTTCTCCTGGACGGGAGCGACGCGAACACTGCTACCATTGCCCAGAACTATGCTGGAGCCATCGTGGCAATGCACTCGACAAAGGTTCTTCTCCAGGGTCGGGAAATACCTGATCTCGCCGGGGCGGAGACTCGAATCTGGTACAACGAAACCCTGGAAAGCCGGAACATGATCGTTCCCGGTCTGGTGGCCGTGATCATGTCCATCATCGCCGCCATGCTGTCGTCCCTCACCATTGCCAGGGAGTGGGAGAGAGGGACCATGGAGCAGTTGGCATCAACGCCCGTTAGAGGCGTGGAGATCGTTCTGGGAAAACTTCTGCCTTACCTCCTCATCGGTGTCCTGGACGTTCAGATGGTGGTCGCCCTGGGGATTCTTGTGTTCGGGGTCCCCTTCAACGGCAGTATCTTCCTGCTGGCCGGGCTCTCCATTCTTTTTCTGCTGGGTGCACTGGGGGTGGGGATCTTCATCTCCTCGGTGGCCGATTCGCAGGTTTTCGCCATGCAGGCTGCCACCGTCGCGACCTACCTGCCGGCGATTCTCCTATCCGGTTTTCTTTTCGACATCGCTGGAATGCCCGTTTTCCTGCAGGGCATCACTTACCTGATTCCCGCCCGGTATTTCATCGTCGTGACCCGGGGAATACTCCTGAAGGGTGTGGGCTTGGAGGCCCTCTGGCCACAGGCCTTGGCCATGCTGGTCTTTGCCATCGTAGGCCTGACACTGGCCACCAAAATGTTCAAAAAGGAGATCAAAGCATGAAGATCTCCCTTCTCCGGGTGAAAGTGCTGGTTCAAAAGGAACTCCGACAACTATTCCGGGATCCGAAGACGAAGAGAATCATCTTCGCCGCCCCCATCATTCAGCTTCTGCTCTTCGGGTATGCGGTCAACACCGATGTCCGGAATGTCTCCACAATTGCCGTCGACCAGGACCGGACCGCTGACTCGAGACTTCTTCTGGAAACCCTGACCTCCTCGGGGTATTTCCGCATTGAGGAAGTGGGGCAATCGGCGAGGGACATCCAGAGGGCTTTGGATCGGGGTACGGCTATGGTGGGAATCCAGATTCCACCGGGCTTTTCACGGGATTTGAAGGGTGGCCAGGCCGCCACGACCCAGATCCTCATCGACGGCACGAATTCCAATACTGCCACCGTGGCTCAGGGGTATGTAGGTCGGATCATCCAGGACTTTGCCAGGGAGCAGGCCTCCAGCCAGGGATTGGCTCCGGCGGGAGGGATCGATCTGAGGGTCCGGGCCTGGTATAACGCTGATTTGTCCAGCCGGGTTTACAACGTCCCTGGGGTCGTGGGGCTCCTTTTGATCCTCATGGCCCTTCTTCTGACGAGTCTCGCCGTGGTTCGGGAGCGGGAGTTGGGGACCCTGGAACAACTCATGGTCAGCCCCATCAATCCCCAGGAGCTGATTCTTGGGAAGACCCTTCCCGTCCTGGCCATCTGCATGGTGGACCTGGTCCTGATTACGACCCTCGCCCTCCTATGGTTCCACATCCCTCTTCGAGGGCCGGTGAGTGCCCTGGTCCTGGCCTCCTTCCTCTACGTCCTGGCCGGGCTTGGAGTTGGCCTGTTTGTGTCCACGATTTCCAGAACCCAGCAGGAAGCCTTCCTGACCATGTTCCTGTTCCTCCTGCCGGGCATCATCCTTTCGGGCTTCATGTACCCCGTCGATTCCATGCCGGAGATATTCGAGTATCTCACTCGGCTGAACCCGATCCGCTACTTCATGGAGATCGTTCGAGGGATATTCCTGAAGGGCCATGGGGTGACGGACCTCTGGGGACACTACCTGGTGGTGGGGGGCATGGCGGTGATTGTGGTTTCTGGGGCGAGCTGGAGGTTCAAGAAAAGCTTGGAATAGGGATCCAAGAATCCCTGGCGGGGCCTACCGAAACAACGGTTTTCCATCTCATTGCGTCTATGCATTAACGACGGCCCCCATCGTGGACAGGGGGTCGGGTTCTCACGCCCACCCATCTGCCCTGGGGGCCAAGATGCCGCATGGTCGCACTCTGTTCGCGACAGCCTTTCTCCCGCTTATTCTTTTTCTCGGTTCCGTCCTAACTCCCCAACCCCTGCTCTCTCAGGAAGCCCCCGCCCAATCCGAAGAAGGTGGGGGAGTAAGGCTATTCCTGGACTGCAAGGCCTTCGGTGCTTGCGATCTGGACTATTTCCGAACCGAGATCCAGTTCGTGAACTGGGTCCGGGATATAAGGGATGCCGACGTTTATCTCCTGATTACGGCTCTTGGGACAGGTTCCGGCGGGTCTTCTTTGGAGCTGATCTTCACCGGCCAGGACCGTTTCGAGGGGATGGCCGATACCCTCACCCACGTTTCCGGTTTTGATGCGACCGCAGATGAACAAAGGGAGGGGCTCTCGAAGATCATGAAGATCGGTCTCATGAGGTACGTGGGGCTCACCGGTGTGGCAGAGGAGATCGAGATCGGACTCCGAAGGAGACCTCTGGGACCGGGGGGGCGTCCCGGAGAGGGCCCCCCAGGCGGCGGCCTGGCCCCTGAGGATGATCCATGGGATTACTGGGTGTTTCGGGTCGGGGGGAATGGGAGCATGTCCAGCCGAACCAACTTTGAATCCAAAAGGGTCAGTGCATCGGTTTCCGCAAGGAGGACCACGGAGGAATGGAAGAGCAGCCTAAGCCTTTCCAGCTCTTACAGTGACACTCGTTACGACTACCCGGATCTGGACTACTACCAACTGAGCATTAGGAGAAGTCATACGTTCAACGGGTCCCTGACCAAATCGGTGGCCGCCAAGTGGTCTGCAGGCCTGAAGGGGTCGGCTCGAAATGCGACATACTACAACCTGGATTTCGGGGGCTCGTTGGCGCCCATTCTCGAGTACAGCGTTTTTCCTTATGAAGAGGCGACACGAAAGAGCCTCACCTTCCAGTATGCCGTCGAAGGGGTTTACAACGATTACCGGGAGGAGACGATCTATTTCAAGGAAACCGAAAGCTTCGTCACCGAGAGCCTCTCCGCTAACCTGAGCTTCAACCGGCCCTGGGGCTTGGCCTATGCCATCCTGGAGGGGGCCCATCACTTCGAGGATATCGACCTTCACCACCTCTCGATTTTCGGTGGGGTCCAGGTCAGGTTGGGCCGAGGCCTGTCACTTTCCCTGAATGGGAGTGCTTCCAGGGTCAAGGACCTCATTTCGATTGCGGCGGACGCCGATGACAGTATCGAGGAGGTCCTCCTCAGGCGCCGGCAGATGCAGACCGATTACACCTACTCCACCTCCATCAGTCTCAGCTACTCCTTTGGGTCCATATTCAACAACATCGTGAACCCGAGGATCGGAAGAGGTGGGGGCATGGGCATGGGCATGATCATCATGTGAGTTGCCCCGTTCGCCACCCGGCTAAAAGCAAGGCGGCCCCGGGGAAAATCCCCGGGGCCTTCAAAAATGGGCCCGCCCCCTCAGGTTTCTAAGGCTTCGGCTTAATAGAAGGGGTTGTCGCCAGACGTATGGTCGGTGACGTCGTGGACCGCCGTGATCTCGGGAATGGCTTGGCGAACCATACGCTCGACACCCTGCTTGAGGGTCATCCGGGAGAGGGCACATCCCTGGCATCCGCCGCCCATCTCGATGAAGATCTCGGACCCCTTCACCTCCACCAGGACGATCTCACCCCCGTGGGCTGATACCGCTGGATTCACCTGGGCTTCCAGTACCTCGACGACCTTGGCGGCCAGTTCACCCTGCGGGACTCCGGCGACCTTGGGAGGACGGGCCGCGGGCCGGACCTCGAATCCGCTCTCATTCACCCGCTCCACGAAGTCCACGACGGCGCCCTCCAGGCGGTCAGCATCCTTCCCTGACACGAGGACGAGAAAATCGCCCACTTTGACCTGGACGTCGTCCTCATCCCGATCCGCGGTGGTCACCAGGGTCAGCTCAAAGCGAGGGCCTCCGATGCCTTCCCCCTGGGAGGAAATGCGGAGAGCCCTATCTTCGCCATCACTTTGATCCATGAAGGACCGCACCGCTTCCTGGGCCCTCTCGGTAATATTCAACTCCATGCCCATCTCCTTAATCCACGCTTTCAGGCCACTGGCCGATTGATCTCACCGCCATCCTACCCTTAAACCCGGGCAGGGTTCTACCAATACTCTAATCCCTCAATATCCCGAGAATTCCCCACTACGCAAGGACCGGTCATGAACCCGCGAGGACTTGGGCCCGGACACCGGGTCCCCCCCTCCCGGTTGCTGTGGAGGATCCCCTTTTCTACCTTTTTGGGCCCTTTGAAGTCCCTCCCTGACGGGACCCTCCTCATCAAACGAAGAAGTTCGACCCATGGCTGAAAAAGACCTGATGGAAAAGCTCGTGTCCCTATGCAAGCGGCGCGGTTTCATCTTCCAGTCCTCCGAGATCTACGGGGGAACGGGTTCCGTGTGGGATTACGGCCCCCTGGGAATTGAGCTGAAAAGGAACATCAAGGACCGCTGGTGGAGCTCTATGGTCCACCAGCGTGATGACATCGAGGGTCTGGATGCAGCGATTCTGATGCATCCCCGGGTCTGGGAGGCTTCGGGCCACGTGGATGGGTTCACCGATCCTTTGGTTGAGTGCCGGAACTGTCACCGGCGCTTCCGGGCTGACATGCCTGAGGTGGAGGGCGGCCAGTGCCCCGTATGCGGGACCAAGGACACGTTTTCCGACGCCCGTCAGTTCAACCTCATGTTCAAGACCTTTATGGGCCCCGTAGAAGAGGCTGCTAGCCAGGTCTACCTCAGGCCGGAAACGGCCCAGGGCAGCTACGTGAACTTCCTGAATGTCCAAGGGGCTGCCCGGCAGAAGGTGCCTTTCGGGATCGCCCAGATCGGGAAGGCGTTCCGGAACGAAATCACGCCGGGGAACTTCATCTTCCGAACCCGTGAGTTCGAGCAGATGGAGATGCAGTTCTTCGTGGAACCCGGGACCGATGAGGAATGGTTCGAGTTCTGGAAGGCCGCCCGCATGGAGTGGCACCAGGAAATGGGGATCCGGAAGGAGAAGCTCCGTTTCCACGAGCATGGGCCCGACGAGCTGGCCCACTACGCCAAGAAGGCGTACGACATCGAGTATGAGTATCCGTTTGGCTGGAAGGAGTTCGAGGGGGTCCACAACCGGACCGATTTCGACCTCTCCCGGCACCAGGAGTTCTCGAAGAAGCGGCTGGAGTACATCGATCCTGCTGCCGGAAAACGCTTCCTTCCCTATGTCATCGAGACGGCGGTGGGTGTGGACCGGACCCTGCTCGTGGTTCTGGCCGACGCCTACGTGGAAGAGCAGGTGGAAGGGCAAGAGAGAGTGTTGCTTCGTCTGAGCCCCTCCTTGGCTCCCCTGAAAACCGCTGTCTTCCCACTGGTGAAGAAGGATGGGCTCCCGGAAATAGCCCAGAAACTTCACAAGGAGCTTATCAAAGCCGCTGTGCCCTCTTTCTACGATGCCGCCGGTTCCATTGGTCGGCGCTACCGCCGGCAGGATGAGGCCGGAACTCCCTGGTGCCTGACGGTGGATGGCCAGACCAACGAAGACGGGACGGTGACCATCCGGGACCGGGATTCCCTTGAACAGATTAGGGTGCCCCTGGAGGGGGTCCTGGGGTGGGTAAAGGAACGCCTTTAGACCGGAAAGGCTCTTGATGCACAAGATTCGCCAGCATTGGTCCGGACTGCCTCTTCTGTTGTTATTTGTTTTGTGCACCACCTTCGGATGCACGGGGCCAGAACCCGAGAGCCCCGACTCGAGTGGTTCGGGTACGCTGGCGCAGGGGGAGGTCTGGTCCCTATCGGAGACCCCCATCTTGGAGATCGGCGTTCAGTCGGGGGCGGAGGAGCACCAGCTCCACCGGGCTGAAGGTTCGATTCGCCTCGATGACGGCACCTTGATCGTGGCCAATGGAGGGAGCCGGCAGCTTCGTTTCTACGATAGAAAAGGTGACTACCTTTTCGCCGTAGGTGGGGAAGGGGAGGGGCCCGGAGAGTTCCGATTCCCTTCCCGGATTCGAAAGACTGGGCAGGACTCCCTCCTGGTTTGGGACCAGTCCATGCACCGGATATCCTTTTTCGACCATCAGGGGGGCTTTCTGGGGTCGAGAATGCTGATGCCCTCGGCCGAGGTCTTGTTCCCCGGGGACGAGTGGATGTTCGGCCAGTTTTGGGTTGATAGTCCGGTTGGGCCCTCCGCCCGGGGGCCTCTTCGAGAGGCTCTGGCGGCCATCCCGGGACAGCCTGCCCTCGGGGAGCTGGGCTATGTTCGGGTCACCAGCCAGGGGCGCCTGTGGGTGGCGGAAACGGGTCCGCCTTCTCAGGACCCCATCGACTGGAGGGTATACGGTCTGGACGGAAGTGTTCTGGCAGCTGTGACCACCCCGGCCCGTTTCGAACCCCACGAGATCGGCCCGGACTATGTCCTGGGCAGGTTCAGGGACGATCTGGATATCAACTTCATCCGGCTCTATGACCTTGAGAAGCCTGATGGCAGTCCCGCCGGGCCGGGATTGGACCCGAGCCCACCGGCGTCCTCCCCCCAGCCCAGACAAACCCTCACTGAGAGGGAACGAGAACTGCTGGCTCCGGTGAAAGCCTTCCTGAAAAACCTCGCCAGCCTCGAGGAGATCTACTACTCGGACCACTACACCTACACCGCCGATACCGAGGCCCTTTTCTCGAATCCGAGGACCCGGCCTCCTGAGGAATTGGATGTAGACATTCTCATGGCTGGAGAACGGGGCTGGATCGTTTCGGTGACCCATACCGAATCCGGGGCCTTCTGCACCATGGCCTACGGGGCCTATGTGCCCATGGGATGGATGGCGGGGGAGTTGATCTGTCCGTAGGGGGGGGGCCGGAA
>CAYOVN010000110.1:0-11993 GCA_964407425.1 uncultured Gemmatimonadaceae bacterium
GTGGAGCTCCGGTGGGTGAAGCTCCGGTGGGTGGAGCTCCGGTGGGTGGAGCCCCAACGGGCGGAACGGGATCCGGAGGGGTCCTCTAAGCTCCTCTTTTTGGATAGCTAGTGGGACTGGGCGGGCTCCTGGGACGACTTGGGGGGTAATCCCTTTGTCGGCTGATTCGGGCTTTTGGGTTGCCAACGCACAGCCCACGTATAAACTGAACTTTCCAACAACAAATAACCGATAGCGGGAGATACCAAGGTGGCACGGATTGAGGTGCCTATGCCTCAGATGGGTGAATCCATCGCTGAGGGCACGGTCTCGAAGTGGTTGAAGAACGTCGGTGATATGGTCGAGCGGGATGAGGCCATCCTGGAAATATCCACCGACAAGGTGGACGCCGAGATCCCCTCCCCAACCGCCGGTTTGTTGGTGGAGATTCTGGTTCAGGAAGGTGAAACCGTTGAAGTTGGGACTACGGTGGCTTTCATCGATCCCGATGCCGAAGCCGCTGTTGAGGTGAGCCAGCCAGCCCCGGCCGTGGATGTGGCCGAGGTCGCCCAACCGGCTCCCCCTCAAGACCCAGCTGATACCCCCGCCCCGGAAGCATCACCGGCCGGGGGTGAGGAGACGGCGGAAGACCGACTCCGAGCCCGATCCACACCGGTAGTCCGGAAAATCGCCGAAGAGCACGGTGTGGACCTCTTGAGCGTATCCGGGACGGGCCATGCTGGTAGGGTCACCAAGGAGGACATTCTGGCCTTCATCGACGACGGGGGGAAACCCAGGTCGGATGAGGCCCGGAGCCCGGCTCAGGAGGCCAAGAAGCCGGAGCCAGTGCCCCAACGACCAACCTCTGTGCCGTCTGCGGCCATTGCTCCCAGTTCTGCCCCCTCGGACTTCTGGGGGACCTTCTATGGGCAGGTCCAGCACCCGGAATTCCCGATTCGGGCCGGTGATCGGGTGGAGGCCATGGATAAGATCCGCCGACTGACGGCGGAACACATGGTTCTCGCCAAACGGGTATCACCCCACGTCCACTCATTCATCGAGATCGACTTTTCCCGGGTGGATTCCATCCGAAAAGCGAACAAGGCTCGTTGGGCTGAACAGGGATCCAGGGTGTCCTTCACGGCCTTTGTGGTCTGGGGCGTTTCCCGAGTACTCAGGGAATTCCCCGTGGTCAACGGTACCATCTCCGGTAACAACCTGGTTTTCCGGGGGAACGTCAATGTGGGTGTGGCGGTGGACCTGGACCCGGGCCTGATCGTTCCGGTCATCCATGATGCCGATGAGCTGAGTCTGGTGGGTATCGGAAAACGGATTGTAGACCTGGCGGAGCGGGCCAGAAGCCGGCGTCTCAACCCCGATGACATTCAGGGATCCACCTTCGCTATCACGAACCCGGGGGTTCTGGGAACCCTGGCGGGCATGCCTGTGATCCCGAAGGGCACCAATGGGATCCTGGGGACCGGAGCCATTGAGAAGAGGGTCGTGGTGGTGGAAGACCCCGAGACCGGGATGGACTCCATGGCCATCCGAAAGAGGTCGATCTTCACCCTCGGCTACGATCACCGCATGGTGGATGGAGCCGATGCGGCCCGCTTCCTCTCCCGCCTCAAGGAGATGATGGAGACTTTCCCGGAGGATGCCTGAACTGCCCCTCCCGCCCCTCGAGGTCAGAAGGCTTGGGAGGATTCCGTACGGTGAAGCTCTAAAGTACCAGGAGGAGTTGGTCCGCCTTCGCCGCAAAGGCGAAGTGCCGGATCAGCTCCTTCTTCTTGAACACCCGCCGGTCGTCACCATGGGGACCTCCTCGCAGGAGTCCCACCTTCTCCTCTCCGAAGTCGAGCGGGCCCGGAAGGGAATCGAACTATTCGAAGTCGGGCGAGGCGGGGATGTGACCTATCACGGGCCTGGTCAACTCGTGGGCTACCCCATCCTGTCCCTGGCTCCCGATCGAAAGGACCTTCATCGGTACCTGAGGGATCTGGAAGAGGTTTTGATCACGACTCTGGCCTCATTCGGGATTCGGGCCAAACGGGAGGATGGGTATACCGGCGTTTGGGCCGAGGAGGGGAAGCTGGCAGCCATCGGCGTTCGGGTCTCTTCAGGGTGGATCACCTCCCACGGGTTCGCGCTGAATATCGATCCGGATCTGGATCACTTTTCCGCCATTGTCCCCTGTGGAATCCATGACCGGTCCGTGGCGTCCATGGTGGAGGTCCTGGGTCGTCCCGTTGAGCCGGAAGAAGTGGTCCCCCCCCTGATCGAGAACTTCAAAAAAGTGTTTTCCCGGCGAACACATGTTGTCTAGGCAACAAATGGCGGGTGGTTTCCAAGGCCTCTGAGTCTTCCTGCCATTCTAAGGAATTGTGAATTTCCATTTTCGAGAACCGCTCCGGAGACTGACATTCCTCCCCCCGGAATTATTTGTTTACGACTCTCGAAAAATCGGGAATAAGACAATGGTTAACGATCTTGTAAAACCCTGTAAGCAAAGCTGTTACGCCATAAAACATATTTTTGGACCTCGGAATACATGTGATCCTTGACCTCTCGGGTTGCTGGTCTCCGTTGGAGCCCCCCTTATCCTGAGGCTTTCCCCTCATCCGGCGGCAGGTTTTCGAAGAAGTCCATATAGCGTTCTTTCTTTTCCCTCTGGACCTCCAACCATTCTTCGAATCCCGAATCTACGAGTCCCTCGGAAACTGATAGATCCTTGGCGGCCTGCACGGCCAGGTTATCGACGTACTCGTTTCTAGGATCCCCGGCGTGGCCCCGGACCCAAACCCACGTCACTCGATGTTCCCGGGCGACGGTTTCGAGTCGCTTCCAGAGCTCCAGGTTCTCCGGTGGTCCGCTTTTCCTCTTCCAACCTCGGGCCTTCCAGCCCGGGACCCATTCATTCATTCCTCGAACCAGATATTGGCTGTCGGATACAAAACGGACATGGCAGGACCGTTTCAGGAGGTTGAGGCCGAGGATTCCACTCTGGATAGCCATTTTATTGTTGGTCGTGTCCGGATCGGAGTGCCAGAAATCCTTCCTTCTCCAACTCTCTCCGTCCCAGAATTCTACCAGGCCCGCTGCTCCCCCCGGGTTCGACCGGGTCTTGAACTGATTGCCGAGACAGGACTCATCGGCGTGGATGGTTACAAGTGGTCGATCGGTCATTCGGTCGTGAGCCTCTGGATTTTCAAGTCGGTTGAGGGGCGGCTGGGGCCGAATCGGTTCCCGCCTGAGGGAGGGCTCGGCCTCTCAGTCTTCCCGGACAATGGGTTGATCGGATGCCCGAACCATGATGAGATGCCCCAACAATGGCAAGATAGAAAGGGGATCGCCTTGACGACCAGGGAAGGGGACCTACATTCCCGCCGGAACAACCCCTTATTTAATACACACCTGGAAACCCGTGAGACCGCTCTCCTCCTCACAATCGGCTTACCTCCTCCTGGAGGACGGCCGTGTCTTTCCCGGCTCATCTTTGGGCCTGGAGGGCACGGCTCTCGGCGAGGTCGTGTTCAACACCTCCATGACCGGCTATCAGGAAATCCTGACGGATCCTTCCTATTCGGGCCAGCTGGTCACCATGACGTATCCCCTCATAGGGAACTACGGTGTAAACCAGGAGGATGAGGAGTCCGAAAAGCCTGAGGTCGCCGGGTTCATAGTCAGAGAAGCCTCCCGAATGTATTCGTCATGGAGGGGGGAAGAAGGTCTTCACGGCTATCTGACGGCCAACGGGATCGTCGGGATCAGTGAGGTGGATACCCGGGCTCTCACCCTCCATATCCGCTCTGAGGGCGCCATGCGGGGTGCTATCGCACTCGGCTCCACCCCCCAGGACGAGGTCATGGCTAAGATCCGGAACCATCCCCGGATGGAGGGGCTGGATCTGGCTTGCGGGGTCTCCACCGGTACCCGCTACGAAGTCCCGGCACAGGGGGAAGAACGGTTTCATGTCCTCGCCTATGACTTCGGTGTGAAGGCCCACTCACCCAGGATCATGGCCGAGTTGGGCTGCCGGGTTTCCGTCCTCCCTTCCGACACTCCGGTCGAGGAGATCCTGGCGGAGAACCCGAGCGGCCTTTTCCTGTCGAACGGGCCCGGTGATCCGGCGGCGGTGATGAAAGCCCAGGAGGCCATCCTTGGCCTCGCCCAGCAGGGCACCCCCGTGTTCGGGATCTGTCTTGGCCATCAGCTCATCTCGAGAGCGTTCGGGGCTCAAACCTTCAAACTCCCCTTCGGTCACCACGGCGGGAACCACCCGGTACGGAATCTGGATACTGGAGCGGTGGAGATAACCGCCCAGAATCATGGCTTCGCTGTCGAAATGGACAGCGAAGGAGAGATCCCAGGTGCAGCGGGTCTTCGGGTTACCCATACGAACCTGTATGATGGAACGGTGGAGGGCGTCGCCCATAGGGAATTGCCAGTGTTTTCGGTGCAATTCCATCCCGAAGCTGCACCCGGTCCCCACGATAGCCGGTATCTTTTTGAACGATTTGTAGACCTTATGAGTGCTGAAAACGGTTCGTTATGAGGTGTATCATCGCCACGGCGCCTTGGGTTCTTTTGTGGCAGGCTTGACGACTCGGGGAGCCCGGGGTTACCCTGCTCCCCCTTATGTGGCTGGGCGGCCCTTAACTCCTCCCGGTTACTGACTTAGAAGAAAGTGACAGGCCTTTGATGGCCGGCTTTCGACCTCTTTTCCGTGCTGGGTTTTGGTGGGTGTGTGCCCTCCTGGAGGATTGGATGACCAAAGCGGACCTCGTCGAGCAGGTTGCTGAGGCGATCGGCCCCGGAATCACGAAGAAGGACTGTGCCTTGGTGGTGGACGGCTTCCTGAATGCAGTGAAGCTCGCGCTGGCTGAGGGGGAGAATATCGAGATCCGAGGGTTTGGGACTTTTAAGGTACGCAGCCGCAAGTCCCGGATGGCCAGGAACCCCCGGACCGGGGATCCTGTCGAAGTGCCGTCTCGTTCGGTTCCTGTTTTTAAACCGTCGAAGCACTTGAGGGCCCGGGTGGCCGGTCTGGACCGAATCAGAAGGTTCTGATATCGAGACAACGAGCAACTGGTTAGGGTCCCCGACGGACCCACTACTGGCTGTTTCCTTTTCCCGTACACAACACCGGAGCCGACGCTCTTTGAGCCGCCGGCTCCTTCTCTTTTAACAAAATTGCGGCACGGTGCATCGAAATAAGCGGTGATGGAAACGTCTTCGAAGAAGCCGTCATCGGACGAGGGCCTGGTTAAACGGGCCCAATCCGGAGACCTGCAGGCAATGGACACTCTGGTTTCCATGCACCATGGGAGCGTCTACCGGGCGGCCTTCAGCATTCTTCATGACCAGGACAAGGCATCCGATGCGACACAGGACACATTCTTGAAAGCCTTCAGAGGGCTCCAGACCTTCCGGGGAGAGGCGTCGTTCAAGACCTGGGTCCTTGCCATCGCGGCCAACGAAGCCCGGGGTTTGCTACGGAAGGAAGGGCGGAGGAAGGAATTGGCTCTGGATGCGGTGGGGCCGGTCCAATCGAATGAAGCAGGGGCGGATGAGGTTGTGGAGAGGGATGAGGATAGCCAAAAAGTGAAAAGCCTCCTTACCCATCTGCCGGAAAAACAGCGGGAAGCCGTGACCTTGAGGATTTTTGGTGAGCTCAGTTTTCGTGAAATTGGAGTATTGATCGACTCCAGTGAGGGGGCTGCTAGAGTGAACTACCACCATGGGATTCGGCGCCTTCGGGAGATGATGGAATGACAGGATCAGCCTGTGAGGGAATCAAGGATCTCCTTGCGGATGTTGCATCAGGGGTCCTTCCGCCGGAGGAGGTAGGTCCGATCCAGGACCATCTCCTCTCTTGTGCGGACTGCCGGGCCGAGTTGGAGCTCCTTCGAGCCCTTCGTGCCCCTCTGGCCAATGAGTCTGCGGTTCCGCCGAACCTGGAGGCCAGGGTCCAGAACAGGGTACGAGAGGAATTCGGAGAGGCGCTGACGGAAGGTGCCGATTCCGGAATCGCAGAGATCGGGAACCGGCAGGGACGCCGGTGGGCTCCCGCCTGGGCTCTTTCCTCCGCAGCCGTGGTTGTTTTGGCCCTGGGTACAGGGATCATCTGGAATCGGATCAGTACCGATGGAGCCCTGGATCCGCTGGCCGTTGCTTCCCAGGAACCCCTTCCCGAGGCCTGGTTGTGGGACGATGGGATGGTGGCCGGAGCCCCTGTTTTTGATGGTTTGTCGGATGAGGACCTTGAAGCACTTCTAGAGGAGTTCGAAGGATGATACGTAAGGCCATCCCAACCCTGACTTTGGCGGCAATTTTGGCGCTGGCCGGAGCCCCCGCTTTCGCGGCAGGTCAGGTGACGCCGCCACCGGGGGCACAGAGGCAGCGTGTGGAACTCGAGCAAAGGCTTCAACGGGGTTTCTACCGTCAACTCCAGAGCCAGCTCCAACTGGAACCGGTTCAGGTGGAAAAGCTCCAAGGCGTGACGAGGTCCTTCCAGGAGGAGCGGAGGACACTCAATAGGTCCCAGGCTTCTCTTAGGTATAAGCTCCGAGATCCAGGCCTTGTGGACATGCCCGAGGAGGATGCCCGGACTCTCCTGCAGGAAATGGTGGACCTCCAGGAACAAGAGCTGGCCCTCTATAAAAGAGAACAGGCCGAGCTTCTCGAGTTCGTAACCCCAACCCAGCTCATTCGCCTCTACCGCCTGAGGGATGATCTTGGCCAACGTGTCCAACAACTTCGCCAGGGCCGAGGCCAGGGAGGTGGCCGTGGTGTCGGGGGTGGGAATGTGGGGACCCTCGACCGAACCCGAACCCCGGGGGGCCGGGACCTGCGTTGACGACAGGGCCTTCCGGTTCTAACCTTTTTGGGAGGGCCTTCCGCCCTCCCTTTTTTTTCTATGCAGATTCTAATTCTCTTCTTCGCATCCTACCGTGATCTCCTGGGTACAGGAGAAACCTCCCTGACATTGCCGGAGGGGACCTCGGTTTCCGGGTTGGTCGCGGATCTCCGGGGCCGTGGGGGTCCGTTCCAGGCCCTTCCTCCTTTCCCGGTCGTGGCGGTGAATGAGGAGTACTGTTCTGAGGACCGGATACTGATTGATGGGGACGTTGTGGCCTTCATCCCTCCGGTCGCAGGGGGGTGAGCATGGTTATTACGTCGGTGACCACGGATGTAATCTCCCCGGGGGAGGTGACTCGGGACCTGCCATCGCAGGCTGACGGAGCCTGTGTCCTTTTTCTGGGTGTGGTCCGGGACCACAATGACGGGCGAGAGGTCACCGGGTTGGAATACGAGGTATACCAGGGGATGGCTGAGAAAACCCTGGCGGCCATCGCCATGGAGGCCTCCCACCGATGGGGGACCGACCGGATTACGGTCATCCACCGGGTAGGGAATCTCCAGATCGGGGAGGTGAGCACTGCCATCGGGGTGGCAACCCCCCATCGGGGAGATGCTTTCGAGGCTTCCCGCTACATCCTGGAGGAGCTGAAGCAGCGCCTCCCGATCTGGAAGCGGGAGCACTATGTGGATGGGGATTCGGACTGGCTGGGAGGACCCGAGACGGGGAGGGGCAGGGAGGGATGAGCGAATCGGATAGGCGTGGGTTGGTCGATCAGTTTGGTAGGAGGGTGGAGTACCTCAGGATATCGGTTACCGACAAGTGTAACCTCCGCTGTGTCTATTGCATGCCGGAAGAGGGTCTCCCCTGGCTCAAGAAGGACCAGCTGCTGAGCTACGAGGAAATCCAGACCATCGTAAAGGTTCTTGCCCCCATGGGTCTCCGACGGGTTCGACTCACAGGGGGGGAACCCCTGGTCAGGAAAGATCTCCCTCGGCTGGTGGACCTCATTGCTTCTGTCCCTGGAATCCAGGATCTCTCCGTCTCTACGAATGCTGTATTGTTGAAAGACCTGGCCCAGCCTCTTAAGGATGCCGGGGCCACCCGGGTGAATATTTCTCTGGACTCCTTCCGGGAGGATCGAGTGGACGCCCTCGCTCGTCGTCCCGGGACCTTCGAGAAAGTCCTGGCGGGCCTGGAAGCGGCGGAGAAGGCCGGACTGGAACCCATCAAAATCAATGTTGTGCTGCTCCGCGGGAAAAACGACGACGAAATCCAGGATTTCGCCGAGGTGACCCGGGACCGGCCCTGGCATGTGCGATTCATCGAGATCATGCCCACGGGAGCCAATCTAGACCTCAGTTCCGACGACTTCTTCTCTTGTCAGGAGGCGTTGGACCGGCTTCGGAGCCTGGGAGAGCTGGAAGCGGTTTCCGGCCCCGAGGGCAACGGCCCAGCCGTCTATCATCGGTTTCCCGGCGCGAAGGGAACGGTGGGTGTCATTACGCCCATGAGCCACAACTTCTGCGACGACTGCAACCGACTGCGTCTCACCGCCGACGGGCAGCTCAGACCCTGCCTGTTCGGAACCCTCCAGACCAACCTCAGGGATCCCCTCCGGGCTGGAGAAGACCTTGTTCCCCTCATCCACGAAACCCTCCGAACCAAGCCCGAACGGCATGACCTGGTTCAGGGAAGTGACGTGGGTTCAGGCGGCCTCATCGCCCTCTCCCAAACGGGCGGATGAACCCCGGCACCGGGGCTGGGTGACTTTTTTCACACAGACCACATTTCTTCCGTTGACACCCCTACGGGGCCCCGGTAGGTTGCCCCGAGGGTCCCTGTGTTTATTCCATTCCTGCGTACTCTGGGGAACGTTATGGTCAACAAGATTACGGTAATTGGTGGTGGTCACGTCGGAGAGAGCTGTTCTCTGCTGGCGAGCCAACAAGAGCTAGCCAAAGAGGTCATCCTTCTAGACATCCTCGAAGGCGTCCCGATCGGGAAAGGCCTGGATCAGTGGGAGGCCGCACCGGTCCTGGGTTTCGACACCCGGGTAAGGGGAACCAACGACTGGGCTGACGCTGCCGGCACGGACATTTTCATCTTGACCGCTGGTGTGGCGCGGAAACCTGGTATGGACCGGGAAGACCTCCTGAAGATCAACGCCGGGATCGTGAAGTCCTGCGCCCAGAATATGGCCAAGTATGCGCCGGACTCCATCATCATCGTGGTATCGAATCCCCTGGACGTCATGGCCTACGTGGCGTTCGAGAACTCCGGGTTCCCCAGGGAGCGGGTTTTTGGCATGGCCGGCATTCTGGACACTGCCCGCTTCCGTTCTTTCCTGGCCCTCGAGATGGACGTGAGCGTGGAAGACATCCAGGCTCTGGTCCTGGGTGGACACGGTGACAGCATGGTTCCGCTGGTGAGCTATGCCTCCGTGAGCGGTATCCCCCTCACCTTCTTCCTGGACAAGGAAACCCTGGATCCCATCATCACCCGGACCCGGAAGGGCGGGGGAGAGATCGTCGGGTACCTGAAGACGGGAAGCGCCTACTACGCTCCTGCAGCCGGAGCCGTCCAGATGGCTGAAGCCATCGTCAAGGACAAGAAGCGGATCTTCCCCTGCTCCTGCTACCTCCAGGGTGAGTACGGCCAGGAAGGCCTCTTCATCGGCGTGCCGTGCAAAGTGGGTAAGGGAGGCATGGAGGGCATCATCGAAGTGCCCCTCTCCGACGACGAGAAAGCCGCGTTGGACAGCAGCATGACTGCCGTCAAAGGCACCATGGCCGAGCTCGCCAATCTGGACTACTAGGGGGTTCGCCCGTTCAAGGGCGAAGGCCTCAAGGCCAAACAAGCGGGGTGGTTCCGGGACACCCGGGACCACCCCTCCTCCAAGGCTACCTGAGCACCGGGAGATACGATGCGTCGGGTCATAAGTCTCTACCGCACATCGGTGGGGAAGAAATTCTACATGGCCGTGTCGGGGGCGATCCTTATTGGATTCCTCGTTGCCCACATGATCGGGAACCTCAAGATGTATATGGGGGCCGATTCATTTAACCACTACGCAGAGTTTTTGAGGGAGATCGGGTATCCCATTCTCCCCCATATGGCCGGGCTCTGGCTTTTCCGGATCGTTCTGCTGGGTTGCGTAGGATTGCACATGCTTTCGGCGTGGCAAGTCTATACCCAGAGCAAGAATGCCCGGGGGAGCAAGTACACGAAGGAAGATTCCCTTTCCTTCGCATACGCTTCCCGGACCATGCGTTGGGGTGGGGTCATCATCGGCACGTTCGTCGTGTATCACCTTCTCCACTTCACCATCGGAACCGCCCATCCCGAGTTCGTTCATGGGGAAGCCTACCAGAACGTCATCATTGGATTCCAGAGTCTTTGGGTGATCGGTTTCTATGTCCTCGCATTGGTGATGGTGAGCTTTCACGTATACCACGGACTTTGGAGCGCTTTCCAGACCGTGGGGGCGAACCATCCCAAGTACAATCCTTACCGGCGGCCTCTGGCCCTGGTTCTGTCTCTCCTGCTCTTCCTCGGGTTCATGACTGCACCGGTGGGGGTAGCGACAGGGTTCCTGACGATCTAGAGGTTCCGGCAACGGAATCCAACGCATACGAGTGGAGGTTTCTGGGGATATGGAGCTCAACGCAAAAATTCCATCCGGCCCCATCGAACAACACTGGACCAAACACCAGTTCGACATGAAGCTGGTGAACCCGGCCAACAAGCGGAAATACAACGTTATCGTGATTGGTTCGGGGTTGGCCGGGGCAGGGGCCGCTGCCACCATGGGGGAGCTGGGCTACAACGTCCGGGTCTACACCTACAATGACTCGGCCCGAAGGGCCCATTCCATTGCGGCCCAGGGTGGCATCAACGGCGCCAAGAATTACCAAAATGATGGGGACAGCATCTTCCGCCTCTTCTACGATACGGTGAAGGGTGGGGACTACCGGTCACGGGAATCCAACGTGTACCGCCTGGCCGAGGTGAGTCTGAACATCATTGATCAGGCCGTGGCTCAGGGTGTGCCCTTCGCCCGGGAATATGGCGGCCTCCTGGCCAACCGGTCTTTTGGAGGCGCTCAGGTTTCCCGGACCTTTTATGCAAGGGGCCAAACGGGCCAACAGCTTCTGCTTGGATGCTATCAAGCCCTTCAGAAGCAGGTTCATGCCGGGAACGTTAAAGTCTTCTCCCGTCATGAGATGATGGACGTCGTACTGGTGGATGGTGTGGCCAAGGGTGTGGTGGTCCGAGACCTGGTGAGCGGACGGATTTGGTCCGACACGGCCGACGCGGTGGTTTTGGCGACCGGCGGCTATTCCAACGTCTTCTACCTGTCCACCAACGCGAAGGCGTGTAACGTCACGGCGGCCTGGAGGGCACACCGGAAGGGTGCCGGCTTCGCCAATCCGTGCTTCACCCAGATTCACCCCACATGCATCCCGCCTTCAGGCGACGAACAGTCCAAGCTCACGCTCATGAGCGAGTCTCTCAGGAACGATGGGCGTATCTGGGTGCCCGCTAAGGAAGGCGAGGGCAGGGCGGCCGGGGACATCCCCGAGGGCGAACGGGACTACTATCTGGAACGGTTCTATCCATCCTTCGGGAATTTGAGCCCCCGGGATGTTTCTTCTCGTCGGGCCAAGGAAATGGTGGACACGGGGCACGGCGTCGGGGAACTGAGGAACGGGGTCTACCTCGACTTCAAGGACGCCCTTGGACGCCTGGGTGAGGGTGCCATCAGGGAGAGGTACGGCAATCTCTTCAGTATGTATGAGAAGATCACCGGAGAGGACCCGTACAAGGTCCCCATGCGGATCTACCCGGCGCCTCACTACACCATGGGCGGCCTCTGGGTGGACTACAACCTCCAGACTACCGTACCGGGTCTCTTCGCTGCCGGTGAGGCCAATTTCTCCGACCACGGCGCTAACCGACTGGGAGCCAGTGCCCTCATGCAGGGGATGGCCGACGGGTACTTCGTTCTTCCTCTTACCATCGGCGATTGGTTGGCCAGGGTAAAACCGGGGGATACTTCCACGGACCACGCGGCCTGCAAGGATGCCGAGCGGGGCGTGAAGGAGAAGATGGACAGCCTCCTGGCCGTGGGCGGGAAGACCTCGGTGGA
>CAYOVN010000111.1:0-11973 GCA_964407425.1 uncultured Gemmatimonadaceae bacterium
TGGTACTGCTGGTTTATCCGGTGGGAGAGTACGTCGCCGCCAGCTTCAACTAGAGGCCCCCCCTGCTCTCAGGCAGGGGGGGCGCTTTTGTTCACGAGCCCGTCTCGGCATAGGCCGAGGACGGGCTCGTTGCTTTTAAAGCCCCCCTGGGTAGTAGCCCAGGGGGGCTTTGTTTTTACCGACCTCCCCGCTCAGTAGGGCAGGGGGGTCTTTCCCTTAAATGTTATATTGATGGCGTCGACCATGAATCAACTCCCTAAGCCCCCCGGTATCTCTGCCCGCCTCCTCAGGCTCGGGGCCGTTGCCTCGTTGCTCTTTGTGGCTGTCCCCCTCTCCGCACAAGACGATGTCGGATCTTCTCCCCCGTCTCACCCGCACGCCTTCGGGATTGCAGATGGCGGGGACGGCAGCCTCGAGACCGGAGTCACCGACCTTCGTATTCCAATGGGTTTCACGCTTTTCCAGCCTACCGATGACAAGTGGGGGCTCCGGTTGCGGCTCATTGCCTACGCCGGCGTCTACGACTTCACGACAGAAGAGGGAATCGACCTCGACCTGAGGTTCAAATCCTTCGCAGCGACGCCCGGTGTCGAGTTCCTGTTTCCGGCCTGGGAAGCCTGGATCTTTAAACCATTTGCCGAGGTCGGTTTCGGCCGCGACTTCGACAATGCGCTGTCCTTCGGCCTATGGTCGGTCGGTATGCGGACGCTCGCCACCTGGCCCGTGAAGAGATGGGCCCTGAGTTTTGGCACCAAGATCCAGTATCTCTCGACCTTCACCTCCGATATTGCGTTCGACGACGATTACGGCGAGATCCGGCTCGGGTTTGACGCCCGACACCCGCTCGGGTTAACCATCGCCGGCGCACCGGCCGATCTCAGCGGCTATTTCATCCGCCGTCAATACGTCGACGCGTTGATCGAACGGGACGAGGGCGAGCCGCTGGAGATTCGATACACCAACGAAGTCGGGCTCACCTTCGGCACCACGCCCAAGTCCAAGGTGTGGTCCGTCTCGTTGCCGCGGATCGGCCTCGGCTATCGCTGGAGCCCGCATATCAGGGGCTGGCGGATCAACTTCGGGTTCCCGTTCTGAAGACAACGGGCATGTGGCAGGTGGAAGGCTCGTAACACATGGAGCCGAACCGTACTAATCGCTCGAGAGGCTAGAGTAACCTCAGCTTGTCGGCACTTCACAGCCACCACTGTCTCCCTCTTCTCTCCGGACCCCCAGGCGTTTCACCGGTGTCAGGTTCGGAGGCCACACGTCGGGAGGCGTCAAGAGGGTCGCGGCTCCCAAATCCCAAGTCTCAGAGGCCGGTCGAGGGTGTAGGTGAATTCCTGGTCCCCGGCCGTGGTCCGGGAATATCGGGTGCGGGGGTAGTCCACGCCCGCCTTGCTCTCGATAGCCAGGTATTGCCCCTGCTCAAGGGAGTCGTGGAGTCCATTGACCTGGGATGCCAGCTTTCCAAGCATCTCCCGCTCCGCTTTCTCCTGCACGGGATCTGAAGCTTCGGCGATGACCTCCACTTCCCGGACCATCTGATGTTCGTCCAGGAACTCTCCGAGATCCCGCTCCATCTCTCCATCCCGCTGAAACCCGACCTCCGTCATGGCGACTGGATCGAAGTTCAGGGACACGGAGTGGACGCGGTTGCCATAACGTCGAATAATCATGGATTGATTCCTCGTTCGCTGACTGTAGCTCAGATGTTTTTCGTTCACAAATCAGGGCCCGAGAAAGGCCGCTGCAGCGGCCACGGTAGGCCTGGGTCAGGCGAGGGACAAGGGGTACGGCCTAAAGCGGAAAGGGCCCATGAGATCCCGGGCCGTTTGGCCAGGTTGGGGCGCGGCCATGACTGCGCTGATGACAGCCGTCCCCACGGCCCCAGTCTCGTCGGCGATCAGGCGGGCGCCTTCGGGAGTGACGCCTCCGATCCCCACGACCGGGATGCCCACCGCCGCAGCCACTGCGGCCAGTCCATCGACACCTATCACCTCCCCGGCGTCTTTTTTGGAGGTAGTCGGAAAAACCGCTCCGCAACCGATATAATCCGCCCCGGCTGCTTGGAGATCTATAGCCACACCGGGAATATCTGTGGATGTGCCGATGAGGAATCCAGGGGGCGAAGCCGCACGGGCGGCCCCAACCGGAAGATCGTCCGGGCCCAGGTGTACCCCATCCGCGCCAGCAGCCAGCGCCACGTCCAGTCGATCGTTGATGAAGAGGAGCGCCCCGAACTCCCTGGTCTTTTCCCTGAGCAGAAGGGCATGGTCCAACAGCTCTCGGGCTGACGCTTCCTTGTCCCGGAGCTGGATCGCCCTCACACCTGCCTGGAGCACCTCGGCCACGACGCTAACCACGGACCGGGGGTGGGCCAGCCCTCTGTCGGTAATAACGATGAGCCGGAGTGCATCAACGAGGCTCATTGCCCTGCCCTTGGGCCTGCTCCCGCCTCAACCGATCCCGCTCCCTCCGGGTCTCCGCCACGGCCCGGTTATGCTCGGAAAGAGTTCTGGAAAAGACGTGGGTCCCGTCCGGATGGGCAACAAAATAGAAGTGGTCCGTTTCGGAAGGGGAAAGAGTGGCCTCGATAGCGGCCAGGCCCGGGGAGCCTATGGGCCCCGGGGGCAGGCCAACGTGGGTATAGGTGTTGTAGGGATGGTCGGCCACCGAGTCCATTGCAGCGTAAAGCAACCTGGCTCTGGGCCCGCCAAGCGCATATAGGACGGTGGGGTCGGCCTGAAGGAGGTGGTTTCGGTCCAGTCGGTTGTGGTAGACCGAAGAGATGGTGGGCATCTCGGTCTGTACACGGGCTTCGGATTGGACGATTGAGGCCAGGGTCACCAGTTCCCGTTCCGATAGATTCTGCACTTCCCTTAGGGCGATTCTCTCCGGCGTCCAGACCTGGTGGTACCGATCGACCAGGGTCGCCAGGACTTCAGAGAGGGGCACACCGGGGGCAAACCGATAGGTGTCCGGGAACAGGTATCCCTCGAGACCCGGTCCGGGGACCCCCCACTCTTCCTCCGTTGATTCTGCTGTGATCTTCGCAAGGACCGAATCCGGGTCCAGACCGGTGATGGAAGCGAGGCGGGGTGCGATTTGTTTGAGAGTAAACCCCTCCGGAATGGTCAGAGTCTCCGTGAGTACCCGTCCTTCCGTGAGATCCCGGAGAATCCTTGACCAGGGCGAGGGTCGCTGGAAGGCGTATCTTCCTGCCCTGATCTCCCTGTCCAGGCCTTTGATCCGGGCGTAGGTCCGGAAGAGTAGAGGTTTTGAGACGATTCCTCTCTCCCTGAGGGTATCGACGACTTCATGGAACGTCGCGCCCGATGGGATGGTTATCTCAGCAGAGGGGCCATCGGAAACGGGAGCCGAGCATCCGCCTACCAGAAGCCCGAGACCCCAGAACAAGAACATCCGGTCGAGTCTCATGCCTGGTCTCCCTGAGGTCTGGGCTGCTGATCGAGCCAGCCCTGGAGAATCAGCACCGCCGCCGCTGCATCCACTCTTCCCTTTTCCTCCCGCTTGTTTTTGGGGAGCCCGAGACTCCTAATCGCCCTTTCCGCCCGGACCGAAGTGAGTCGCTCGTCCACATAGTGGACTGGGAGACCGGTCCTCTCCGAAAGGGCTTCCGCCACGCTACGGATTAGACGGGTCCAATCCGATTCCTCCCCTGCCAGCGTGAGAGGTAATCCCATAACGAGGGCCGTAACGTTGTTTGTTTCAATGATCTTCATGAGGGCGGCGATGGGCGGACGCTTCCCGGCCCGACGTTTGACCGTCGGGAGGGGCGAGGCGATGGTCCTGGTAGGATCACTCAGGGCCAACCCGATCCGCCGTTCTCCGAAATCTATTCCAAGGGCTCTCATCATCATGGACCGTCATGTAATATAAGAAGGTAGAATAGCAGGGCCACGGGATGCGATCTTTGGTGTCGGGCACGAGCACCATACAAACGAAAGGAAAATGAAGTCATGAGTGACGGCCATGAGGAACAACTGGTTGGGTTTGTAGCGGGTCTCCTACTGGGTGCGGCCATAGGTGCGACGGCGGCTCTCCTCTCTGCGCCACAGAGTGGAAGGCGGACCCGTCGACGGATTGGCCGGGCTGCGACGGAGATCCGAAGAAGTACCGGGGACCGCTTCGAAGACGTGGCGACTGACGTGAGGAGCCGGGTAGACGAGGTCCTGATGGGGGCCCGGAGCCGTCTAAGTAGCGAGTAGTGGCTTTGATCCCCTCCCTCCTCATCGACAAGAAACGGCGAGGAGAGGAGTTGGCCGGGGCGGAGATCGAGGATTTCTTCCTCGGATTCCTGAGGGGTGGTGTCCCCGACTACCAGATGTCGGCCTTCCTCATGGCCGTTCATTTTCAAGGCCTTTGCCCTGAGGAGTTGAACGCTCTTCTGGATCTCATGATCCATTCGGGGGAGGTTCTGGACCTTTCCTGGCTCGAGGGCCCCAAGGTGGACAAACACTCCACTGGAGGTGTTGGAGACAAAACCTCCCTGGTGTTGGCTCCTCTGGCGGCTGAGCTTGGGATTCGAGTTCCGATGATGTCCGGTCGAGGATTGGGACACACAACAGGAACCCTGGATAAGCTTGAATCCATCCCCGGGTTTCGAACCCAGCTGAGTCTCGACGAGTTCCGCTCCGTTCTGAAAGAGGTCGGGGTGGCCATGATTGGGCAGACGAAGAACATCGCTCCTTTGGACCGGCGCCTCTATGCCCTCCGGGACGCGACAGCCACGGTTCCCTCCATTCCCCTGATTGCCACCAGCATCATGAGCAAGAAACTGTCTGAGGGGATTCAGGGCCTGGCCCTGGACGTAAAGACGGGGAAGGGGGCCTTTCTCCCGGCCATGGAGGACTCCATGGAGTTGGCCCGGACCATGGTTGCCCTGGGAGAGGGGAGAGGCGTACGGACCACGGCTCTCATAACAGGGATGGACGCCCCTCTGGGGAGGGCCGTGGGGAATGGCCTGGAGACCCGGGAAGCTCTGAATTGTCTGGCGGGTGATGGGCCGTCGGACCTCGCTGATCTCTGCGTCGCCCTGGTGGGGGAGATGCTCTTTCTGGGTGGAATAGAATCCAATCCAGAGGCCGGATCCCTTAGGGCGAGGGAAGCACTGAACCGCGGGGTCGGCCTGGAACGGATGGCACGCTTGGTGGAACTCCAGGGGGGAAATCCCCGGATGGTCGTGGAGCCGGAGCGACTCCCCCGAGCCCCGGAAGTCGCCACCCTCCGGGCGAAAGAGCCCGGCTTTGTGGGTGAGATTTCTCCGGTGCCTCTCGGTTATGGGGTGATCGGCCTTGGGGGAGGGCGTCGAAAGATGGACGATCCCGTGGATCTGAGAGTCGGGTTCGTCCTGGACGTAACTCCTGGAGACCGAGTGGAGGCGGGGGATGCCCTGGGAGAGGTGCACGCCGCAGATACGGACGGACTGGCCTTGGGCTTGGCTACACTCGGAGGGGCGATCCGCCTGGTCCCGGAGCTCCCCCATACAGGACCAGGCCTGATCTTGGAGAGGGTCGGAGCCTTAGGATGACCCGGCGACCCCAGTCCGGTCAGGGGTTCCGGCGGATCCTGAATCCGGTCTGATCACAGAGCTCTGTCGGTTCGGTTCCGGGAAGATACAGTTCCGTATATGCAGAATCGGCGGGGCACCACCGGGACGCCAGGAGTCCTGATCGGTTATCTACTTGCCTCGTCACCAGCCCCGGTGGGATCGGCCAGGCATCCGGAATCGGGAGGAGGAACCCTCGACCCCGTGAGGGGCTTCCTTCCGCCAGGTCCGGTACTGAGTCGACACCGTACATCCTCGCATTAAATACCGAATCTGCGTAGACCTGCGTGCTGTCCCCGAAATAGACGCGTTGCATGAATTTTCCCCAGACGGGGGCGGCATCTCCACCTCCGGTGGCTCCACCCGCCCCAGGGAGATCCCATATCGTTGCGGGGCGGTCCATTCCGAACCAGACCGCGGCCATGAGATTCGGAGTGAACCCCATGAACCAAACGTTGGTCGCCTCGTTGGTCGTGCCGGTTTTCCCCCCGGCCGGGACGTCATAAGACAGCCCTCCTCGATTAGGCGCTCTGACGTTGTATCCGGTCCCCTGAGCCACAACGTCCTCCAGCATGGACACCACGATCCGGGCGGTGAGTGAGTCCAGAACCTGGGTTCGCTCCGGTTGGGGTTCCCAGAGGATCTCACCCTCGGGGTTAGTGACACTCAGGATCGGTTGGGGCCTGACCCGGGTCCCCAGTGTGGCGAAGGTCGAGTAGGCCTCTGCCATCTGGAGGGGGATGACCTCCGCTGCCCCGATGGCGGTGGATGGGTATCGCTCGATCTCCGTTCTGAGACCCATCCTCCGGGCCGTCTGAGCGACCGTCTCCAGGCCCACCTCGAGCCCGAGCTTGATGGCCACCATGTTGATGGATCTACGGAGCGCTTCACGGATGGTCAGGGGGCCCAGGAACTCTTCGGTGAAATTCTGTGGTTTCCATTCCTCGCCGTTCACCTGGGGGAGGACCACCGGAGCATCGACCAGGATATGGGAGGCCGGGATACCGCTGGCCACAGCGGCGGCATAAACAAAGGGCTTGAAAGAGGACCCCGCTTGGCGAAGAGCCTGGGTGGCCCGGTTGAACTTGGAATGCCGGAAGTCCCTCCCGCCA
The DNA here is from genome assembly GCA_964407425.1 of uncultured Gemmatimonadaceae bacterium. Classification (GTDB taxonomy): domain Bacteria; phylum Gemmatimonadota; class Gemmatimonadetes; order Longimicrobiales; family Gaopeijiaceae; genus JABDNZ01. Next base: position 6,682 of record CAYOVN010000111.1, read on the forward strand.
ACCATGGCCCGGACTCCTCCGGATTGGGGATCGAGGGCGATCAGCAACCCCTGCAGGTAGGGGGTTTCCGAGCTCTCGAAGGGGTCGGTTTGATCCGCGAACTCCTCATATAGGGGATGTTGGTAATTGGGCCGGGCCTCGATATTCGCCCAACCCTCCTCCATGGACAGTTCAGCGGCAGCCTGGATATCCAGATCCAGTGTGGTATGAACGATGAGTCCTCCGGTGTAGAGTTGATCTCCAAACCGGTCGTCCAGCGTTTGCCTTACCCACTCCTGGAAGTAGGGGGCGAGTCCCTCCCTCAGTTCTGCCTGGGCTTCCGGCAGGGGCCAGGCTTTCCATTCCTCTCCCTCTTCCTCGGTCAGATACCCCTGCCGAACCATAAGATTCAGAGCCAGGTTTCTGCGGCCGAGGGCGTTCTCAGGGTTCCGGAGGGGATTGTAGTAGGCAGGGCGATTTGGGATTGCTGCCAGCAATGCTGCCTCTGCCGGGTTTACCTCGCTGGCATTTTTCCCAAAGTAGTTCCTGGAAGCAGTCTGGATTCCGTACCATCCCCGATCGTAATTGATCTGGTTGATATAGGCTTCCAGAATCTGGTCCTTGGAGTAGGTGTTCTCCAGGGCAAGAGCGACCTGAAGCTCTTTGAGCTTCCGGGCAATGCGTTTTTCTCGCCCGATCCGCTCCTCGAACATGTTCCTGGCGAGCTGCTGGGTAATGGTGCTTCCCCCCCCGCCGGAGAAGGAGCGGTTCATGAAAACGCGGACCACGCTGCGGAGGATGCCGCGAAGGTCGTAGCCCCTATGGGAATAGAACCGGCGGTCCTCCAGCGCCACGAAGGCCTCCGCTACGAACTCAGGGAGATCCGTTAGAGCCACCGGGGTTCGTCGTTCAAGGCCGATCTCGGCCACCAAACGCCCGTCATGACTCAGAATCTTACTGGTCTGTTCCGGTTCCCAGGTCGAAATCTGAGCGATCGAGGGACAGTCAACGCAGAGATTCTGCCACGCTCCCAAAGCTCCCCCCAAAGCCCCGAACCCGAAGAATCCGGCGGCGAGAAGAAGAACCTTCGGGAGAATCCCCTTGAGGTCTTTCGGGACTCCGGGGTTGTCGTTGGACATGGGCTTCTCGGGTTGTTTCTGTCTTTGATAGGCCCGTTCTCTCCCTGCGGTGGGAGAATGGGGCCGGTTGCACCGCTACTCGAACCTATTCGCAACTCCCATGCCGGGAGATGGTAGACCTCCGACGAGGGTGCTGGCCCCGAAAAATAACTCTCCTCTCAACCTGGCCAATCCCCTTCAGGAGGTGAGGAGCCGTCGCCCCCTTCTCTCGAAGGAGGAAAGGGGGTCCGTGACCTGCGTATACCCTCCGATCCGAGGGGGGGATTTATGCTGTGTTTACGGGCCCTTCTGGTCCGTTCAACCATTCAAGGCTTGAAGGATCATATCTTGTTTCGAACGCTCGTTCGAATATGGCCAATACTTTCCTTGACAAATGTATCGACCCGGTGTATTTCAGTGATCATGAATTAGTAATCCCGTGAAGGCTCGGGCTTAGATGTTTTGTTGTGTGAGGTCCGTTTTGTCACAGGATGGATTGGATTGATGCAGGGGGAGCGCTGACTTTGATGAAGGGTAACGCGATTTGATCCGAACTCTTGTTCGAACCCTCGAAGTGAAAAAGTGGATTTTGTCCTGGCCTTGGAAGGGCCAGGGTGTTGTCGGGATGCGCGTGGCCGGCTAGGCGACGACATCCCTTTCTTCGTGCGGGCCTGACCAGTTCGCGCATGCACAGTCCCAATAGGAGGCACCCTATGAGAGACTGGGGTAAGTACGTTCCCACTCTTGCCCTGTTGGCCTTAGGCCTTTTTGCGGCGGCACCCGCTGCCGCACAGACGGGTCAGGTCACGGGCACCATCCTCGACGCCAGTTCCGGCGGACCCCTCGACGCCGTCCAGATCAGCCTGGAAACGGTCGGGGCGCAGCAGACCAACCTTGGTAGTCTGACGCAGCAAACTGGCCGATTCCTCATCATCAACGTCCCGGTTGGACAGTACATTGTCCGCGCCCAGCTTCTGGGCTTCGGGACCAAAACCCAGGTGGTAGACGTCACCGGGGGTCAAGCTGCTGTGGTGGACCTGCGTCTCGAACCTGAAGCCATCTCCCTTTCGGAGATCGTGGTTACGGGTGTGGCCGGCGCCACCCAGCGGACGAAGCTTCCCTTCGACGTCGCCCAGGTCCGAGTGGCCGATCTTCCGGTACCCAGCGTGAACGCCGCCCAGGCCCTTCAGGGTAAGGTGGCTGGTGTACAGGTGATTTCGAACTCCGGTCGTCCTGGGACGGCACCGTCCATCCTGCTTCGAGGCGTAACGAGTATCGACGCATCAGGCCGGAACCAGGACCCCCTCTACATCGTCGACGGCGTGATTCTGGGTTCTAGCATGGTGGACCTGGATGCTCTCGACATTATGAGCATCGAGGTGGTGAAGGGTGCTGCCGCTGCGTCCCTGTACGGTTCCCGGGCTGGGAACGGCGTCATCCAGATCCGGACCAAGCGTGGGGCCGAGATCGCTGACGACCAGGTGCGCTACACGTTCCGGACCGAGTATGGCCGGAGCGAACTGCCTGAGCCCGATCCGCTCATTCTGACGGAAACCCACGAATACGCCCTTACCGCCGATGGCAGCCAGTTCCTGGATGGGGACGGAACGGGTTGTGACTGGCTCCTCTGCGCCTCGCCGGTTCTCGCCGGGCAGAACGCAGCGGGTGGCACGGCCAACGAGTGGAACACCGTCCAGACTAACTTTTGGCCGGGTCAGACCTACGACCAGGTGAATCGCTTCTTCACCAACGGTGACTTCCTCCAGAACAACATCGTGGTGGAGGGTCGCTCAGGTCGGACGAACTTCCACGTGTCCGCCAGCAATATGCAGCAGGAAGGGATTCTGCAGTATGAGCCTGGATTTAATAGGACGAACTTCCGGGTGAACGTCGACCAGGCGGTCATGGACAACCTTACGGTTCAGTCCAGCGTCTTCTACAGCCGGTCCAAGCAGGGCACTGAAGAAGGTCAGCTCTTCGACCTGACCCGGATGCCCGCCGGTGTCGACCTCCTGGGTGAAGATCCGTTCGCGCCCGGCGAGATGGTTCTCGTCGTGAACCCCACGGACAACGAGAGCGCGAATCCTCTTTACGAGCTCAAGACGGTGGAGCGGGTCAACTATCGTAGCCGCTTCTTGGGCGCTGCCACGGCCCGGTACACCCCCCTCGAATGGCTGAAGTTCGACGGGAACATCAGCTTCGACCGGGCGGACACTGACACCCAGAACCTCTGGCCCAAGGGCTACCGGACTCCGAATCCGTCCACGGGCTACAACGACGGGCGTCTGTACAAGTACGCCAGCAAGAACGAGTCGTTGAACACGAGTATTACGGCTTCGACGGTTTGGCAGGTCACCGACCAGATCCGGAACAACACCTCGTTCCGTTATCTGTACGAGGCGAATGACTTCGAGAGCTTCAACACCACCGGGTACGAGTTCGCCGTCGGCGGCGTCCCGACCCTCAACAACACCAATTCGGAAAATGAGTCGGCCAGCTCTTACCTGTCGACGGTCCGGTCGGATGGTTACTTCGTCATCACGGACTTCGACATGTTCGACAAGTACATCATCGACGCTTTGGTCCGGAACGACGGAAGCTCCCTCTTTGGTGAGGATGAGCGACGCCAGTGGTACTACCGACTCGGTGGCGCCTGGCGGTTGAGTCAGGAAGACTTCTTCAACGTCGATATGGTCGACGACCTGAAATTCCGTTACTCCCTCGGAACCGCCGGTGGGCGACCGAACTTCTCGGCCCAGTATGAGACCTACAGCGTCTCCGGTGGCCGGATCTCCCCCGTTACCCTGGGCAACAAAGACCTCAAGCCCGAATTCAGCAGAGAGCATGAGGTCGGTTTCGACATGAGCATGTTCGACTTCAAGGCCATGCTCACCGTGACCTACGCCCAGACCAGTACACAGGATCAGATCCTTCCGGTGCCGCAGCCGGCCTTCACGGGTTATCAGACCCAATGGCGGAACGCGGGTACTCTGGAAAGCAAGACCTGGGAGGCCACTCTGGACCTCCGGTTGGTCGAGAGGGCTGACCTGAGCTGGAGCACGAAAATCCTGTGGGACCGGACCCGGTCCACGATCACCGAACTGAACGTTCCGGCGTTCGTTTATGGAACCGGTGGTCAGGGTCTCGGAAGCGTTTTCTATGCCCGTCCTGATGAGGAAATGGGGACTTTCTACGGTATCCAGGCGGCTGAGAACTGCAGCCATCTGCCCGAAGGCATGCCCTGCGACGGGTTTGCCGTGAACGACGATGGCTTCCTGGTCTGGATCGGCCAGGGCGGCAGCCTCGACAATGCCCAGTGGGGAGCCGATGCACCGATGACGATCGGTGGGAAGACCCCGAAGTGGGGAACCCCCTTCGCCGGTGTTTGCACCGACAGTTCCACGGGTGAAGAGACCCTCTTCTGCAACGTCGGGAACACCATTCCCGACTTCAACCTGGGATTCTCCACTACCCTGACCTACAAAGGCGTGTCCCTGTACGGCCTTCTGAGCCATAGCAATGGCTTTGACGTTTTCAACCGCGGTCTGCAGTGGGGGACCTTCAAGCGGATGACGGGAATCTTCGACCAGACCGGCGTTGCCGAGAACAAGCAGAAGCCAATCGGTTACTACGATGCCTGGTACGCTGTCAGTGGTCTGGGGACCAGCTCCGTCTTCGTGGAAGATGGAACCTTCACGAAGATTCGTGAACTCGCCCTCAGCTACCGCGTCCCGTCAGACGTTCTCTCGGGAATTCCGGGGCTGAATCACTTCGACGGCATCGGCCTGAATCTCACGGGCCGGAACCTCTACACCTGGCATGACTACAGGGGCTATGACCCCGAGATGGGCGTGTCGGGCGGAGACACGGGTTCGGCCGCTTTGGCCCGGGTGGATGGATACAGCTACCCGGCCATGCGGACCTTTTCCTTCTCCGTAGACTTCATCTTCTAAGGAAGCCGATCCAATGAGAAATGCTTTAAAAGTTCTTGCGATCGGCTCGCTGGTGCTCTTCGGAGCTTCGGCGTGCGCCGATCTGGACGTAACAAATCAAAACGCCCCTGATGCCTCCCGTTCGTTGGCTTCGGCCGGGGATGTTGAATCCCTCATCTCCGGGACATACAACACCTGGTGGAGCGGCCATTACTCCACCGGTGGCCCTGGGATGTTCATGAGTAATGCTTCCTTCCAACACA
>CAYOVN010000112.1:0-11801 GCA_964407425.1 uncultured Gemmatimonadaceae bacterium
AGTTTGTTCAACGCATCCAACGGCGTCAATTCATTGAGGTTTAAAGTTCGAAGATCTTTTTCTAGACAAGACTCTTCACGGCCTGGGCTCTTTCCCGCTTCGATCTCTTCTACAAAGTGGTCTTCGGAAAGCTCGCCAGACTCTCGGTGGACAATGTTCCCGTTATGGACTCCCTCCCCTTGGGAGACGTCATCACCTCGACGCCAGGAGCCGAAATCGGGGTGGAGGGAGGGCCGATATTCGCAGTAGCCGCCGTTATCTCACTCCTGGGAGCCTTGGCCCTCATGATTCCGGTGGCCTGGGTGTATCTCCTCACCAAACAGCGCCGGGGCTACGACGAGTCGGTGGTTCAGTCCATGCTGATCCTCCCCATCGCCGTAGCAGGAATGGTCTTTATTGTTCAATACAACTATGCGTTGGCCTTCGCCCTGGCCGGGATCGTTGCGTCGGTCCGTTTCAGAACGACCCTTCAGGACACCAAGGACGCTGTCTATGTTTTCCTCGCTATCGGCGTCGGATTGGCGTCCGGCGCCTTCTATCTGGCGCTGGCCGGCATTTTATCCATGGTCTTCAACGCCGTCATTCTGTACCTCTTCTGGTCCAACTTCGGGAACATCTATGCAGATCAGAGGAGCCGGACCGGTGCCATGGGTCTGGCGGACGTACTGGCGGGCCCTGGATCGGCCTCAACGGCCCTTTCCTTCGGAGATCCGCAGCTCCTGGAGGCCATGACTCAACAGGAGATTCGGGACGTTGCCATCCGGGTCGCCAGAATGGATCGGTATCTCAGGGCCGAACTCGCCAGGAAGAAAAAGGAACGGCTTAACGCCCTGCTCATCGTTCATGCCGATCAACTCGTGGGAGCCGAGGCCCTGGTGGAGGAGGTTCTTTCCGAGATGGCGGTCCGCTGGGAATTGGCGGAGATCCTCCCGGGCACCGGGACATCGTCGGTTCTGGAATATCTGATCCGGTTGGGAAAAGGGGAATCCGCCACTCGGCTCCTGGAGCTTTTGAAGAGTTCGCCGGGACGACAAGTCCTGGCTGCAGAGTTCAGGTCTCTGGAGGGGCTGGCCATCGATCGATGATAAGAGCCGCCCTCCTCACCCCCTTTTCCGTGCCCAGACGACGGGCCCTCAGGGCCACCCTCGGCTCTCTGGTGATCCTCTTCCTCCTGGGCCAGCCCATGGTCCTCACCCCAAGAATTGACCTTCTCGGCCAATCCGGGGGAGCATCGGTTCCCGTACTCGAGTCCTTCGATTTTTCATCGGAGGGTGGGATCAAGGTCAAACTCCCCGGTGAGCTAAGGGAAATCTCCGGACTGGCTACCTCAGGGGATGGGAGGGTTTTTGGCCACAACGATGAATATGGCCGGGTTTATGAAATCGACCTGGCCACGGGATCGATAATAAACGCATTCAACGTCGGCCGGTTCGGGGTGCCAGGGGATTTCGAAGGGATTGCTGTAGCTGGAGAACGCTTCTTCCTCCTCTCATCCGCAGGGGATCTCGTCGAGTTCCGGGAGGGGGCCGGAGGATCGGCCGTGGCATATCAGGTTTACCCCCTTGGTCTCGGGAGGCTGTGTGAGATGGAGGGGCTCGCCTTCGAGGAGTCCCAAAACGCTCTCCTCCTACCCTGCAAGACCCCAAGAAGCAGGAGCCTGAAAGACCACCTGGTCGTCTTTTCGGTTCCGCTGACCTCCATGACGCCGGACCCTGAGCCCAGGATCCTTCTTCCCTTGAAGGATCTGGACTCGGCTGGCCTGGGGAAAAACTTCCACCCGTCGGCCATCGAGGTTCACCCAGAGACCGGGTCCCTGGTCCTCGTGGCCGCCCGGGAGGAGGCCATGGTTGAGTTGAGTTCCGACGGAGCTATCCTGGCCACGGTGGATCTCAAGCGGAAAAGCCACCCCCAACCCGAAGGCCTAACCTTCCTACCGGACGGGAGCTTGGTCATTGCCAACGAAGGCCAGGGCGGGCGGGGGACGGTCACTCGCTATCCTCGGGCCGAGGGGGGCGGGAGGCGGACTCCGTGATTCACGAAACCGAACTAAACCTCTTCGTCCCCTCCCAGGAGCTTCTTGTTCGTCTGGCCTCCAAGGAGCGCCCCCTGGGGGTTCGGGCCGGCCCTCCCAGGATCATGTCGTTCCGGGAGACCTTCTTTGACACAGCGGATCAGACCCTGCGCAGAAGGGGGATGACCTGCACGCTTCGGCAGGTGGAGGGTGAGGAACCCTCAGTGGTGGTCACCGTGGGCGAGGGGCCGGACTCGGAAAACATCACCTCCAGATCCCGCCTCACGGCCGAAGCAATCGGAGCGGGTGTCTTCGAAACCTTACTCGGCGATTCGGATCCGGCGACCCAGATTCAGAAGTTCGTCGATCCCATGACCCTTAGGCCCCAGATTGCCCTGGACATTCACCGCCTGGGGAGGGTTTTCCGAGGCGGCCTTCTCCTCAAGCCGGTTCTTCTCCTTTTCTTCGATAGAATCACGGTCCAGATGGGTGGGAATACGTCGCTATTCCATGAGATCTCACTTCGGAGAAGGAGAGACAGCGGGCCTCTGATCAGGGACCTCGCCAAAACCCTCCGCGACGAATACCACCTTTTCCCAGACGGGCTGAACCGCCTCCTGAGAGCCTACCGGCTTCTCGCGGTGGAGAAAAAGTCCAAGGATCAGGGCCTGTCGCCCTACGGTCTTCGCCTTGCGCTCGCGGTCCTCTCGAATGGGAGCATGGGTCTGGTCCAAAAGGGTGAGGAACTCCGAATTCCTACCTTCGGGGGTTCCGGTGAGGACGCCGCTCGGGCCCTTACTGCCGACCTGATGCGAGAGCCCGACCTCCCTCTCAAACGTCTGGGCACAACGGAACCTCGGGAAGGGCGGGCGGTTGCGGAACTCTGGACCATCCCCGACCCCTCCCTCCCCACCGATAGCCCCACCGGCCCGAACGGATTGACGTGGTATCCCTGGAACGAGCTCCTGGAGGATGTTGGCCGATCCGACCTCAGGGACCCCACACTGATCTCCACTCTTCTTCTCCTGACCCGCCGGAAACTCCTGGGCCAGATTCCCTGGTTCAGTGGTGGGAGGGAGGAGGGAGCCGGAGTGGATGGTGATGCAACCGCTACCCCGGGCCCCGGGAAACCGCGGGCGCATGAGCCGGAACTGGCGAGGGTTGACGAACTTCTTCCACTCCTCAGAACGATTGAAGACCAGGGGGGAGATACGGGGGCGAGAGTGGACGCCTTGTCCGAACTCTCCGGCAACCTGAGCCGCATTTTCTTTCGGGAGATGACCCAGCTGAAAGGCCGCATTCTCTCTGAGGAAAAGGATGAACAGGTTGAGGGCTGCGTCCAGTTGGTGGACCTCCTGTCGATTCGGATCCGGGGGATTGTGGGTCGTCTCTATCGGTGCTTGAAGGAGGACCTTTCCGGGAAGTTGAGGGAAGCTGGCATTCATCTCCGTACCTGGAGCACTCTCTCCAACCAGGAGAGGGGCGCCGTACTGGACCGGTTCAACGGAAAGCACCTTCCCGGCATGAAGGTAGCATCTGAATGGGGCCCCTCCTTCGTCCCGGAGATGCCCATGGCCGGGTGCGCTGTTGGGATTCTGGCCCGATTCCCCGACGTGGACGGGATTCGCTTCTTCCATATGGTCCTTCCTAAGGACCAAGCATCTTTCCTACGGGTTCCGGATACACCCGCAATCCTGCCTCTGGAGGAGGCAATTCGCGGATATTTCCTGGCGCAGGTCCCAGAGTTGGCAGGAGCTGAAACCCACATGTTCCGCTTTACGACGGGGGCTGCGACTCTCCGGGAACCCATCCCCCACTCCGAACCCTCGGCCGGGGGAGAAGCGGCCCCGACCCCTCAGGCTTCGGATCCCAGCGGTTACTCAGCAGCCCAGGCCAGCGTGGCTCATCAGGGTTTCGTTGAAACCCGCCAAAGTGTGGTGGTGCGAGTCCTGGTCCATCAAACCATGCCGGAAAGCTTCCAAACTCAGCTGCTCAGGGCCCTGGAGAGGCAGGTCAACCGGGCAAATCCGATGATCGGGTGGTCGGACCTCTATCCGGTTACAGGCCCCTTGGACCTAACGGGTTTGGATCGGTTTGTTGGGGTGGAAGATCCCGCGGACGGCGGGAGAGACGATTAGGGGGAAACCTCGTCTTCAACAGTCAGGAGGGCGACGGTAACGTTGTCGGGAGCCCCACGTCGATTTGCTTCTCCGAGCATGGCGTCCACCAACTCTTCCAGGGGCATGTGTCCTACCTTCCGGATCCAGTCTTCGATCTCGGTCCCTTCCATCACCCTGACCAATCCGTCTGAGCAGAGAAGGAAGCGGTCGCCATCCTGGAGTTCCCCTTCAACAACGTCCACGGCCACATCGGCCTGGGTTCCCAAAACCCGGGAGAGGATATGCCCAAGCGGGTGTTCCCGCTCGGCGCTGGCTGGGATCCTCCCAGCGTCCACCATGTCTCGAACCATGGTATGGTCCCGGGAGATCTGGGAGAAGTTTCCTTCTGAAAGAAGGTAGGCTCGAGAATCCCCGACGTGGCCTACGACATACGTCCGGGTTTCTGGGTAGACCCTCAACGCTGTGATGGTGGTCCCCATGCCGGACATGGCAGGCTGGGATTCAGCCATCTCCAGGATCCGCCGATTGGCAGCCTGAACGGTTTCCTCCATTCCGGTCCCGTCGTGGAGCCCCCTGGCCACTTCCTGCACAGCCAGGGCACTTGCCACCTCGCCGGCAGGCGCGCCCCCCATCCCATCGGCAACAACAATGATCCCCTGGGAGGGCTCCACCACCATCGTGTCCTCATTTCGGGCCCGGACCTGACCAACATCCGAGCGCCCGTATGCTTTTATGCTAAATGGCAACGAAGAATTCTCCCAAGTGTCCGGCCTCAACCTCGTGTCCGGCCTCAACCTCACCACTCAAAGGGGCTGGGGACCCATATATTCCAGAACCACCGTAACACCATGATGCGGGAAACGTCCAGACGGACGAGAAGACCTTTTCCGCCGGAAAAAATAACTTGACACCTCCGGGGAACGCGGGAAGTATTAGACCAGCTGGTCGAACTACTGAGTCTAAGCCCGCCAGTGAAAACCACTGAACCCCCTTGTCACCATGGCCAGAAATCGATTCGACAACCTCGATGCCGAGAAGCAGGAAGCCATTCTCCGGGCTGCGGGGGAAGAGTTCGCAGAGAAGGGTTTCGAGTCAGCATCCATAAACCGGATCATCCGACAATCCGGAATGAGCAAGGGCTCGGTCTATTACTACTTCGAGGACAAGGCCGACCTCTTCGCAACAACCTTGGAAAGATCCTTCCAGCGGATCGTTGACGAAATCGGTTGGTTCTCCCTCGAAGTCCTGGGGGCGGATGAATTCTGGGACGCCCTCATGGAACTCACCCACCGGACAGTAGCCTGGGCCCAACGGAACGACTGGTGGATGAAGCTGGGAAGAGCCTACCACAGGATCCAGCAGGAACCCGGGGCCGCGGCCGCCACAGGCCGCATATCCGAGGTCGGGAAGGGATGGTGGAAATCCATCATTGCGAGGGGACAGGTACTGGGCGTGATTCGGAACGACCTGCCTCTGGACCTCCTGGTGGAAATCGTGATGGGCGCGGATCAGGGAGGGGATCGGTGGATGATGGAGCATTGGGAGGAATTCTCCGAGGGGGACATGAAAAAGATCGTGGACGCTCGAGTGGACCTCCTCAGGGACATGCTGGACAAGGAGAATGAAGGATGGGAACGATAAAACCTGGGCAGTTCGCGCCCCTTCTCGGAGTCACGCTCGCACTGGGGCTTTTTATCCCCTCGCCCACCCTGGGCCAGGTCCCCATCCCTGATGCAGATGAGGTCATGGACTATATCGATGACCTCTACCGAGCCCAATCGTCCTACTCCCTCATGCGCATGACCGTGGTTCGTGAAAGGGGCACCCGGGAGCTGGAAATGGAATCCTGGTCTTTGGGGGACGACGAAGCACTTATTGTGATCCGCTCCCCGGCAAGGGAGGCCGGGGCCGCGACCCTCCGGACCGAGGAAGGTCTCTGGAACTATGCCCCCAGGGCGGACCGCCTTATCAGGATTCCCTCGGGCCTTTTGTCTGAGAGTTGGATGGGGAGCCATTTCACCAACGACGACCTCATGAGGGAGACCAGCTACCTGGATGACTACGATGCGGTCATCGGCACGGAGGAGCGGGACGGGGTGACCTATCTCAAGGCCACCCTCACCCCGAAACCCGATGCCCCGGTGGTCTATTCCGAGTTGATTTTCCTTGTCACACCCGGGGATTGGGTTCCGGTCCGGTCCGAATACTACGACGACGGAGACCTCATCAGGGCCTGGATTTTTGATGAAATCCGAACCGTCGCCGGAAGACCCATCCCCATGCGAATGACCATTCTCCCGGTTGGCTCTCCGGAAGAACGAACTGTGGTGGAGTACCTCGAGTTGGAACTCGACGTACCCGTGGACGAAAACCTCTTCACCCGCCAGGGTTTGCGGCGGGCTGCCAAGGGCTAGGGAGACCGCCCATACGCGGGAGGACAGAAAGATGATCTCTGCCAAGATCGGTTTCAGGAACCTGGCGAGAAATCGATGGCGAAGCGGCCTCACATTGGGCGGGATAGCCCTTTCCGTAGCCTTTATGGTCTGGATTCTCGGCTTTATGGAAGGGTGGATGGGCGCCATGGTCCAGGGCGCCACCGCCGTCGAGACCGGCCAGGTTCAGGTCCATACCAGAGGCTTCGCTGAGAACCCCCGCGTGTACAGAAGCTTCCCCATCGATAACAGGGCACTCGACGGCCTGTCCGAAATCGAGGGAGTTGTAGCCATCTCTCCCAGAGTGAAACTGAATGGCCTGATCGGACACGAGGAGAAGTCCCAAGTCGGGAGGATCCTGGGAGTGGACCCGACCCTCGAGGCAGAGACGACCCCGGTGGCTGAAGCCCTCCAGGCCGGCCGCTGGCTGCAGCAACAACCCCCTGTTTACCCGGCCCCTCGTGAGGTCGTCCTTGGGATCGGCATGGCGAACCAGCTCAGTGTGGGGCCAGGCGACGAGCTGGTGGTATTCGTGGAAGCGGCCGACGGGTCCATGGGAAATGACCTCCTTCAGGTGGTAGGCGTGGTCCGGACCGCCAACACCGCTGTGGACCGCATGACCGCCTACATGCATATCGAGGACGCTCAATACCTGGCGGCTCTCGGCGAAGAGGTACACGAACTAGCAATCAAGACCGAAAACCTCCTGGAAGCCCAGGCCACGGCTGGCCTCATCGCCGCGGCCCTGGGGGCAGAGACCTCCGAGCTACCGACGGGATCGGCGGCGGCGGGTACGGAAAGGTCGCCAGACTCCGGAAGTGAGTTAAACGGACCGGACGCTCTCCTGGTTCGGCCTTGGCAGGAGATCCTTCCAAGCATCCATCTGATGCTCACCATCAGCCGCTCCTCCAACTGGATCAGCTACCTTCTCATTTATCTGGTTGCTGCCATCGGACTCTTGAACACTCAAAGGATGAGTGCCCTGGAAAGAAAGCGTGAGTTCGGGGTGCTCATGGCCATCGGAATGCGGCCGAGGAAGATGTTCAGGATGATCCTTACGGAATCCTTTGTGCTAGGGACCCTTGGGGGCCTCATCGGAACGGCCCTGGGGTTGGCTGTGGTCTGGTACCATGCCACGGCCGGGCTGGACCTGGCCATGTTCACGGACAAGGGAGAGTTCACGGTCATGGGCGTGGCCTTTACCGGGAAGATCTACGCCATCCTGACCCCTATGGCGGCCCTGCAGCCCATCCTCATCATGATGCTCGTGGCGTTCCTCGCCGGCCTTTGGCCCGCGTTCAAATCCGCCAGGCTCGATCCGGCTCCCACCATCGCAGGAAGGCAATAATGCTCTGGCGTGTAGCGTGGCGGAATCTGTGGCGCCACCGGACCCGGACCCTGACCATGACCTCTGCGGTGGCCTTTTCCTATGGCCTCTGCCTCTTCTCCATGGGCCTCGGAGATGACGGTCACCAGCAGATGTTGAACGAAGCCGCCGAGGGAGCGGGCGGAGACATTCTGGTTCATGCCGAAGGCTACTGGGAGAACAAATCCAGCGACCTGGTGATTGAAGACGCGGACGAGGTCATCTCCGCCGTTGAATCCTCCCCGGGTGTCCGGGCCGTAATCCCCCGGGTGATCGTAAACGGGTTGGTGAGCAGCGCCGTCGGGAACCGCATGCTTTTCCTCCAGGGAATCGATCCTTCCCGGGAAATTGCCCTTCGGGATTTTTCGGAAGATCTGGAGGAAGGCGAGTACCTGGATGCCTCGGAACGGGATGACCCCATCATTCTCGGGGCCGTCATCGTCGAGAAGCTCGAGTTGGACCTGGGAGACCGAGTCGTCCTCACCGCCACCCAGCCCGACGGGGAGGTAACAAGAGCCCTCTTCCACCTGACTGGGGTCATCAAGACCGGGCTAAAGGACGCCGACGAGTCCATGGGGATCACCACGATTGAAGCTGCCCAGGAGGCCGTCGGGGCCCAGGGTATGCTCACCCAGATCGGCGTCATGATCGACCCAAACCTGATGTCTGATTCCGTTGCGGCTCAGATCCGGGCATCAGTCGGGTCCCACGGCAGCGACCTGGAGGTTCTGACCTGGCAGGAAGCCATCCCGGAAATGGTCGGTTTCATCGAAGTCGACGATGCGTTCCTGTACATCTACCTCATCGTCATCTTCGCCATCGTAGCTTTTGCCATTGCCAACACCTTCCTCATGGCGGTCATGGAAAGGGTGCGGGAATTCGGACTCCTGAATGCCCTGGGCATGAGGGGCCGGGGCATCGCCGGCCTTCTCCTCACGGAGACCCTCCTCATGACCGCTCTAGCCATGGGCATCGGTTTTGTCCTCGGGTACTCCGGGCACCTGGCGGCCAGCCACTGGGGAATTCCTCTGTCGATCTATGGGGTCGAGAGTATGGAAGTCTCGGGCGTGGATTTCGCCAGCCTGGTCATGCGAAGCAAGCTCAACCCGATGAAGTGGATCGCGGCATCAATTCTGGTTGCTCTGGTGACACTGGGGAGTGCCCTCTATCCAGCCTGGCGAGCATCCCGACTGGCGCCCTCCGAAGCCATGCGGTTCTTCGGGTAGACGTGGAGGAACAAGAGATGAGCGAGCTAAATCAAGAGATCACGATGCAGGATAGTCAGGGAGATCAAACGATGGCCCCCTCCTCAGGCTCAGCGACCTGGAAGAACGGTGCTTTAATCCGACTCCGGCAGATTACCCGTGTATATAAAGAAGGTCCTCTGGAGGTCCTTGCCCTGCGAGGGGTGGATCTGGACGTGGCGGAGGGTGAATTCTCCGCCTTGGCAGGCCCCTCGGGATCGGGTAAGACCACCCTTTTAAACATCATCGGCGTCCTCGACCACCCTACCTCGGGTCGGGTCGAAGTAGCCGGACAAAACATCGGTGGGCTCAAGAAGGGTGACGCCGCCGACTTCAGGCTGGCGAACGTGGGGTTCATTTTCCAGGCATACAATCTGGTGCCGGTCCTAACCGCCTATGAAAACGCTGAATTCACTCTTCTCCTGAGGGGCCTTCCTCCCCAGGAAAGAAAAGACCGGGTCATGCCCCTCCTGGACCGGGTCGGTCTGGGGGACATGAAGGACCGAAGGCCCCACGAATTGAGTGGGGGTCAACAACAACGAATTGCCATCGTCCGGGCTCTGGCGACCCGACCGGCTATCGTCCTGGCCGATGAACCGACGGCCAATCTCGATTCGGATACGTCAGCCGGGCTCCTGGACCTCATGCAGGAACTGAATCAGGAACTCAAAACCACGTTTCTCTTTTCCACCCATGATCCGCTCGTCATCGGAAGAGCCCGAAGGGTCATCAGGCTCCTGGATGGCCGGGTCACTGGGACAGAGGTTTTGGCCGCCGACTGAGGGCCTGGGCCATGAGAAACGCTCTCCGTCCTATCGTCATAGCCCTGGCGGCTCTGGTCGCCTCGACCGGGGGCCTTTCAGGCCAACTGACCCTCTTCGAAAGAGGCGAAAGCAGCGTCGACCTGAGTGGGTACGTTCGCTCGTTGACCCAGCTCTATGACCCAGGATACGACATCCCCACCGTTGAGGACCCTGAATCGGGTATCCATGCCGAGGTGGTCCGTCTGAAGTGGAAGATCCACCTGGGTGGGTCGGTCCTATTGGAGGTCCACAACCGGTTCCAGGCTCA
This sequence comes from uncultured Gemmatimonadaceae bacterium, assembly GCA_964407425.1. GTDB lineage: Bacteria > Gemmatimonadota > Gemmatimonadetes > Longimicrobiales > Gaopeijiaceae > JABDNZ01. Next base: position 10,245 of record CAYOVN010000112.1, read on the forward strand.
GGTGACCTCTTCCAGTGCCGGCTTGGGCCAATCCACCGTGGGGTTCGGAGTCAGCGTGGTCCCAGGGCGAAGATGGGACCTCTCAACGGTGTTCGTCGACCAGGAAAGGCTTCGGGTGTGGCATGACTTCGATCGTCTGTCCCTGACCTGGTACAACGATGTGGCCGACATCACCCTGGGGCGACAGGCCGTCACCTGGGGCATCTCGAATCTCTTCCCCGTATCCGACCTCTGGGCCCAATTCAGCCCCTTCGAGTTGGACACGGAGGAAAAACCAGGGGTCGATGCCATCCGGGTCCTGAGTTACCCCGGGGATGGGTGGGAGGTGGACGCGGTGGTGGCTGACAAGGGCTCGTCCCAGAATCTCTCGGCAGGAATTCGGGCAAGTAAGAGCCTCCCATGGGCCGATCTCCACATGGGAGGAGGAAAGTTCTGGCGAGAGGTCATGGGCCTGGCGGGAATCTCGGCTCCGGTGGGCAGCTACAAAATCCGTTTGGAGGGAGCCCTTCCCTACGACCTGGACGCCGAGGGATTCAAGCTCCCCCGGGTCACGCTGGGGCTGGACTGGCTGGGAGGGGAAACCATGCTCTCCGCGGAATACAACTTCAACGGCATCGGAGCCACGGAGGCCGAGGACTATATCCAGGTCATCCAGGACCCAAGATTCGCCCAAGGAGAGACGTACTTCCTGGGGCGGCACAATCTTGGCGGCCTTGGCACATGGGCCCCGGGGAATGACAGAATCAGCCTTTCCCTCAGCGGTTTCCTGAACCTTCAGGACCCCAGTGGAACCCTGGGTCCGGGCTTCAACTACGACGTAGGCCAGAACACCCGCTTCTCCATCGGAGCCCTCATTTCCTTCGGCGACACACCGGTATTTGAACCCGAGCCGGAGCTGAGAAGTGAGTTCGGAACCTACGGCGATTTTATATACTCTATTCTGTCCATCTATTTCTGACACAACTTGGGAACGGGTGTGCCTGTTTGGGGTGGAAGATTGTGAATGTCCTTGGGGCTATGAGCCCCCGTGGGGTGACCGCCAACCCCGCCTTTTCAGGAGGAGTCCCGTGCGTTTGAGCCTAGCCGTTATTCTTGGTTTCCTCTCCCTACTCCCGATCTCCCCGCAGCCGGCGGAAGCCCAGAGCGAAACCCTCATTTTCCTGGTGCGGCATGCGGAGAGGGCCGATGACGGACCCGAGGCGAATCGGATGGCCATGGACCCCCAGATGGCTGAGGACCCACCCCTTTCGGATACCGGGCGGGACCGAGCGGTTCTCCTCGCCGAAATGCTCTCCGACGCCGGCATTACCCATATTCATACCACAGACTACCGGCGGACCCGGGAAACGGTCGACCCCACCGCCGAGGGTACCGGAATCGAGATCGCCACCTACGATGCCTCCGATCAGGAGGCGTTCGCAGAGGAGTTGATTTCCACACCTGGTCGCCATCTGGTTGTGGGCCACAGCAACACGACGCCCGCCCTGGTGAAGGCTCTGGGCGGAGAGCCGGGGCTAGCCATCGAGCCCCTGGAGTATGACCGACTCTATGTGGTGA
>CAYOVN010000113.1:0-11707 GCA_964407425.1 uncultured Gemmatimonadaceae bacterium
TCGTCCTGAGCCAGGATCAAACTCTCCGTTGAGAATAGCTTGAAATAGCTCTATTAGAACGCCGATGCTTACTTCCATCGATCGTTCGGTATCTACGTTAAAAACCCGCTCTGCCGCGCTTGGCAGAGACACAACAGGACATAGTGCCTGTCGCTTCGGGCCCGCCTACTTTCTCTTGACCTCAGTTTTCAATCAGCATTGTGTTTTGCGCATCCAACTTTCCTTCTTTTCGCGCAAAACGCAGCGAGCGCGACCTTCTGACTCGCTGCGAGGCCTAAATGATATACAACCTTTACATGGGTGTCAACTCATCCAAGCCCCTAATTTTCAATAAACTTTGGATCGAAGATCCGAGGGTGGGCGACCGGGATCGAACCGGCGACCTCCAGGACCACAACCTAGCGCTCTAACCAACTGAGCTACGCCCACCATGCCCACCCATCTCAGGTGGAAGACCTAAATAATATATGGAGATCAGGTCGAGGTAAACGGGGTAGACTGGATTGATTTCGAGTAAGGGAGTTCCGTGATACTCCGCAACGCCCGGGAGGACTCCCCTTCCCTACGGCGTCTCCTTTTCTATTTGGGATTTCCATACTGGACGCCAGAGAGTAGGGTTAAGGGTGCGACCTGAGGAGGCCTAGCATCCATGTCTGAGTTGGAGGACCGAGGGTGAAAATGAAGTCGACTCCCAAGCCTAGATCCGCCCCCCCCCGACGGACTCTGTGGAGGGCGACAGGGTATGCTGTCCTGGTCTCCTTGGTTACCGCCGCCCTTCCTGCGTGTGACCAGGACGTTCCAATGCTGGAGTACCAGGCCCTTCGCGCCCTTCCCCATGACACTGAGGCGTATACTCAGGGGCTGCTTTTCCACGATGGACGGTTCTTCGAAAGCACGGGCCGCCTCGGTGCCTCCTCCGTACGGGAAGTGGATCCGGAATCCGGAGAAGTGATTCAGATCACATCTTTATCCCAGGAACACTTCGGCGAGGGCCTTGCTCGAGTAGGAACAGAGCTGATCCAACTCACCTGGCATGCTGGTTTAGCCTTCGTGTACGATGTGGAAACGCTCTCCCTTCAGAAGACATTCGAGTATGAAGGTGAGGGTTGGGGCCTCTGCTTCGACGGCGAGCTCCTCTATATGTCCGATGGGACCAACCGTCTTAGCCTGCGGAATCCGGAGACCTTCGAGGTCGTGGATGAGCTGAGGGTCAGCAAGGGGGGATACTCCGTGTCCAGCCTGAACGAGCTGGAATGTGTGGGAGATGTCATCTACGCAAACGTATTCCAGACCAACAGAATCGTTCGTATCGATAAATCGACCGGAAACGTTACCGGGGAGATCGACGGATTCCAGCTATCCCTTGGTGCTGAACGGGGATCGGATCCCGAGGCGGTTCTTAATGGGATCGCTTATGACCCGGGATCCGAAACCCTCTTTGTCACAGGTAAGCTGTGGGACCGCATCTATGAGCTTCAGGTAGGGGGCGACTAGAGGGCTCCACTCCCAAAGCATGATGGGAATACAAGTTCAATAACGGAGAGATCGAATGAAACGGCTCCTCAGTGTTTTGGTGGGATTGGGATCAGTGGTTCTTGCGAGTTGTCAGGGCCAGCCGGCCGAGGCCCGGGTCGGGGCGGTGGAAGACGGGTTGAAGGTGTTCATCTCTGTTGACATGGAGGGGATCGCCGGGGTGTCGGCTGGGAGTGATGTCAGTAGTTCTGGCCCGGACTATCAGTATTTCCGCACGCTGACGACACTGGAGGCGAACGCTGCGGTGGAGGGAGCTTTAGCAGCCGGGGCAACCGAGATTGTGGTCAGGGACGGGCACGGCGCCAAAACGAACATCATTCCCGACCTCCTCCATGAAAAAGCAAAGTTGTTACGGGGGGTTACCACTCGTCCGGAGAATATGATGCTGGGGCTGGATGAGAGTTTCGACGCGGTGATCTTCATCGGCTACCATGCTAAGGGAGGTACCGAAGAGGGGATCCTCGCCCACACCTCCAGCGGGAACGTGATCGACCTGTCGGTAAACGGGGTGTCCCTGCCGGAAGCAGGCTACAACGCGCAACTGGCGGGGCTTCTGGGGGTGCCAGTGGTGTTGGTGGCCGGGGATAACTGGATTTGCGGGCAGGTAACGGAACTCTTCGGGGCCGTGACCACGGTGGAGACCAAGGTCGGGATGGGTACGGCAGCCCTTGGCCTTCATCCGGAGGTTGCAAGGGATAAGATTCGGGAGGCCACCACCGAGGCACTCGGAGATCTGGGCAGCTACGAGCTTTTCCAGCTGGGGTCACCTTACCATATGGTCCTGAAGGTTCGTCGGGAAAAGCCGCCCTACCCTGGGGCGGAAAAGACTGGGGAGGGAGAATTCTCCTTTTCAAGCACGGATTTTCTCGCGGTGATGGATGCTTTTAATGCGATGAAGTAGGGGATTCTCCAGCAGTGTGCCCGTTTCTGCATGAGAAGCCTCAAGAACGGTGCAGCCTCAAGATCTGGACATGCTGAACGTCAAGTCCATCTCGGAATACCCCCAGTACGAAGTCGGGACCGATATCCAACAATGTGAATCGGGCCGGCATCCGAACGGGTCCCAACCAAACACCTTCCGGCGAGAAAACCTCCCATGTCATGGGTCGTTCCACCTCCGCCAGGCCATGAAACTCTCCCGCCCACACGTAGCCCTCCGAATCGATGAGGATGTTCGAGTATGCGGGCCGGTGCTCGGGGAACTCCAAACCCTCGATCACCTGCCGTCGTCGCTCGGGGGCGCCCTCCGGCAGCATGGCCCTTCGTTCCCGTTCGACCTCGGAAGGCGATAGGCTGAGGTCATACTCCGGCACCCGAACCCTTTGAATCCGATCCGAGTCTTCACGGTATCGGTCGAAGCCCATGCCATCAGCTGACCCAAGTACGAACTCGGACCCCCGAACCGCCAGATGTCCATCCATTGAAAAAGGCGGACTCATGTCCACGCCCACGGAACCGAAACTCTCGTACCCGGGGATGATCGTCACAGTGTCTTGGACGGCCCCCACCCTGGAGAGTCGCACCACGGCGTAAGGCATTCGGATGCGGCCGGTACGGGCAGGGCTGGGTTCGAAGGAGAAAAAAAGCCCGAGGAACAAGGAATCTCCGACCGGGCGGAGATCTCTAACCCCATCGGCCAACCCATCGAGGGGAATGACTCTGGCTACCGCGAGATTCGGCCCCAGGATCGTGACCCGTCGGTGCCTGGCATCGAAGGCGGAAACGGAGTCCCCGGCGAATGGATCGATAGCCTGGAGGCGTCGGAACTCACCTGGGCCATCACCGTTTTGGCCCTGGGAGGTGACCAGTCTTCCCTCCGAAGAGAATACTCTTACTTCCCTGGCACCGAAGTCTGCTACCGCCACCCGTCCGTCGGGAGAACGAAAGGCATCCCTCACGCGGAAAAACTCGTGACCTCCACCAGTACCGGAAGTGGCCAGGTCCAGGACGGGCAAACTGTCGACGGCCCACCCACCCTCTTCACCCCAGCGGGGGGAAAGTGACTCCACGATGCGGATGCCTGCGCTATCTCGATAGGTCACATTCGACTCTGCCCGGTCGCTCGAGCAGGCCGCCAGAACCAAGAACAGACAAAGACCTTTGGCAAAATTCATGGCCAGCCGCTTTCCCATCCCTTCGCTCCATCTCACAGGTAACAATCGGCGGATGTCTCCCGCAGTATGTCGCCATCGGGTAAGGCAGGACAGGGTCCGGAAACCCGGATCGTCACACTCCCTTTCGAGTCACTGCCCCCAAAAAAGACCCCACAGCCGAAAAACGACTGTGGGGTGTCTCTTATCCTACGCGCCCGCCAGGACTCGAACCTGGGACCCCCGGCTTAGAAGGCCGGTGCTCTATCCGGCTGAGCTACAGGCGCAAACAAACCGAAAACTAATCCAACTTTTGGAGAGAGGTCAACCGGCTGGCGCCGGAAGGTCTAGTGGGCTAGGCGGGCCAAAAGATCCTGGGCAACGAGGTTGAATACGGTCCGAAGCTCCGAGGCCGAGGGAGCGAAGTACATTTTCCCCTTCGGGTGGGATTGATTGTCGATCCCATCCTCGTTGGCAAGAAGTCGGAGGTAGCCCAGGCCAGGTTGGAGGATGGAATTGGCTGGCTGGCTGGTGTCTCCGAGTCCGATGGTGTAGACCAGCACATCGTCCTGGCGGATTTGCCTCGCCCAATTCAACCCATTCCCTTCTGCGGCGTCGAAAACGTCTCGCGACCGGATTCCAAAACACCACGTCCGGTTCCTGCAACCATCGACCGGAGGATTATACGTCATGGGGAGGTTCGGCGGATCGTTGTAGTAGCCGTATATGCTCGAGGTCGAGGATGTGGCCATCACCCGATCACTGCCCCCGAGGATGCCCCGAAAGGCGGTAGGACGGCCGTCCGTAAAGAAAACCACCACCTTGGCCGACCGATCTCTCAGGTTTGCTCCAGTCGTGATTTGCTCGTGAGCGAGTCGAAGGGCCTCCCCCGTATTTGTCCACCCAATTGAGGTCAGGCTGTTTACGACGGAAATGGCGTTCGCGGTGAAAGGTTGGCCTAACTCAAAGTCGTTGGCGGCCATGATGTTGAAGGAAACCAACCCTATCTGATCGATACCATCATCGAAATTCTGAATGAACTCTATGGCGGCATCCTGGAGGTCATTCCAGGCGCCGGCCTGGCCCAGGGACCCCGAATGATCCAGAACCAGTATGAGGTCCACCGGCGGAACGGCAGCTACCGCCCTGGAACTAACTTCCATCTTCTCCTCGCCAATGAGCCTCATGAGGAGCGTGGGCGTGTCCTGGGAGGCGGTTACCGAAACCGTCTGCTCATCGAACTCGTTGGTGCCAAACTCCAAGGAGATGGCGGCGCTCCCCTGTCCGGGGACCACCCCGTTGGCAGCGGCCACAGAAAGGGCCCTCTGTTGGGCTTCTGCGGGTCCTTGCCGAAGGGATCGGGCCGCAGCGAGTGCGGCTGCGTCAGCTGCCCTTGAAAGGTGAGCCTTGAGGACGTAGCCACGTCCCACGTCCACAGCCAGGCCCGCCATGACGAGGGTCGAAAGCAAGGCCACGGCGACGAAGACGAGGACGCTCCCCCGTTTGTTTCCCAGATAGGGTGCTGAGAGCATCCCTCGAAGACCGGACAGCATCAGAAAATCGCCCTTTCGTATATTTCGTCAGTCCATCCCTCGGGCAGGAATCCTCCCACCGGGGTGAGGGCCTCATAATCGTATATGATCTCGACCGCATGAAGGGCCTGACCTTCAACTAGATTCAGGCTCTGAAGGGGGACAACGATACTATCATCGGCACCCGGATTCCAGAGTCTGCTGGAGGCCTCATAGCCAGGCGAACTAGCCCGAGCATCAACGACAGGATCGCCGTCGATCACGAGAATGCGTGTGACAACTATTCCACCATTTTCCCTCAAGTTGATCTCGTCGCCGGAAGCCACCAGGACGTTTAGAGTCTCGGGAAGGGAGGTGCCCCTCGACGCGATGTTCGCCCCCTCCCTGCTGAGCACCACCATCTTGTGGTTGATGGACAGCGCATTCCCTGACTCGATCAATCCGAGAAGGAGCAGGAGAAGGAGAGGCGCGATGAGAACCGTCTCGACGATCGCCTGACCCTGCCGGGAGCTTCGGGAACCATGCCTGGCTCCAGGCGAAGTTCTGATCAAAGACCTCACGGCTGGCCCTGCCCCGGGAGGAAGGGTTCGTTCTTCATGGCCGTGGTGACTTCGAACTCCAGGTCTCCGTCCGGAAATAGGCTGCTGTACCCCGGTAGGAAGAAGTTGAAGGTAAATTCCGCGCTTACCGTGACCACGTCCCCGGGCCCTCCAGCATCAGCGGGGTCGATCGTGATCCGATCAACATCGAGGTTTAGATTCTGCGCGTTCCGCTTAATCACGGAAACGATGGACTGAGCCCTAGTCATGGAGTTCCCTTCGTCGTCGTCGAGACTCTCCCCGGTAACCGCAAACCGTGCTGCTTCCGCAACAGCATGTTGCAGGGTCAACCGCGAAAAATAGAAACGCCCGAATTCATACACACCAAAGAAAAGGAACAGGACGATAGGGATCATTAAGGCGAACTCGACAAGCCCCTGCCCTCGGGTAGAGCCCGTGAATCGTCTCAAAAGGCCGAGAATGCCATTCTCTCGCTGGATGGGTGTTCTCACCATTAGATCCTCAGGCGCCTCCCGATCCCCACATGTGCCCAAAGGAAACAAATGCCTCGACGGAACTGCCGAGGCCAGAGTTTCATGAATACAGTTTTCGAGAGAGCAATTTCCGGTCCACCCGGACCGTTTTCAGTAAGTGAGCTATTCTCAGTATCTTAGCTCACTGAACTTGTACCCTAAACATGTGTTTATGCAAGCTATTTTTACAGTGGGGGGTGTAAAGGACTTTGTCAGTCCCCGAGGGGCGGGTTTGATTTCCGGACCTTATTCGCCAGAGAACTTGAACGTTCCCGTACCTTTCCCCGTGCAGTCCACGGCGGTGACCGCACCCTCATACGTCTTACCGTCCTCATCCCAGTCTCCGTCCAGGGAGATGGTCCCCGGGCAATCCCCACCATAGGAAAGGTCCAGGGTCAGCGTGTTTCCCCTCGATCGCCCCTGTCCATCGGCGATCAGGCCCGATGATGTCTGGAGGGCTCCCCGAACCTGCCCTCGGTTCCGGATTATCTCCAACCCAGCCGGCATGTCCCCACCGTCCAGGAAAAGGGATCCCTGATAAACCACACCCTGAACTGTACCGAGGGTCGGGGGTGGAGGTTCGGACCCGCCGATAAGCTGGCACCCGGAGACCACGAGGGTCGAGGCCGCCAACCACAGGGCGGCCCCGGGTCTCACTTTTGTGATCTTCCTGCCCTTCCCTCCCAAGGTCCTCACTCCTTCTGATCGCCCTCTTTCCCGCATTCTCCCTCACCCATGGCAGACCATTCCCTCAAGAATTCATCAAGCTGGGTCACGACTTTTCGGTAAACCGTGCCCTCGGGGAAGGTTTCATCGTCGTCCATGATTCCGGCTTCCATCCCGGTGAGGATAGGCCAACCCTCCTCGATTCGGTCAATGGCATAGAGGTGGAATCTGCCCTCCGCAACGGCCTCTCTTATTTTTCTTCGGAGCACGAGGTTCTCGACGTTTTTCCGAGGAAGAATCACCCCGTGGCTTCCGGTGAGTCCAGCCTGCTCAAAAGCAGAAAAGACCCCTTCCACCTTTTCCGTGACGCCTCCGACCGGGAGGATCGTGCCATCCTGGTTGATAGCTCCGGTTATGCAGAGATCCTGTCGGATCGGTATCCCGGATATGGCAGAGAGGAGGGCGTACAGCTCGGCTGCGGAGGCACTGTCGCCCTCGATCTCTTCATAGAGCTGGTCGAAGGAAAGGCTCGCGGACATGAGGAGGGGCTTGGATCGAGCGAAGGTTCTGCCGAGATAACCCTGGAGGATCAGGATCCCCTTACTATGGATCCGGCCGCTCATGAGGGCTTCCCGCTCGATGTTGATCACACCCTCTGTCCCTAGATAGGCGCTGCACATAATTCGAATTGGCCGACCGAACGCTTCATCGCTTATCTGGATCAACCCGATGCCGTGGATCTGCCCCACGACCTCCCCCTTCGGTTCAAAGGAGAGTACACCCCGCCCGATCATATCGAGCATCTCCCGATGGGGTCTGTTGTTTCGCCGATGCCTGTCTTCCAGAGCTCCCTCAACGTGGGCTCGGGAGACGACCTGGGATTCTTCACCGGTAGCAACGTGGGCAGCTTCCCTCACGAGGTCCCGAATGGCCCGGAACCGGGTCGACAGCTTCCACTGATTACTTGAAAGGCGCGATCCCTCTTCCACCACTGCGGCAACGGCGGTGGCGTCGAAGGCCGGCAGGGCTTCCTTTTCGCAACGGGCAGCTACGAAGGACGCATATCCCTTTTCTGTATCCGGGGTCCGGTCCATATGAGGGGTGAAATCGACCTTTACCTTGAATAGCTCTTCGAACTCTGGATCGACCTGCTGAAGCTGGTAGTAGGTGTTCGGTTCCCCGATGAGGATGACCTTGACGTTCAAAGGGATCGGCTCGGGCTCGAGTGTTTCAGGGACGACCATGCCCACGGCGCCAGACGGATCTTCCGGCTGGAGTTCCCTGGTCCGGAGGGCCCTTTTGAGGGTGGCCCATGCAGCGGGTCGGCCAAGAAGTTCCTCGGCGTGAAGGATGAGGTAGCCGCCATTTGCCCGGTGCAGTGCTCCCGGAACCAACCGCGTGAAGTCGGTAACCATGACCCCGAACCTGATCTGGCCCTCTACCCTGCCAGTAAGCGTCCATTGGGTAGGGTTTGACTCGATGATCACGGGAGCCCCCGAGTTCCGATCCCGGGTGACAATTGGGTTGATCTGGTACCGAAGGAAGTAGTCCTCTCCCGACGGGCCACCCATGAGATTGGGGGGCAGGTCCCCTTCCTGTTCTTCTTTGGGAATGAACCGCTCCCAGTTCTCTACGATGTCCTCAGCCATCTCGTCCAGGTGTCGGAGGATCCTTGGACTTTCCTGATAAAACTCCTTGAGGTTGGAGAACCGGTGATCAACCACACTCCGGGTGACCTGGCGGTGGAGATCCTCGGCAAGGCCCGCCGCCTCCTGCTGAAGTTCATGCATCTTCCTTTGGGTGTGGAAGAGCTCCTTGCTTGCTCCCCGCACCGTTTCATCGATGGCCAGACGGGCGTCTTCCGGAAGCTCAGCGTATGCCTCCTTCGTGACGGGTTCACCTTTTTGGGCCGGCACCACCACTAGCCCGTCCTGGTTTCCGATGAGCACGACATTGGGGTCGTCCTCCAAACCCTTCCGGAACTCGGCCATTGCCGCCTTGGCCTCTCGTCCACGGTCCTCATAGATGGCTGCACGCCGATTCGTGACGTCATCGGCCTCCAAAGCTTGGGGAACCGCCCTTTTCAGGTCGGTAATTAGTGCATCCACCCGGGCTCGAAGAAGTTCCCCCCGTCCGGCGGGGAGCTCCAGAGCGACAGGTCGCCGCGGGTCTTTGAAGTTGAATCCGTAGCACCAGGAGGATGGCGTGGGCTCCTTCTCCGCCCTGGCCTGCAGTTCCTGCTTTATGAAGGTTCGGCGACCGGAACCGGCTCGACCGAGGGCGAAAATGTTATAGCCCTTCGACGCCACCGAGACCCCGAAAGCCAGGGCCTGCATTGCTTCTTCCTGGCCCAAAGCACCGGAGAGCGGTTCGACCTCCGCGGTAGTTTCAAACCCTAGGGAGGCGGGGTCACAGCACCGGTGAAGTTCTTTGTGGTCTAGTTCCGAGGCCATCGGCGAAGATTCCTTCGTGAGTGAGGGAATTGGTCAATAAACCAGGGCCCTTGGGCCCAGGTAGGAATTCTAACCTCCCCTCGGGGTTTTCGCCGCCCTGGATTCGGGTATTCCCCTTAGGACTCACCCCCCCACTTCTCGAACCAGGCCAGGATATGCTGGACCTTCGCCAACAGGTTGCTGGGTCGGGAAGCGATGCCGTGGGAGGCATCGGGGATCCGCACGAGCATGCTGGGGACGCCTTCGATCTGGAGGGCGGCGAAGTACTGCTCCGACTCCGACATCGGGGTCCGGTAGTCCACTTCTCCGGTAAGGAGCATGGTCGGAGTGGTCACGTTCCCCACGTAAGACAAGGGTGACCTCTCCATGTATTGCTCCATGTGCTCCCAGGGGGGGCCGGGGAACCAATACTTGTAGAAGAACCCCGGGTTATCGGCGTGGAGCACGAAGGAATACCAGTTGATGACCGGTTTCTGAACCACGGCTGCCCTGAATCGATCGGTGTGGCCGATGATCCAGGCACTGAGCACCCCACCACCGCTTCCTCCCGTCACAAAAAGCTGGTCCTCATCCACATACCCAAGGTCGATCACCGCGTCCACCCCCGAGATGAGGTCATCATAGTCCTGGCTGGGATAGGCGTGGTGGATCAGGTTCCCGAACTCCATTCCGTAGCTCGTCGAGCCCCGGGGATTGGTGTAGAGAACGACAAAACCCGAGGAGGCATAGAGCTGGATTTCGGAGGAGAATCGGTCTCCGTAGTTCGAGAACGGGCCGCCGTGGATCTCCAAAATCAGTGGGTACTTTTTGGAGGGGTCGAAATCGGGTGGCTTCACGATCCATCCCTGAATCCTCCGCCCGTCGAAGGATGATTCGTACCAGATCTCTTCCACGGCGCCGAGGTTCAGGTGGCCCAGAAGGTCCTGGTTGAGATCGGTCAGCTGCCGAACGGACCCTCCACCGGGGCCGGCTACTGCGAGTTCCGCCGGGTGGCTGGGCCGTCCGATGGTGAAAGCGATTCTCCCGTTTTCGGCCACGGAGAACTGGCCGCCCCCGTAGGGTCTTCCCGTGGAGAGCCCCTGAACGTCTTCCAACCGTTCCTCAAGTTGCCCCTGGAGGTCGATGAAGCCGACTTTCCCGTTCCCTTCGTCATCGTAGGAAAAGAAGAGCCCACTTTCGTCATGGGCCCACTGGATGGCCCCGATGCTCCGGTCGAAGTCCTCGGTCAGGAGCCTCGGGCCGGATCCGTCGGCGTTCATGACGTAGAGGTCCGAAGCCTGGAACCCCAGGTACTGGTCATCGAAGCCGGTGTAGGCGATGTGAGTTCCAGATGGGGACGGGGTGGGGCTCCCATCGGGTCCGTACCGGTCGGTGAGTTTGGTCAGACGCCCTGTCTCGACCTCAACCTGGTAGACCTCGGAATCCATGGGCTCATGGTCCGCATCCTCTCTGCGGTTGGCCGAGATAAGGATGGACCGTCCATCTGGCATCCAGGCCGGCGAGAGGTGGTGGTACGGCCCTTCGGTGAGTTTGCGAGGGGTTCCTCCCTCGGCCGGAAGGACGAACAAATGGGTGTGGCCGTCCGGTACAAAGCCGGGATTCCCATCGGCCCTGTAGTTCATGTTGTCAATTACCCGAATCGGAGGGCCCCAATCGGCTCCCTCCGGGGGGCTGGGCATCTCCACAGCCAGGGGCTGGCGTTTTTCCGGCACGAACATGGTGAAGGCGATGGATTTCCCGTCCGGAGACCAGGCAAGATTCCCGGGGCTTTCCGTGAGATTGGTAATTTTGGCGGTCTGGCCCGTGTCCATCCATCGGACCCAGATCTCGGCTCCACCGTCCTCTGAGGAGAGGTACAGAAGTCTGTTGCCGTCCGGTGACCAGCGTGGGGAGCCCTGACCTGCGCTCCCGGTGGTGATGGGCCGTTGCTCGGACCCGTCGGCGTTGACGATCCAAAGGTTGGAGGTGGCCCGGTCCATCATCACATCGAAGCCGCTTCGGACAAACACGATTCTCTGTCCGTCAGGGGAGATCTGGGGATCTGCGGCGATCTCGATCCCGAACACATCCATGGCTTTGAATACCTTGCCGGATTCTTGACCTGCGAGTGTTGCCATTGGCGACAGGAGCAGGGTCAAGAGGGTGATGATAGGCAGGAGGAATCGAGGGGAACGCATGGGCTTCTCCATGGGTGTGGGAGCGTCTTGTTGGTCTGGGGCCCGTCCGGTCCAGTCCGGGGGAGGCCGGGCGGCAAGATGGCGGGTTGGGTTGGGGAGGGTCAAGGAAGGGGGGGGTCTTGGGGCCCAGGGCTTCGCCCTCCTCGCTCGTCTCGCGGTCCAATTTGGCGGTTCTTCCTGATCC
>CAYOVN010000114.1:0-11525 GCA_964407425.1 uncultured Gemmatimonadaceae bacterium
TTCCAGATGACGGAGCACCGTATGGGGAATGACCTCGGACAGATTGTACCTGGCGAGGATTCTCAGGCAGTCGTAGAAGGTACTGGGGTCGGGGACGGTGGGGCCCGACGCGATAGTGTCCAGGTCGTCACCGATAACGTCGGATAGGATGAGGGAGATGAGCGTGGCCGGCTGGGCCAGCCGAGCCAGTCGACCTCCTTTGATTTGGGACAGGTGCTTCCGGATCGAGTTGATCTCGTGGATGGTGGCGCCGCAGTCGAGGAGCTTTCTGGTCACACCCTGCTTGTCTCCCAGGGAGAGGTCGGCGGCTGGGGCAGGTGACAGAGCGGATCCTCCGCCTGAGATGAGGCAGAAGACCAGATCTTCCTCCCCGGTTTTCTCGAGGAGCTGAATCATGTCCTGTGTTCCACGCAATCCCGCCTCGTCGGGCAGTGGGTGCCCGGCCTCTACCAAGCGGACGCCGGTCAGGGGGTATCGGTGGCCATGCTTCACATTGATGATCCCGCCGGAGATTCTGTCGCCCAGTCGCTCCATGAGGGGTTTGGCCATGATGGCTGAGGCTTTCCCCATGCCTACGATCCAGACTCTTTTGAACGAGCCCAGGGGGTAGGACTTCTGGGCTACGGATAGGGTGTCACCCTCAATTCGAAGATACCGCTCCACCGCGTCCACGGGATTGGCGGCTTGGATCCCAGCCTGAAAGATGGAAAGGGCATCACTTCGAAGTTTGGATTCAGCCATTTTTCCCAGGCTCCTAGGGCCGAGAGAGGGGTCTCGGTCGGGTGTGCAGACCTTTTAACCAGGTATAGTAGTTGTCCAGGCCAAAATTTGCGCTATAGATTGCCCCTACGCCCGACATCTTCTCTCCACCAGCGCGGAGGATCCCATGTTGGATAAACTCCTGGTCACTCTGGATGGGTCCGAATTTGGTGAGCATGCCCTTCCGTTTGCCAAAGCCATCGCGGAGAACACGGGGGCGTCAGTCAACCTTGCCCACGTGAGTTGCTGTGAGCCTCCGACGGACCTTCTCCAAAACACCCCTTTTCAGTACGAGGGGGTTAGCATGGAGGCCTATGAGGAGAAGCACTCGGATGAGCAGAAGAAATATCTAGAGGAACAGGCCGCTCTTCTCCAGGCACAAATCCCCGACGTGGAGGTCAGCTCCAGCCTTCTGGAAGGATATGTGACGGAAGCGCTGGAGAGGCAGGCCGCCAAGATCCAGGCCAAGCTGCTCATCATGACGACCCACGGTAGGACAGGGGTGAGCAGGGCCTGGTTGGGGAGTGTGGCGGATTCACTGGTGCGGCACAGCAGCTATCCCCTCCTGGTCATACGACCGTTGGAAGATGGAAAGAACTTTCCAGAGGCCCAGTTCGGTCACTTCCTGGTGCCCTTGGATGGTTCACCCATCGGCGAGAAGATCCTGGAGCCGACGGTCCATTTGGGCAAAGCCATGGGGGCCAGGTTCTCCCTCCTTCACGTCGTGTCGCCCCATGTGACTGTAGGGGCCCGAGTCTCGCCTCTCCCCGCTGGGCACCTCAAGGAGAGGTTGGCAAAAGCCGAAGAATACCTGGGCGGCGTGACGAAACGCCTCCGGGGAGAGGGGTTGGAGGTGGAGGCCGTCATCGAGTCCCACTTCGCACCGGCCCGGGCCATTCTGAATACGGCCGAGACGATGGATGTGGATCTCATCGCCATCGCCACTCATGGTTACACTGGGGTGAAGAGGGCTCTGTTGGGGAGCGTCACCGACAAGGTTCTCAGGGCCGCCAGGTGGCCGCTGCTTCTGGAGCGCCCTGAGGCGGACTGAGCCTGGGCCGGCTCACGGGCAGATTGAACCTGGACCCGGTTCCTAGGAGAAGACCCCGCGGATGTAATCCCGCATGTAGGTGTTCTCCACTTCGACCTTCGTTCGGAGAGCATTCACCACGTCTCCAATGGAGAGAATGCCCTGCATCCACCCCTGGTCGACGATGGGGAGATGCCGGATCCGATTCTTGGTCATGATCTCCATGACACTGTCGACGCTGTCGTCTAGCAAAGCCACCATCACCTCTTTGGTCATGACCTCTTCCACTTTCAAAGAAGCCATCTTGGACGGGTCCTTGGATGCCAGCCGGAGAACATCCCGCTCGGTAAGGATTCCCTCCACGACCTTCTCCTGCGCGACGACCACCGATCCGATGTTGTGCTCAACGAGGAGGCGCATGGCGTCCTGAAGAGGGAAAGAGGGCGGTACCGTGACTACGTCGTAGCCTTTGGTATTGAGAACGTCCCGGATTTTCATGAGCATTTTCTCTTGGACTGGGGGAAGGAGGGAAGATTCTAATATGCTTTTAATCAAAAAAGTTCCGTTATGAAATTTTTCCCAACTCGCTAAACTTGCCTGGCGGTGGGTCGGGGCACGGTCCGATCCTCAGCGGGAACAGTCCCCGTTTGCTACTTTCCCTCTTCTGCCGATTGGTTTGTCCTCAAAGGAGGTCCAAGATGATCCGGTCCCTCGGTGTATTCTTCCGGAGGGGGTCCTATGCCCTTCTCGTCTTTCTTCTCGGGATGGCGACTTCCTCCTCTCGACTGGGAGCCCAGGGGAGCGCCTTGGTTGGACCGGAAGGGAGCGTGGACTGGAACCGCTACTATTCCTCGGGGGATGTGGAGCAGATTCTCCGTGAGTTCCACGCCCTATATCCTGGGCTTACCGAGCTCTACACCATCGGCGAGAGCCTGGAGGGCAGGAAGCTCTGGGTTATGGAGGTCACATCAGAGATCACCGGCCCGGCCTCGGAAAAACCGGCCCTCTATCTGGATGGGGGGATCCATTCGGGGGAGCTGACCGGGTCCCAGGTAGCTCTCTATGCCATGGGGCAACTTCTCGCCCGCTACGGGTGGGATCCGGAAGTGACGGACCTCCTGGAGAGTTACGCCTTCTATGTCCGGCCGAAGTTCAACCCGGATGGCTCCGACCTGGCCCTCATTTACGACCAGAGCCTCCGAAGCACTGTCCGCCCCTGGGATGAAGACGAGGACGGTCAAGCCGATGAAGACCCTGGGGAAGACCTGGATGGGGACGGCTGGATCACTACCATGCGGATCCCCGACCCGGAGGGGGGGTGGTACGCGCATCCCGAAGATAATCGCATCATGGTTCGGGTGGGTGGTGGACGGGGTGGGGCAGGGGGCACTTCGTCAGTCCCGGAGGGCGCTGCCCGTTTCCGAGTGATGGCTGAAGGTTTGGACAACGACGGTGATGGACGGGTGAACGAGGACGGGATCGGGGGGATCGACATGAATCGAAACTTCCCCAGGAACTGGGAACTGGTTCACCTTCAAAACGGAGCCGGGCCCTTTCCTCTGTCGGAGCCGGAAACCTATGCCACGGTAGAGTTCATCCAGGCTCACCCCAACATTACCAGCATTGTCCATGGCCACACCTCGGGCGGATTCGTTTATAGGCTTCCATCGGCTTCCGCACCCTCTCTTTTCCCTACCAACGATCTCGCTCTCATCGAGCACCTTGGTGTGCCCTACACCGAAACGACGGGGCGGCTGGTTCGGCCCAGTGCCACCCACCCGACCGAACACCGATATGGCACCCTCATGACCTGGGCCTATTGGGACCAGGGGATCATAGGCTGGGTCCCGGAATACTCCCCTGGGCCCGAGGCCTGGGTAACGGATTATGATGGGAATGGGGAGATCGATGCTCTGGAGGAAATGAGGTTTAATGACCGGGAGCTCGAAGGCCGCTACTTCTCGCCCTGGGTGTCCTTCCAGCATCCTGCCGAGGGTGAGGTGGAAGTTGGTGGCTGGCACCGGAAATTCTGGGGACAGAATCCTCCGGCCGAGTTCCTCGAGGAAGAATGCGCCGCCCAGCTTCCCTGGATTTTCTATCTGATCAAGCAGTCGCCCCGGTTGGTTCTGGAGGAGCCCACCGTCACGCCCATTGGAGAGGGGAAGTTTCGGATCAGGGCTTCGGTATCCAATGAGGGTTTCCTTCCCACCAGCCTCACCGGGCGGGGAACCGTAGGGCAGGAGATGCCCGATGGCTCGGTGCGGAGTCCGGTGGTTCGGCCCCCGGTTCTCCTTCTCGGCCTGGAGGGCGCCGAACTGGTGGAGGGGTCTGGGAGAGTAGCTCTGGGACATCTTCGCGGTACCGGACCATTCTTGACGGATGTGGGGGTTGCCACCGAATCCGTGGAGTGGATCGTCCAGGTCCAGGACCCCACAGCGTATGTACAGGTCACGGCCCGGTCCGAGAAAGCAGGTGTAGTCCGTTCTGAGTGGGTGGAGATCCGATGACCCCGGAGGCGTAGGTGACCAGCTTTGCTAGCGGGGGTCTTCCCCTCTCCGTGCTTATTGTCCTGATCGGCGGGTGTGGCCAGGTGCCTGGTCGGGAGATCCTGGAGGAAGAAGAGGTCCAGGAGGAGCTAGGTCCCCCATTTTCCTTCACGGTTTCCGACGCTGGGTTTTCGACACCCGAGTCCGTTCTCCACGACCCGGACTCCGACACGTACCTGGTGGCGAATATCAACGGAATGGCGGCCGAGAAGGATGGGAACGGTTTCATTTCCCGGGTTTCTCCGCAGGGTGTTGTATTGGACCTCAGGTGGATCGATGGAAGTTCCCCAGGTGTGACCCTCCATGCGCCCAAGGGAATGGCCATCGTGGCTGACACCCTGTATGTGACAGATATCGACTGCGTCAGGAGGTTCGACCGAGTCACCGGAGCGCCCCTCCTGGACCTCTGTTTGGACGAAGCCACCTTCCTGAATGACCTGACCTCTTCCTACAGGGGCGGAATCTATTTTTCCGATAGTGGCACGGAGGGATCACCCGGAGCGGTCTATTTCCTTCGACCGTCTGCTGATGTGCCCCAGGTAGTGACGTTAGCGGACGGGACCGCCTTAAAAGGAGTGGAACTGGGAGGCCCCAATGGGCTACACGATGACCAACATGGGTTATTTGTTGCCACCTTCGGATCCGGGGAGGTTTTCAGGGTGAACCCCAAGGGGGAAAGACTCCAACTCCTTCCACCGTCGGGGATGGGTCTGGACGGGATCGTCTCTCTCGGCGAGAGAGGTGTTCTCATCTCCAGCTGGGGGGATTCGGCAGTCTATTGGATTCAACCGGACGGCACGGTTCAACCCCTGCTGGAAAACGTTGAGGCCCCGGCGGACCTCGGCTATGACGCAGGGAGAAACCGTGTCTTGATCCCTCGCTTTCTTGCCAACGAACTCACCATCCTGGAAGTCAGGTAGGGAGTCCAGCTAAAGCAGGTCTTTGATCCAGGTATACGCCGCGACGGTTTGAGGGAATCCCAGAGTCCCTGCCGCTAGAACCACCACCTGCTCCAACTCCTCCCGGGTGATGCCCATGGCCAGGCCCTTCCTCACGCTGGCGTGAACGGCTCCCTCCTGCTGGGCTCCCATGGCCACAGCCAGCTTCACGAGACGACATGCCTTCTCGTCCAGAGGGCCGGTCTTCCCGGCCGCACCCACCGTTTGCCAGGCCTCGGCCAACTCAGGAAAGGTGGCCACGAAGTTGTCATGGGTTCGGGGGGGTCTGGGTAGATCGCTCATCTGTCTTCTTCTCTCCAATCCTCCGGTTCAGGAGGGCTAATGTGTGATTCGCGCAAATGGCTCGGGCCTAACAAGGGGTCAGGCGGGTCCTTCCCATCCCAGGACCAGGACTCGACTCCCCGGCCCCAGCTCCATGGTTTCGGTCAGGGCTGGTTCGAACGATGCGGCGATGAGGCCTGCCAACCCTGCGGCCCCCGAGGGTTCGGCCAGGATCGAGGGGTCCCCTGCAACACCCTTCTCGAGGAGTTCCACGGTGGCCTCCGCCGCGAAGTCCGAGATGGATAAGAATGCGTCGGCGCCTTCTTTGAGAACAGCCCAGGCGAAGGGAGAGACCTCCCGGCAGGCCAGGTGGCTCATGTTCGTGTCCATGTCCCCAGAGTCTGGGGTGGGTCGCGAAGCGAGGAAGCTTTCCAGGACGCAGTCCGCGTTGGCCGGCTCCACGACGATGATCCTTGGCCTGCTTTCGTTCATGGTGTCCCAGAAGTAGCGTGCTACGGCGGCGGCCAGGTCGCCGGTCCCCGCTTGGAGGAAGAGATGGGTGGGGAAGGGACCACCCTCCAGCTCTTCCAGGATTTCCCGGGCCAGGTTGGTGTACACCTGAATGAGCTCAGACGGCCTCTGGTTCGTATCCCTCTTCCCTTCCTTGAACCAAAGGGTTTCCAGTCCCAACTCTGTCCCCAACCCGTCCAGCTTCCAGAGTGGAGTGGGCTCAGATCCGTCAGCTGAGGCCGCCCTGCCCGGCTGAGTCGTCTTGTCCGCCCCTTTGTGTGGGGCAGTCTCTCTCCGGTGATTCAGAAGGAAGCGGATGGGTAGAGTCTGGGGAAGCATACGGGAAGGGTACGGATCTGACCCGAACCCTTCAAGACAATCTCTGAGATTCGGGTTGCATCCTAGGGTGGAGGGTGACAATCATACCCATCATGAAATCTCTGAAACGGTTGATCCCGATTCTAGGTCTATTGGTACTCCTGGTTCCGGCCCGCCTCAGCTCCCAGGCTCCGGAACCGGTGATCCATGCGGTTTTGTTCTTCAGTCCGACGTGCCAACACTGTCACGAGCTCATCAACGAATACCTGATTCCTCTCCAGAACCAATACGGGAATCGCCTGGTGCTCCTGGGAATGGATACCAGTCAACCGTGGGCCAATAACCTGTACTATGAAGCCATCCGGTTTTATGAGGTTCCCGAGAAGGACTGGGTTGTCCCGATGCTCATCGTCGCTGATGAGGTGCTCATTGGGGGCGAGGAGATTCCCCGGCGCCTCTCGATGATCATCGAGGAAGGGTTGGCAGGGGATGGTGTGGACGTTCCGAACTTCCCGGCCCTCGTCTCGTTTCTACGTGAACAGAATGCACTGGACCCGAGGTATCCGGATCGGTTGATCACCCGCCAGGCCCCGGGGCCCGAGACCGAAGCTCCTGATCCGGCCCGGGACTCGGTGGCGGTTGGGGACTCGGTTTCGGAGGAAACACCTGCCGCGGTCGAGGACCCTCCGATCGTTCCGGACACGGCCGCCGAGGAGAGTCCTCCGGCGGTTGAGGCTCCGGCGGTTGAAGCTCCGGCGGCTGAGGCTCCGGCGGTTGAAGCTCCGGCGGATGAGGCTCCGGCCTCTGAAGATCCCGGTGTCGAAACTCCCGCGATCGATCCACAGGTGGGCGGCGACTCAGCCCAGACAGCTGATTCCGCCGCCGCCGTTCCCCTTGATGAACCCTCTCCCGGCCCCGTCGGCTCCATGGACCTGGCCGAGGCCGCCCGGGAATTGGATTCCATGACCATGTGGGATCGGTTCAATCTCGATCCAACGGGAAGCTCCATCGCGGTCCTGGTTCTTTTGGGTATGGTCATCAGTCTGGTCCTCCGGGGGTTCCCTCCTCGGGTCCAGGGAGGTGAGTGGCCGGGATGGGTAATCCCGACCCTCGTTGTTGTAGGTTTTGGGATTGCTTCCTACCTCAGCTTCATCGAGATAACCCATGCCCCTGCCGCCTGCGGACCGGTGGGCGATTGTAATACCGTCAATCAGAGTAAATACGCCCATTTATTCGGCCTTCTCCCGGTGGGCGTCCTGGGACTTTTAGGCTACAGCCTTATATTGGCCCTCTGGTTCCTGCGGGGGAGGGGCTCGGAGGAAGGCCGAGTTCTGGTGACTCTTGGGCTTTGGGGAGCAGCCCTCTTCGGCACCCTATTCTCCGTCTATCTGACTTTCCTGGAGCCCTTCGTGATCGGAGCAAACTGTGTCTGGTGCCTCTCATCGGCCGTCATTATGACCCTTCTTCTCTGGGCATCGGCCCCCCTGGCAGCCAAAGTCTGGCCCGGTGCCGAATGAAGGGCCCCTTCCGCTCCCATCTTGTCCCCAGAACCCGGGATGGTTGGATCGCCCTTATTCTCTTCCTGGGACTCTTTGCTCTGGTGGAGCCCCCTTTCGTACATACGGTGGCGAACCGGATTGAACCCTGGCTTCTGGGATTCCCCTTCTTCTATACCTACCTGCTCTTTCTTTATTCGGCGATCATCTGCGTTCTCCTCTGGGCTCTATGGAGAAAACTGTGATGGCGGTGGGGGAGGGGGCCTAACGTGGAAACTTGGGTTGTCGCAACCAGCCTGATTTTCGTCTACCTCCTGGTTACCATCGTCCTGGGGGTTGTGGCGAACAGACACCTCACGGTGGACCTGGAGGATTTCCTTCTTTACGGGCGGAAAGCGGGATTCATCGTCCTCTACCTTACCGTCGTGGCCACCTACCATTCAGCCTTCGCGTTCCTCGGGTCAGGGGGGTACTTCTATACCCATGGCATAGGGTTCTGGGCCGCTGGCACCTGGACGGTTCTTGTAGGTGGAATCACGTACGTTCTTGGGAGCCGGATCTGGGCCCTGGGGAAAGCCTTCCGCTATATCACGCCAGCCGACATGCTGGCCGACTTCTATGAGAGCGAAGGCGTACGGATCCTCGTCGCCATCATCTCCGTGCTGTTCACCATCCTTTATATACAGGTCCAGGCCCAGGGCCTGGGGTACATCCTCTCTGTGGCTTCGGGTGACCGGATCCCATTTGAGATTGGAACCCTGATCCTTCTGGTTGTTGCCGCCGGTTATCTGGTGGCAGGCGGTCTTAGGGCCGTCTATTGGACCGATGTTGTCCAGGGAATCTGGATGTATCTGGCGGTCTGGATCGGAGCGCTCTATCTGTCCTTCAAGCTGTTCGGCGGACCATTCGAACTTTGGAGGCAGGTAGCTGCCCAGCGGCCGGACCTCCTGACCCTACCGGGTCCGGAGGGATTATTCACACCCGGGATGTGGATCGGAATGGGCATCGCTCTTTCCTTCGGCATCGTGCTCCAACCCCACATGATGATCCGGTACTATTCGGCGGTGGACGGGAAGACCATCAAGTGGCTTGGGGCCACCACGCCGATCTACCTGATGACCCTCTATATCCCTGCGGCCCTGGTTGGGCTCGGAGGGGCGCTGGTTCTTCCGGATCTGGCCATCCCGGATCAGATTTTCCCCGAACTCCTGTTCAGGTTTGCCCCGCCCTGGCTTACCGGAATTATCCTGGCGGGAGCCACGGCCGCGGCCATGTCCACGTTGGACTCCATCCTCCACTCGAACATGACGGTTCTGACCAGGGACGTTTACCAGAGGTACATAGGCGTGGGCAAATCGCAGGCCCATTACGTCTGGGTCGGTCGTGTGATCGTCATCGGACTCCTGGCGGTGGGGTACGTTCTCTCGGTCCGGACCTTCGGGTTCTTGGTGACGCTGGTCATCCTCTCGGGTTCCGGAGCTCTCCAGCTTTTGCCGGCTGTAGTGGGGGTCTGTTTCCCGAGCCGCCGAGTGTTCACCAAGTCTGGAGTACTCTGGGGAATGGGGGTCGGCCTTAGTGTTTTGTATCTCACTCTGGTCTCGTCCCCGAACCCCATTGCCGGGCTCATAGGGTCTCCGCACCCCCTGGGTCTGCACGGGGCCATCTGGTCCCTGTTCGCGAACGTTGGCGTGACCGTGGTTGTGTCCCGGTTCACCTCGGCCCCCTCGCCGGAGACGGTGGCTCGAATTCACGGGGAGGTGGAACGTTTCGTCTACGGTGAGTCCGAATAGGACGGGGGGAAGGAATGGAGGTATGAGTCTCGGTGGCTGATCCGGTTCGAATCGCTCTTACGATTCTTGATCCCGACTCCCCTGGTGGGGCCCCCCCGGATTCGTCCGCAAAGGTGCCTTTCCTGGTCCTTCAGCCTGGACAGACGGTGAAAGGCCGAGTCACCGTTGATGTCCGGAAGGACGTGGAGTTCAGGGAATTCCAGATCCGGTTCCTTTGGTACACCGAAGGGAAAGGCAATCGGGTCACTGGCGAGGGACGAACGGAAACCCTGATCCGGGATGGACGATGGGCCGCCGGGACGAGCCACGGATTCTCTTTCGAAATCACAGCGCCGTGGGGTCCCCTCAGCTATGGTGGCAAAATCCTGAAGGTCCTGTGGCTTCTTGAAGCTCACCTGGATCGATCTCTTCTGAAGTCGGACGTCATGGAGCGGATCCCCGTGCTCATCCAAGGGACCCCTGATCCGCGGAAGGCGAGCTTGGGCCCAGTTCCTCAGGAGCGTGAGGAACTCGAGGCGGTGAAGAAGGGCAGGGTCCGGAGTTGGGTGGCTGTGGGTTCGGTGTTTCTCCTCATGGGGATCTTCTACGGTGCCGTTAACGGCTGGGAGCTTCGGATTGCGGGACGAATTACGGCGTTTCTCCTCATCGCCGGTGGGCTTTTTATCTCCCTGAAGGGCCTTTGGGGTCGTTTGGGTCGAGGGAAGTTGGGAGAGCCCGCCGTAGAGCTGAGTACGACCGAACTGAGGAGGGGTGAAGAGATCCGCTTCAGCGTGAGTGTCCGCCCCGACCAGAAGACGGAACTAAGGTCTCTGGAAGTCATTCTGGAGTGTGAGGAACGGGTCGTCCACGGCCACGGCCAATATCAGAGTCGACATAAAAGGACCGTCTTCGAGCAGCACCTGACCCTGGCCGAAAACATGGTTATCGAACCTCACAAAGGATTCGAGAAGAAGGGGGCCGTCCTCCTCCCAAAGGATGCGGCCCCTTCCTTCGGCGCCCCCCACAATCAGGTCATCTGGTGGCTCCGTTTTCACGGGGACATCGTAGGCTGGCCCGACTGGAAGGAGCCGGTTCTGCTTACCGTCTGGCCCTGAATTCCTCTCCTGGGCCTGACTTCTTCTCTCGGCCGGCTACCCGACTTCTAGCCCCGATTCATCCCCTTCGGCGAGTTTCTCTCTCCGCCCGACCATCTCGCTATCCCTCCGGCATCGTGAACAGTTGGGCGTAGAAGTCGATTCCATACCAGAGATTCCAGATCCTCAGGTTTTCGTCGGGGGCATGTTGCAGGTCATCATGGTTCGCAATGGGCACCATAAGAATCGGCTTCTCGAGCACGTCCGTGAAGAGGTACAGGGGAAGTGACCCCCCTGACCCCGGGGAAAGGACGATGTCGTCGTTTCCTGCGGCCCGCTTCGCAGCGGCCACCACTTCCTGGAGAATGGGCAAGTCCATGGGCGACCGGGCCGCAGGATAGCCCCCTCCCCCCGTGACCTTGGCGATCCTGCGGTGGGCCAGGCGTGTCTCCATATCCGGGTCCTCCCGGACGATGTGGTACCCTTGCTGGCGGATATGGGCCTCCACCAGCTCCCGCATGTGGCCCGGATCGTTCCCCTTCACAAGCCTGACTCCGAGGGCGGCTGTGGCAGTGGGTGGAATCACGTTCCTGGCGTATTGGCCGGTTCCGCCGGAAGAAAGGCCGCGGACGGTAAGGGAGGGGAGCTGAAGGCGCTGGGGAAGGGTCATGGGTTCGCCCTCCGTCCTGGCCAACCCGAGTTCCCGCTTCAGCTCGGAATCATAGGCTGGCAGTTTCCGTAAGGCTTCCTGTTCCATTGCTCCCAGCGGTTCCACTGTGTCAT